>NZ_CP063832.1:1658333-1981666 GCF_023277925.1 Pseudomonas entomophila
ACGCGCCTGCTGCTTGTCCTGCCAGTACAGCAGCAGGCTGACCAGGCTCACCGTCGGATACAACGCCAAAGGCACCCAGGACTGGCCATTCAACCCCATCTGGAGGCCGCCCAGCACCGGCAACAGGCATAACCCGGCCAGTACCAGAAGCTTCAGGCGTGCGTTGCGCACGCTTTCCTGCCCACGCGCCATCAGCCGTGCGCCGTCGACCAGTCGACCCAACCGAACTCCCAGGTCGCCAGGATCAGCAAGCCGAAGGCGATGCGGTACCAGGCGAACACCGCATAGCTGTGGTTGGCAATGAATTTGAGCAACCCACGCACGGCGATCATGGCGAAGATGAACGACACCACGAAGCCCAGGGCGAACACCGGCAAGTCGCCTGGCTGGAACAGTTCGCGGTACTTGTAGCCCGAATAAACCGCCGCCCCGACCATGGTCGGCATGGCCAGGAAGAACGAAAACTCGGTGGCGGCCTTGCGTGACAGGCCGAACAGCAGGCCACCAATGATGGTCGAGCCGGAACGCGAGGTCCCTGGGATCATCGCCAGGCACTGGACGAAACCGATCTTCAACGCGTGGTGCCAACTCATCTCGTCGACATGGTCAACCTCGATGCGGTGCTGGCGACGCTCCGCCCAGAGCATGATCACCCCGCCGACCACCAGCGCCGCAGCCACGGTGATGGGGTTGAACAGGTATTCATGGATCAGGTCGGCGAACAGCACCCCCAGCACCACTGCCGGGAAGAAGGCGATCAGCAGGTTAATGGTGAACCGCCGGGCAGGTGCTTGGGTGGGTAGCCCCAGCACCACATCGAAGATCTTGCGGCGGAACTCCCACACCACGGCGAGGATGGCACCGAGCTGAATGATGATGTTGAACGCCATGGCGCGCTCACCACCAAAGTTGATCAAGTCAGCGACGATGATCTGGTGCCCGGTACTTGAAATCGGCAGGAACTCCGTCAGGCCCTCGACCACGCCCAAGATAATTGCCTGCAAGGCACTCCAAAAATCCATCATTCCCCCAGTGAAACGCTGCCGGTGGCAGGCCCCTTGTTTTTGATTTGCATGTTCGTGCCTATGGAAGGCGAGGCTGTTTTACAGCGACAGTTGGTCGCAAAGCCAGCTGAACCGTTCAGTGGACTAAAGGTTTCATCTGGCGCGGCCGAAATCCTAGCAGAGCGCCCCTTTGAAGGCTTGCATTACCTGCAACACGGATTGTCTCGGCGGGCACTTAGCCGTTGGTCGAGTAGGGACTGCCGGCAAAGCATGCTTGGATGCCTTGGATAAAAAGAAAAACTCCGGAGTAATGCATCATGAAGACCCTGAGGTCGATGTCGATCAGCCGCCGCCTGTGGCTGATTTTGCTGGTCGCCGTGGCCATGCTGGTGGTACTGGGGCTTTTGATGCTGCGCCAGATCCATGGCGACCTGTATCAGGCCAAGGCCGAGAAGACCCGTCACGTGGTGCAGACCGCCGCCGGCGTGCTGGCCTATTACCAAGGCCTGGAAGCGGCCGGCACGCTCAGCCGCGAGGCCGCGCAGCAACAGGCGCTGACCATTGTGCGTGGCCTGCGCTACGACCAGAACGATTATTTCTGGATCAACGACCTGACCCCGCGGATGGTCATGCACCCGGCCAACCCCAAGCTCGATGGCCAGGACCTCTCCGCCATCCGCGACCCCGACGGCTTCGCCGTGTTCAACGAGATGGTCGCCCTCGCCCGCAGCCAGGGCGCCGGGCCGGTCGATTACCGCTGGCCCAAGCCCGGGGCCAGCGACCCCGTGGCCAAGACTTCTTACATACAGCTGTTCAAGCCCTGGGGCTGGATCATCGGCTCGGGCGTCTATGTCGACGATGTGCAGGCTGAATTCGCTCGCCAGCTACGCGACGCCTCGCTGCTGGGCCTGGGCATCGCCCTGTTGATGACCCTGCTGGTGGTGCTCATCGCCCGCAGCATTGCCCAACCGCTGCAGGAGGCAGTACAGGCCATGGGTAATATCGCCAGTGGCGAAAGCGACCTGACCCGCCGCCTGGATACCCATGGCCGTGACGAAATCACCCACCTGGGTGAGCACTTCAATCGCTTCAACGGCAAGTTGCAAGGCGTGATCGGCCAACTGCAAGGCGCCGCCCACGCCCTGGCCGAATCGGCCAGCCACGTCGGCGACAACGCAGGTTCCGCCCAGGCCCGCAGTGCCCAGCAGTCGTTGCAGATGGACCAGGTGGCCACGGCGGTCAACGAGGTCACCTACGCCGTGCACGATGTGGCCAAGCATGCCGAGCAGGCCGCCAGCGAGATGCGCAATGCCCAGCAGCAGGTCGGCCACGGCCAGCAGGCGATCCACGGCAGCCTTCAGCAGATCGACCGGCTCTCGGCGACCATCGACCAGGCCGTCAAGGTCATCCGCGAACTGGCCAGCCACAGCACGAAAATCGGTGGTGTGCTCGAAGTGATCCGCTCGATCGCCGAACAGACCAACCTGCTCGCCCTCAACGCGGCCATCGAGGCGGCCCGGGCCGGTGAACAAGGGCGCGGCTTCGCCGTGGTCGCCGACGAGGTGCGCCTGCTGGCCCAGCGTACCGCGCAGTCGACCGCCGAGATCCAGACCATGATCGAGCACCTGCAGGGCCAGTCCGAAGCGGCGGTGAAGGCCATCGACACCAGCAGCGAAGCCTCGCGCCAGACGGTCGAGCAGGCTCGCGAAGCGGGCACCAGCCTCGACGCCATCAGCCAGGCCCTGGGCAACCTGGGCGCGCTGAACGCTTCGATCGCCAGCGCCACCCTGCAGCAATCGCACGTGGTGGAGGAGATCAATCGCAACGTGACCGAGACCGCCGATCTTTCGCAGCAGACCGCCGAGGCGGCGCGCCAGTCCAGCGATGCGGGTGCTGCACTGGCGCGCTTGAGCGAGGAGCTGGAGCAATTGTTGCGTCAATTCAGGGTTTAGATCGGCAAGACCGCAGACCGCGAAGCGGGCACCGGCCTTGCCGGTGTTCGCCGGCAAGGCCGGTGCCTACAGTGATCGCGCAAGGCTTGGGACTGGCGCGGCCTGGGTGGGGCGAAGAACTTGCCACCGACGCTTGTGGCTTGAAGCGTGTGGCGTGAAGCTTGTAGCATCCCGCCCTCTCCTCTCTCCAAGGAACGCCGATGTCCGGCCTCGAACTCTTCGCCGCCGCGCTTGGCGTCATCGCCGTCTGGCTCACGGTCAAGCAAAACCCCTGGTGCTGGCCGATCGGCCTGGTGATGGTGGTGCTCTACAGCTGGATCTTCTATGAGGAGAAGTTGTACTCGAACATGCTCCTGCAGTTGGTCTTCGCGGTGCTGCAACTCTATGGCTGGAGGCAATGGACCCGCTCCGACCACGTCGAAGATGCCCGCCAGGTTTCCAGCCTCGGCCTCTCACAGGTCGTCGGCGGTCTGGGCGTGGGTCTGTTGGGCAGCCTTTTGCTTGGCGCGGCCATGGCCCATTGGACCAATGCCACGCAACCCTGGCTGGATGCCGCGCTGACCGGTTTCAGCCTGGTGGCGCAGCTGTGGATGGCGCAGAAGCGCCTGCAATGCTGGGCACTGTGGGTGGTGGTGGATGTGATCTTTGTCGGCCTGTTCCTGTACCAGGGCCTGTACCTCACCGCAGCCTTGTATGCCCTGTTCACCCTGATCGCCGTACGCGGCTGGCTGGAGTGGCGCCGTGACCCAGCGCTGGCCGGCGCATGAAAGTCCTGGTGCTGTGTGGTCCTGAGTCCAGCGGCAAGAGCTGGCTCAGTGGCCAGATCCAGGCGCACTTCGGCGGCGAACTGGTCGGCGAATACGTTCGTCACTTCATCGACGAGCAAGGCCGCGATACCTGTTACGCCGACATCCCCGCCATCGCCCACGGCCAGCTGGCCTGGGAAGACAACGCCCGCGCCCGCCGGCCAGAGCTGTTGATTCTCGATACTCACCTGCTGAGCAACCTGCTGTGGAGCCGGGCGCTGTTCGGCGACTGTCCGGCCTGGATCGAGCAGGCACTGCTCGAGCGCCGATATGACCTGCACCTGCTGCTCGACCCGATGGGCGTCGACTGGGTGGGCGATGGCCAGCGTTGTCAGCCCGAGTTGAGCCAGCGCCAGGCGTTTTTCGACGACAGCCTTCAATGGTTGCAACACCACCAGCAACCGCTTCAGGTCGTGGGCGGAGATTGGCCACGACGCAGTGCAGCGGCCTTGAACGCCGTGCAACGTCTGCTCGACGGGAAAACTCCGGTTTGCGCCACCGAGTGTTAAGTCGCTGACACACCCCATGCACCTAAGTGCCCGTCACTGGGCGGCGCCCGCCCGCCCGGGGTCGGAGTGTCACGCCGGTGAAACAGCCCCGCAAGCCCGTTCGAGGGGATAAACACTCCTACAGGCTCGAATCGCCCGAGCGTTTGTCTCAACGCTGATACAGCGGCTTCCTGGCGCCCTCACCTTTCCAACGCAACCCATTGATTCTCAAGAATTAACAAAAACCGGCACACCTTCTGCTTTCTTCCCGGCAACGCTGAGCAGGGCCAGCGACCTGAAGAAGGAATTGCCATCGTGAGGACACCGAAAAAAGGCATCAATAGCCTCCTGCTGGTCGGTTGCGCACTGGCCTGCGGCGTGAGCGTGCCCGTGTACGCCGACAACGGCATCATCGTCATCACCCGCGATGTACAACCGCGCATCGCCACGACCCGCCCCCTTGCCCCCGACCCCTACCCGACCACCGCCAATGCCAACCCGTCGGCGCATATCCTCACCCAGACCAACGAGTTGAGTGATGGTGACTTCGCCGGCATCAGCAGCGGTTCGGGCATCAGCACCCTGATCACCCAGCAGACCAACAACATGGGCGCCAACATCAGCACCCAGAACCAGTTGCCGAACCTGGCCGGGGGGCGCGGTGCCGGGTCCGGCGGCAATGGCATCTCCAACATGGTCAACTCCGGCGTGCAAAAGGGCATGGGCGCGCTGAATATCCTGACCGGAGGCCAGTAACATGAAACACACCGTGTTGATTCTGGCCGCGCTGTGCAGTGCGTCGGCGTTTGCCCAGGGCCCAGTGGTCAACAACGCTGACATCGACAACTCCGGGGCCCAGTACCTGGGCAACGTCGGTGTCAACCAGGCCGCTGGCGACCAACAGCAACAGGCCAATGCCCGGGCCTTCGCCATTGGCCATGACGCCAATGCCAGCACCCAGATCCGCCAGCGGCTGCGCAGCCAGGTCGACCCCACAGTCGACGCCCAAGCCAATATCAAGGGTGATTCGTTCAGCCACGGCAGTGGCGCACTGGGTGTCAACCAGAGCGCCGGTGCCGCCAACCAGCAAGCCAATGCACTGCGCATCAGCATCAGTGCCCAGCCGCAAAGCATCGACGACAGCGTCCTTCTGCAACAGAACGTGGCGCTGATCAACAGCTCCGATCCGACTGATCTCGCACCCGGCCATCGCCAGGTCACCACCAGTGACCAGGCATTCACCGGTAGCCGTGGGGTGGTTCAGTTGAATCAGAGCGCCGGGGTGGGGAACCAGACGGCTAACACCCTGAGCGTACGGGTCGCCAATTGACCCAAACAGGTAAGAACAACACTTAACCTAAAATAAAGTACGGAGAATCACCATGAAACCCTCGATGGCACTCAAGCCTCTGGTTTTCGCAATTGCTGCGGTCATGGCTGTTGCTGTACAAGCTGGGCAGAATGATCGGCGTGGCCACCACCACGGTCACTATGACCCACCTCCAACCAAGGTGAGCGTCACCGCCACGGCCAAGGCGACTGACGTGCAAAGAAGTACCAACAACAAGATCAAGAACGAAGGCACTATCAACAATGCCGAGATGAGCAGCTCCGCCGCAGGCGCAAGCGGCAACGTCGGTGTCAACGTGGCGGCCGGTAACGGCAACCAACAAGACAACGCCGCCGCCATCGCCAACGCCGGCTCCGATCTCGGTGACCGTGACAACGCCTTCGTCTTCGGCAATGCCACTGCAACCGCCAAGGTCGACCAGACCAGCAGCAACAACAAGGTCTACAACTGGTCGACCCAGAACTCCGCCGTCATGAGTGGTTCGGGTGATGGCAGCAGCGGCAACGTGGGCATCAACATTGCCGGTGGTGATCTCAACCAGCAGAAAAACACCATGGCCATTGCCAACAGCAATGCACCACTGGGTAATGCCACCGCCACTGCCTCCGCCAACCAGAATGGCCCTGGCCTGACAGTGGAAAACAACGCCGACCGCACCTACCGTGTGGACACGCTGACCTTCACCACCACGAAGAGCGGTTCGTCCTCGCGTAGCGGTTCGTTCGACGCCAGTGTCGACAAGAGCTCCAGCTCCAGCTTCAGCGTAGCGGGCAACAGCAGCAGCAGCGCCAGTGGCTCCCACAACAGCAGCTCTAGCGGTTCGAGCAGCAGCAACGCCAGCGGCTCCAGCAGCAGCAGCGCCAGTGGCTCCAACAACTGGGACGCCAATGGCTCCAGCAGCTGGAATGCCAGTGGCTCGGCCAGCCGCGACCACAGCTCGTCGTCGAGTGCTTCGCTGAACGCTTCGCTTGATGCCAGTGCTTCGGGCAGTGCTTCTTCGTCTGAAACCGCCGGCCGCTTCACCCGCTCTCGCAGCGCCGAGTTCGACGCCTCGCTCAACGCCTCGCTTGACGCGTCGATCGACAAGTCGCACCAATCGTCGAGCAACTCGTCCTATGACAAGTCCCGTGACTCGTCGTTCGACAAGTCGTTCAGCTCTTCGTATGACCGCAGCCGTGACTCGTCGTATGACAAGTCTCGCGATTCTTCGTACGAAAAAGCACACGAATCGGCATGGGAAAAAGCCAGCGCTTCGGCCTTCGAGAAATCCGGCGAGAAAGCCTCGCAGTCTTCGGACAGCATTTCGAAGAGCTACAACGAAGCTAGCGATTTCTCGCTTAGCAACTCCGTCTCGTTCCAAGTGCTGACCCCGACCGGCTGGGCCAACCCTGTGACCAACACTGCAACCCTGAGCGGTTCGGTTAATGGTGGCAGCGGCAACCTGGGCGTCAACGTGGCAGCCGGTGTGGGCAACCAGCAAAGCAACTCGCTGGCCATCTCCAACACCTCGATGTAACAGCCGTGGCCTGGAGGCCCCCTTCGGGGGGCCTTCTTCACGAGCGAACCAGGGGGGACAGGGAAAATGCGCATTATCGCCTTGGTATTTTTGCTGTGCGTGGCCAGTGTGAGCGAGGCCGCCCAGATGCCGCTGTCCGTACTGCCGGGTGGCGCAATGATCTACAAACCCGTGCAAAGCATCCGCGAGCGTAAATTCGTCGACCTGGTCCAGCAGAAGACCGACTTCAGCTGCGGCGCCGCGGCGCTGGCGACCATCCTGCGCCAGGCCTACTGGCTCGATGTCGATGAAGAACACATCATCAAGGGCATGCTCGAGCATTCAGACCAGGACCTGGTGCGAGTCCAGGGCTTTTCCATGCTCGACATGAAGCGCTACGTGGAAAGTCTCGGCATGCGTGCCCGCGGTTACCGGGTGGCCCCCGAGACCTTGAACAGCATCCGCATTCCCGTGGTGGTCCTGATGGACATCCGCGGCTACAAGCACTTCGTGGTCATGCAGCGGGTCGACAAAGGCTGGGTCTATATCGGTGACCCGGTGCTCGGCCACAAACGTTTCACGGTCGACGACTTCGTCAAGGGCTGGAACGGCATCATCTTCGCCGTCATCGGCCAGGGCTACGACAAGAGCAATGCCTTGCTCGACCCACCACTGCCGCTGTCCGCCAAGAACCGCATCAATAACTTCACCCCGGTGCAAGACGCTGAGCTGATCGATTTCGGCTTCATCCGCAGCGACTTCTTCTAATGAAAAGGAGCACCACGCTCCGGGAGCATCCCATGAACACACGCATTTGGCTGGCACTGGCGTGCCTGGCAGCCAGCCTGTCGACGCAGGCAGAGACCTTCAAGCCCATCGAGCTCAAGGACCAGGAGCTGGCCAACCTGCGCGGCCGCTACGTCCTGCCTGGGCGGATCGTCAGCTTTGGTATCGTCATGACCAGTACCTGGCAGAATGCCAACGGTGAAGTGATCGGCGCGACGTCCTCGATGCAGATCCAGCATTCGACCATCACGCCGCAGTTCTATGTGTCGATGATCAATGAAAACGGCAATGGCTCCTCTTCATCGCAAAGCAGCGGGACTGGCAGCGTAACCGGTGGCAGTGGCCTGAACACCACCCAGGGCGTCACCCAGGTCGTGCGCGCCGCCGGCGACTTCAACGCGGCGCAGAACAATGTCGATATCAATGTCACCAAGGGCAACGAAGCACCCACGACGCAGCCCCAGGGGCAAGTCCTGGCAGCAGGCTCGACGGTGATGGGCAGCAACGGCGCAGGCACATTGAGCGTTTCCGCCAGCAATTCAGGGCTGCAGCTCAATATCGACGCCGGCAACAACCAGGGCAGCAGCCTTCAGCGCCTGGCCCAGGGCGGGCTGATGCAGAACACCACCTTGCTGGGTTCCGGCAACCGGGTGAACAACCTCACCTCGCTGAATATCGTGTTGCGCGACGGTGCGGCGGCAGCCGGATCGGTCGGTACCAACCTTGACCAGCTCAAAGGCCTACGCACTTCCGGATACTGATCTACGCTCAGTCTCATCTTTTGTAGTCAGAAGGGACGGCTAACTCATGCACCGATTGTCAGCACTCAGAGCTATTGTCTGTTTGAGTACCCTGGCTCCGGCCAGTTTGCTGCACGCGGCAACGGACCCGCAGGTCGAAGCGCTGAAACAGGAACTCATCCAGTTGAAGCAGCGCTACGAGGCACAACAGAACGCGCTGATGGTGTTGGAGCAACGGCTTCGCCAGGTGGAGGAAACACCAGCGGCCGCGCCACCCAAGCGCCTGGTGCGGTCCCCTGCGGAGAAGGCCAAGGGCGCGCAGACCGTGGCTTCGGGGGCACCGGGCGCCTCCGGCAGCTCGTATGGCCAGTCGCTCCAGGACGATTCGCAGCCCGCGCAGAGCGTGTCCAACCTGTATGACGAAGCCAGCGGCTTCTTCGGCGGCGGCAAGTTCAGCGTCGAAACCGGGCTAACCTACTCGCGCTACGACACCCAGGCGCTGGTGCTCAACGGTTTCCTGGCGCTGGATTCGATCTTCCTCGGCAACATCAACATCGACCGCATCAAGGCGGATGTCTGGACGCTGGACCTGACCGCACGCTACAACGTCGACCAGCGCTGGCAATTCGACGTCAACGTTCCAATCGTCTATCGCGAGTCCACCTATTCTTCCGGCGGTGTGCAAGGCTCCGGCAAGAACGCCTCCGACGCCAGTGTCACCCGCGACCCCGAGATCGGCGATGTCAACTTCGGTGTCGCCTACAAGTTCATCGATGAATCGGAAAACTGGCCCGACGCCGTCGCGACGCTGCGCGTGAAGGCCCCGACCGGCAAGGACCCCTACGGCATCAAGCTGGTCCAGGCCGACCCTTCCAACGACAACCTGTTCGTGCCCGAAAGCCTGCCCACCGGCAACGGCGTCTGGGCGATCACGCCAGGCATCTCGCTGGTCAAGACCTTCGACCCGGCCGTGCTGTTCGGTAGCCTGTCCTACACCTACAACATGCAGGACTCGTTCAGCGACATCAGCCCCACGGTCAACACCAAAGTCGGGGGTGATGTAAAACTCGGCGATTCGTGGCAGGTCGGCGGCGGTATCGCATTTGCCCTGAACGAGAAGATGAGCATGTCGTTCTCGGTCACCGACCAGTTCGCCCGCAAGAGCAAGATCAAGCAGGACGGCGGCGACTGGCAGTCGATCACCAACAGCGACTACAACGCGGCGAACTTCAACGTCGGCCTGACTTTCGCCGCCTCCAACAACCTGACCATCGTGCCCAACCTGTCCATCGGCCTGACCGAAGACGCGCCGGACTTCACCTTCAGCCTGAAATTCCCCTACTACTTCTGACCTTGCCAGTTGAATGGGCCTGCCGTGCGGGCCCGTCATTTGGTAACCAACCTTGTCCTACAGACGCTGCGTATGCGTGGCCTGATATCATTCGGCACATTTATGTGACGATTTGATGGCAAGAAGGAACGCTTACGTGAGAAACATGCTTGGCCACCCACATGCCCGGTTGATCACCCTGGGCACGCTGGTACTGGCCATTCCCCTGGCTGCGCGCGCCCTACTGGGCTGGTCCGACCCGCTGGGGTACCTGTCCGACCTGGCGATCGGTAGCCTGCTGGTGCTGCTGTTGCAGCGTGCGCCGCTGTGGCTGGCGCTGCCCGTGGTACTGGCCTGGGCCGGCCTGCTGATCGCCTCTGCCGAACTGGTCAGCGCGGTCGGGCGCCTGCCCAACCAGGCGGACCTGACCTACCTGTTCGATCCACAGTTCATGGAGAACTCCACCGGCGGCGCCCTGGCCAGGCCTTGGTTGCCTTGGCTGCTGTCGGGCGCCCTGCTCGCCTGGCTGGCGACCGCCTGCTTCGGCACGCGTCGAGGCGCTGCCCTGCCGCGCAAGGCCTGGGCCGTGCCGGCGGTGTTGCTGGCGATGCATTGGGGCAGCCAGCAGCTCGCGCCGTCGGAGGCCGATCAGTGGCGTCAATACAACCTGCCACACCAGCTGCTCTCGGCGGCGGCAGGGCAGTTGCAGCAGCAGGCCCAGGTGCTGGTCATGGGGGAAACACCTGTCATGCCACTGCCCATTGCCGGCCTCACCCAGGCCGACCTGCACGGCCAGCGGCTGTTCGACGGCCCGGGCTCGGCGCGCAACCTGCTGATCATCACCGTCGAAGGGATCCCCGGCACCTATATTCGAGCCAACCGCCAGGCCGTAGGCAGCCGGTTCGACGAAGAGCTCATGCCCAATCTCAGCCGCTGGGCCGAACGCGGCATGAACACCCCCGACTACGTACTGCATACCCACCAGACCATTCGTGGCCTGTACGCCATGCTCTGCGGCGACTACGACAAGCTGGCCAACGGCACCCCGAAAGGCGTCGAACTGCTGACCCAGGACGTGCGCAACCAGGCCTGCCTGCCCGCACAACTGCGCCAGGCCGGCTTCAGCACCCACTACCTGCAAGGTGCCGGGCTGCGCTTCATGGCCAAGGACCGGATCATGCCGCACATCGGTTTCGACCAGGTGCACGGCCTGGAGTGGTTCAACAACGCGAACTACCTGGAGTTCCCCTGGGGCAAAGACGACCGTGCGTTCTTCGAAGGTGCCCTGGACTACGTGGGCAAACTGCGCAAGCAGCCACAACCCTGGATGCTCACCCTGCTGACCGTGGGCACCCACCAGCCCTACTCCGCCCCCGACGACTACTTGCAGCGCCATGCCACCGCCAAGCAGGCCGCGGTCGCCTACCTCGACGACGCCCTGGGCGGTTTTCTCGACGCCCTCGAACGCCAGGGTGTACTGGAGGACACCCTGGTGGTCGTCACCTCGGACGAGTCCCACGGCATCGATGGCGTGCGGCTGGCGTCGTCATGGGGGTTCAACCTTACCCTGGCGCCTGAACAACTCCAGTTGCCCAGGCTCAACCGAGGCACCTATGGCCATGTCGACCTGACCGCTTCGCTGCTCGACTACTTCAGTCTGCCGATCCCGGCCGCGCTGGCGGGGCGATCGTTGTACCGCGACTACGACAGCGGCCGTGAAATGATCGCCTACACCAATGGCGTGCTGCGCTACCACGATGGCCAGGGCACCTTTAGCGAATGCGACTTCCAGCAGCGCTGCCGGCGCTATGCCAGCGAAGGTTTCATTACCGAGCAGGCTCGCTTCGTGGGCCACGGCGAACACACCCTCGGCCCACAGATCAGCTTGCTGGCCACCACCCTCGACCAGTCGCTGCTCAACACCCCGCTCAACCTGCGCTACCAGTTCGGCGGCCCCGCGCCCATCGCGCTGCAGGACCGCATCCGTGACGACTGGGCGGACAACCTCATCGGTGCGCAATACCTGGAAATGCCCGAGGGCTCGCGCACCCGGGTACGCATCAAGATCCGGGCGCTCGACCCGAAACATGAAGCCTATATCCAGCTGAAGGCCAAGGAGCGTGAGCAGGATGTGGCGCTGGGGCTGCCCGAGGAAGTGCGGGTAACGGCCGACCAGCCATTGGAAATAGAGTTCGGTTTCGACAACCCCATCGAGCGCAAGGCGTTCTCCTTCCACCTGCTGGGCTACGGCGGCGGAGAGGTCGAGGTCAGTGATTTCAGCGTGATCACCGCGCTGCCAGGCGAGGAAGAAACCCTGGAGGAGCGCGTGGACGGGCATATCGCCCAGTCCACCTGACGGCGATATCTTTGTAAGAGCGGCTTTAACCGCGATGCGCCGCGCGAGCGGCGCTCGATCTCATAAACTCCACAACAACACCGACCAACACGTTGATGGGCTGGCCGTGCACGTCAATAGTAGGAACGCTTCTGCGGCTCCGCCTTGTTCAATACCGCACCGATCAGGTTGGCCGTGGCCAGGTGATACAGGCAGTCCTCGATCTCCTTCTTGCTGTTCACGCCGTTGGCGACCACCAGCAACACACAGTCGAACTTGGGCAACACGGTGATCGCATCGTCGGAACTGAGCAGCGGTGGCAAGTCGAAGATGCAGATACGCGACTCGTAACGTTCGCGCAGGTCGCTGATCAGGTTGCTCACCTTTGGCGAAGACAACATTTCAGTGGACAACGGTATCGGTTCACGGGTTGGCAACACCACGAAACGCGGCAAGGTCGGGTTGACCATCACCTCTTCGAGCCCCGACTTGCCGGCCAGCAGCTCGTTGAGCGCCTTGTCCATCGGCAGCCCGAGGGCACTGCCGACTCTCGGGCGACGCAGGTCGAAGTCAACCAGCAACGCCGTCTTGGTCGTGTGGTGAGCGATGCTCATGGCCAGGTTGATCGACAGCACCGTCTTGCCGGCTTCGGGCGTCGGCGATGTGATTGCCAGGGTGCGCCACCCCTTCTCTTCCATGGTCTGCAGGATCTGCGTGCGCAGCAGGTCGAACGCCCAGCTCATGTTCGAGTTCTTGTTGTAGGCCACGATTCGATTGCGCTCCAGATGCTCCGCACGCAGTGGCACGACCTTGGTCTGAACATAATCGAAGGGGCCCAGCAGTTCATGCTGCTCCACCAGTGGCACGGGCTGCGGTGTCTCCGAGGCACCCGGTGAAACCTGATGAAGGTTCTTTCCAACAACCGGCGTAATCCTGTCCATCGTGACCTTCCCTATGCAAACCGAGCCATGACTTTGAACAGCAGAACATCCAGCGGCATATAGAACAGGTGGATGACCACCAGCAGAACAGCCGCCAGCAGAATACCCACGCTGACCAGCATCACCCGCCATTTCCTGCGCCGAGCCAGATCCGCCTGGGTAGAGATGTAGGGCACGGCGACCAGCACACGTTTACCCAGGACGCTTTCCAAGGCCCCCACGCCGCGTATGCGCTGGTTCAGCAACTCCAGCAGCATGACCAATGCACCGCCACCGGCCGGTGCCAGCACCAGGCCAAGGGCGACGATTTTCTTGCGATTGGGCTTGACCGGTTTCTCGGGCATCAGCGGGGGTTCGAGCAGTACGAAACGTTCAGCCTTGTTTTCCTGCTCCAGGCTCTCGGTGATCTTGGCGCCCATTTCCTTGGCGCGGATCTCCTCGTACTTCTTGCGTGCGTTGTCATGATCGCGCATCAAGGTGACCAAGCCACGCTCGACCTGTGGCGCTTCGAGAATCTGCGCCTCGTAGCTCTCCATCTTCTTGGTCAGCTCGCGCTTCTGCTGGGCCAACGAAGCGATCGTGTCCTGCGCCGCGACAATCTTGGCCCGGGCTCGGGCCACATCAAGACTGACCGATACCGCCGCCAGGCCCTTGCCGTCGGTGGCGCCCTCAAGCGCCTGGATCTTGCGTTTAATCGCGATCACGTCGGGGTGTGCCGGGGTGTACTTGGTCAGCAACCTGGTGTATTCGGCCTTGAGGCTGCCCAGGTCCTGCGGCTGCTCGGCGGCAGAGGGGCGAGTGCCGTCGGGGCGAGTGGCCAAGCCGGCGTTCGCCGCCGACAGTTCGAGCTCCAGGTAGCGCAGCTCTTCCTGGGCATTCTTGTAGTCGCGGTCCACTTCCCGGAATTCCAGCTCCGAGCGTGACAACATGCTCATGCGCAGCGACTGGTTCTCGGGTAAGGCGTTGGCGTGGGCCTGTTTGAAGTCCGCCAGCTGGTTTTCCAGCGTGGCCAGCTCGGTACCCAGCTTGTCGGCTTCCTGGGTCAGGAATTCGGTGGTTTCACTGGCGCGCTCGGTACGTTGCTTCATGTTCTCGTTGAGAAACAGCGTCACCAGTTCGTTGGCCACTTCCTTGGCGACTTCCGGGCGCTTGTGCTCGAACGACACGCTGAACGCCACGGTGGTCTCGCCCCGCCCTTTGACGAAAGTGCTGAGGGTGGTCACGACGATGGCGTTGCGCATCTGGTCGATCTTGTCGGCTTCGCTGAACTGTCGGCCCTTGTCAGCGAACAGGTTGTACTTGTCGATGATCTGCAACAGGTTCTCGCGGGTCATGACCCGTTGGCGGATGACCTCGATACGCTCATCGGCGAAGCTGTTGTTGTTGTTGGACACCAGTTCCGGCGAAATCTGTTGCGACTCGACCAGAATGGTGCCGGTCGACTGATAGACCGGCGGCACCGAAACCGCCACCCCCACTGTCGCCGCCAGGATGACCACCGCCGTCACCCCCAGCAGCAGGGCGCGGTCCTTGATGATAGCGATGTAGTCTTTCAGGGACAGCTCGTATTCAGATTTCATGGCGGCCACCCAACTGAGGATTCAGAGGTCGGGAAATCTATAAGTCAGCGTAAGTCCAGCGATTGTAGCTTCGGCATCGGGCGAGCCATTTTGTTGGCGCTCCTTGTACATCAACGATAGGCGCAGATCCCAAAAAGGCGAGAATTGCCGACTGCCCCAGATGCTGTAGGTCTGCAGCGTGTTCGGCGTCTGCCCCTTGCTGTCCTGCCAGGCCGCGTCGACACCCACACGGTTGAGCTCGCTGAGCGCATAGCTCCAGCTACCGCGGATCATATCGAGTTCAGCGAAACCACCCTCGGCGCTGGCGACGGTGCTGCGCTCGGCACTGAGGCTGGCATCGGTGCGCAGGCCCCGGTAATTGAGCAATACGCCGCCTTCTCCGCGGCGCTGGCCTGAGCCGGACACCTGGCTGACGCCAAGATGCACGACGCTCTCCAGTTGATCGGAAAACTGGTACTTCATACCGATGGTCGGCGTGTAGCTGTTGGTGGCGACAGCCCCCGCGCTGGTCTGCTCAGGCTCATACCGCCGCACCCGCACGCTGCTGAAGACATCAGTGCGCTCGCTCCAGGCGTAGGTGTACTTGAGCGTGTTCGCGTACTCGTCGAAACCGGTCAGTGAGGTGATGTCATAACGCGCGTGGTTGTAGGTGGTTTCGTTGTCCAGAGTGCCCCGCTCGCTGAGCGCATAGCTCCAGTTCGCGGTCAGCGTGCTCAGTTTCTGCGTGCCGTCGGTGGTGACCACGCCGGTATCCAGCACGGTGCCGGAGAGTGTCGAGCTTTCGATGTACTGCCCACTCAAGCCGAAATGCCCGCGCTCGGTTTCCCGCCGCCAGCCCAGGCTGAGGTCGGGGTCCTCGCGATTGCCCAGCACACTGGTGTCGGAGGAATGCAGCACGTGCGCCCCCAGCCCCAGCCGCCACTCATCGCGGTCGAAAGTGCCGACTAGGCTGTAGCGTGGCTCGATCATCGTTCGCATCACACCCTTCTCGTCCGAGGTCAGGAGCAATGGGTTGCTGTCGTACTCGACGGTCGTGGGTACCACGACCGAGGATTGCCAGATGGACGCTTGGGCCAGGCCCGTGTACGGCAACATCAGTAACGCTGTTGCAACACTTGTTGTTCGAATAATAGGCACTATGAATTCTTAATTAAGTCGAGCAGGCTCACGGGACGACCAAGGTGTCGCCCGCCTGGAGTTGGAAGTTTGTCGAAAGATCGCGGCCGGAAACCAAATCCTTGTAACGTACCGGCAGCACTTTTTGTGAACTGCCCTGGCCGCGGATCACCTTGATGTCGCTTACGTCCGCAAATTTGTCCAGTCCACCAGACATGCTCAGTGCTTGAAGCACTGCAGTAGGGCCGGCCATCGACACTGGTCCGGACTTCACTACTTTACCCTGGACATACACAACGTTGCCGGCGGGGTTGATTACCACCACGCTGACATTGGGTTCGGCAAGATACTCTTTAAGCTTGACGCCGATTCTCTGCGCCGCGCCGGTGGCATCCAGCCCAACCACGTCTACGCGGCCCACCAACGGAAACGTGATGCTGCCATCAGGCAGAACAGTGGTTTCCTGGCGCAGAGTATCTTCCTGCCAGACAGAGATCATCACTCTGTCACCAGGGCTCAACAGGTAGGGAGTTGGTTCATTGGCGCCAGATGCACCGGACCACAGCATCAGCACGCCCAACAGGGGAAGCAGCAAACGCACCATGAGGGGTCCCTCCGGCCAACGGGTGGCCATGCAAAAGAGCACTGAACGAGAACAGCACACTACCTCTTCGCTCCGCTTCGCAGCCACACGGCTCGCTGCGGCGACCCCGATCTTCCTGGAGGTCCGCTTCACCAGCGCTGCCATCACCGATAAGTTATGGTGCTGGCTGCTGATACTGGCTAGTGGAATATAGCAATCGCCGGGGAATTCTCAAGCGGTTGACAGTATTGTCGATCGCCATTGCCGTCGATTGGCTGACGCAGACCTTGAAAGAAGCTTGGATCGGGTCAAGCTCAAGCCTTCCAGGCAGGCCGTCAGATCCGTTTTCTGTTCGCAACCGCGACAAAACCGATGACGGCAAAGCCAAACAGCCAACCTGCCGTCGCCAACGGAATGACACTTGACTGATTGATATAAGAATCGGCCGCTCGCGCTGCGCCACTAATAAGCACCAACAGGAAAATCGACTTGATGAACAGTGTCGAGCGCATATTCCCCTCCTGGAAAGAGGACAACCGTTGTAGGTGAGCGGTAGTTTCCATCGCCCGTAAAATGAGCTTATGGGCACAATGACATTACGTCAACGATCCGGCACCATGATAAAAATCAATCGGGCATCATTACGCTCGTCAAAATTCCGCCAACAAATAATGCAACTGTCTTTCCCTACACTCAGCGCATGATTTTTTTGCTAAACACCAAAGCAATCAAGTATTCAAACACTTTTGCGCAACAGTCCTGTCAACGGTACGTCGTTATCATCCCTGTTTGACGGCGGACAGAGAACAACACTGTGTTTCATCCGCGAACATCAAGCGAGAATGATTGTGCTTTTCGATCATTATTTGACACGGTGGCGCCAACCTTGAAACCGTTGCAATAGTCCGGCCTATGCCACTCCATGCACGACCCACGCAAGCATCTCAGGATGGCAACAGGTCCAACGTGCGTTCGACCTCGTCGATATCGATCCTGAAACCTTCGCCCTCCGGCACGCCTACCACGAAGGCATAGTGCTGCTGGTCCCGGTCGGTCAGGTACTTGTAGTAGCTGACAAAACGGTTCGGTGGCTGCAACGCCAGCAAGGTGCTGCCTGCCTGCATGACATTGACACCATGAACCAACTGGCTCCCCTCGACGCCAATCACCACCCGCGCCCCCGCGCAGGCCGCAATGATGGTCGGGACATCGTTTTTCATCGGGTCGATGACCCGAAAGCCACGGTGCTGGCGCAGGTGCTCGGCGATCTCGAGCTCATTGCGCAGCAAACGCAGGTCACCATCGCTACCCCGCAGGATGAATACGCCGGGGTGCGGTGCATGTTGCACATGCGACAGCAGTTTGTCGCCCATCGCCCGGTAGCGCAGGTGCCGATTGCGGTTGTTGCTCAGGTCGTCGAACAACACCAGTTCGCGGATGAACGCACCGCGTAAGCGCAGGGGCTGCATCCCCAGCCAGTCTTCGTAGGCCGGCCCTTGAGTGAACAGAGGGAATCGCGCGGATGGCGCGGTGGTGATCGGAATGCCCTCCTCGCATGCAAGGGCGTAGGTCGGGCAGTCTTCCATCAGCCAGGTGCCGAACCAGGTATTGCCGTTCTGCGTGCAATAGGCCGCCGCGCGTTCAAGCTCATGCTCGACGATAATCCGCGGGAAGGTGCAAGGTTTCAGCGACAGCCAGTGGCTGGCGTCACCTTTGTACAGGGCGCCGTCGACCAACCAGACATCCTTTATCAGGTAGCCCCGTGTCGGGCCTTGCTCCGTGGTGATGCCGCCCTCCATGGTGCGCCCAGGATGCACGTAGGGGTAGAAGCGCTTGCCTTCCCAGCCGGTCACCCGCTCCATCTGGTTGGGCAGGTAGATCGCCGGAGGCGAGAGCGTGGTTTCGCCCGGGGCGATATCCCAGCTTTTCGCCGCCACACGCTTGATGTCCAGGTCCGCCTTGCGCGCAAGGCGCTTCCTCGCCATGTACTTGTAGGCAGCGAGGGTCCAGGTATGCCGACTGGCTACGGCCACTTCGCTGAGCTTCGAAATATCGCTTTCCATGAGGCGTCCTCCCTTGAGGATGGCGGCGGTGAGCCGGCACTGGGCTCAATTGGAAAAGATGCGCTCCATCGAGGGGGGCGTCTGCAAACTGGCGTAGCGCGTGCGCAGGGTCTCGAGGAACTGCTCGCCAGCGCGACCGGCGCCGTAGAGATAAATCTTGTGCAGGCCGCCAAAGACCATTTCGTGATAACGGTCGGCGACTTCCTCATCACTGGCGTCATCCGGCAAGCCCAGGTGCAGCGTCAACTTGCTACCTTCCACGGCGAACAGTGGCGTATCCCAGAGGAACTGCGCCACACCCGCCTTGGGCAGGCGCACGAACATGTAGGCATGATTGCCCAGTGAATCGATATCGCCACCACGCCTTCTCTTCCACTTCAACAATCCGTCATCCGGGCGGGCCAGGCACAGGCCAATGTCGTAGTAGTCGAAACCGTGCTCCAATGCCCATTCCAGTGCCATGAACGTGGTGATGGAGTTGACCTCGCGCAGGCGCTTGGGGTCCGAAAACACCGCTTCGCAATAGCCGAAGCGCAAGGTGCTCCAGTACCGTTTGCCGCCCCGGGTGATCTCGCAGCCCAGGTGGCAGGCCACCACCTCTCCATCGAAGGTGATCAGGTCGAGCCGCCCCACCCCCTTGGCCAGGCGAAACACATCGTCGGTGGGAAACTGCGCCGCATGGATACCCTGGCGCGCTGTGGCATAAGGCCGTAGCAGTTCCCTGTCGGCCATGGCGATCTCTTCATCGTCAAGGGTCTGGCGCATCTGGTACAGGGGCCGGTGCTTGCGAATGCTGCGACGCAGTTCACTGTCGTAGCGGGCGGTTATCTCATCGAGGGAACGCCCCAGGGGCACCACGGCACTCAAATAATGAGGCACATTCAACGCCCCTGACGTGGGCATTTCGCTGACCACGACCACATGACCGGATGCGCTCGAGCGTTTTTCGCCTTCCACGACCGGCACATCCCCATGGGATTTGCCGCCGATCAGCAACTTGGCCATGGCCCTTTGCTGTTTTCTACCGATGTAGAGGATCTCGTACGGGCTCTCCTGCTGTAACTTGAACCTGGCGACTTCCCAACGCCAGAAGCAGGCGCGACTGAGCAGATCACGCAGTTTGTTAGAAGTATTTCTTATTTCGTAGCGCAGGGAAGGTGATAGGAGTGTCCGGGCAATGGCCGCCAAGTGCGCTTTCATGTCTTCTCCGATGTCCATGCATGCTGCCGGTGGGGGCAGATCAGAAAAATTGGCTTGCCCTTTAATATCGCGCGTAATTACTTGACAAACATGACAAACACTTCGCAAGCAACTCATATTCAGTAACAAGTAAAGATGCGCGACCCAACCTTGGCAAGCGGCCAATTGACATCAATGCTGCATTTTAAATGACGTCAATTTTTCTATCAGACCGTTCGCGCTTGTAAAACCACCGTTTATAGCTATTGCTTCGGTATAACTAACGTCTTCCTTATCCCTTCGATATTGAAAGCGCCCAGCGCCATGTGCCGCGGCGCCCTGTCAGGGCGTTGCTCAACCTCTGCCCCTCATGCACCACGGCGGCGGCTTTCATTGGCCGCCAGCCATCGCGCCAGGTCGGCGGCGGGCATCGGCCGCCCGAACAGGAAGCCTTGGCCCTGATCGCACCCGGCGTTACGCAGGAAGTCGAACTGGGCCTGGGTTTCGATGCCCTCGGCGGTAATCCTGAAACCCAGGGCATGCCCCAGGTCGATGATTGCCCTGGCCACGGCCACGGCGTCGTCGTCCTCGGGCAGGTCCTTGATGAAGGCCCGGTCGATCTTCAGATGGTCGATGGGCAGTGCCCGCAGGTAGGCCAGCGACGAATAACCGGTGCCGAAGTCGTCCACCGCCGTGGCCACGCCCATGGCCTGCAACTGGGCCAGCACCGCGCAGGCTTGCTGCTGGCTTTCCATCAGCAGGCTTTCGGTGATCTCCACCTCCAGCAGGTTCGCCGGCAAGCCGTGGCGCTCCAGCGCCGACGCCAGGCTGGTGA
Organism: Pseudomonas entomophila; assembly: GCF_023277925.1. NCBI lineage: Bacteria > Pseudomonadati > Pseudomonadota > Gammaproteobacteria > Pseudomonadales > Pseudomonadaceae > Pseudomonas > Pseudomonas entomophila. Next base: position 1,678,918 of record NZ_CP063832.1, read on the forward strand.
CGTAGTCGCTGCGCTCGATTTGCAAGGCCGCCACGTTGATCGCCATGGGCCCAGGCAAGCCATCGCCGGCACGCCAGGCGGCCAGTTGGGCGCAGGCCAGCTCCAACACCCGTTCGCCCAACGGAATGATCAGGCCGGTGCGTTCGGCCAACGGAATGAATTCGGCCGGAGACACCAGGCCATGGTGCGGATCGCGCCAGCGCAGCAGTGCCTCGACACCTTCCAGCTGCCCACTGAACAGGTCGACCTTGGGCTGATACCACAGCTCGAATTCGTTGTGCTCCAACGCCCTGCGCAGGTTGCGCTCCAGCTCCAGGCGTTGCTGCAGGCGCTCGGTCATGTCTGGGTGGTATGGGCGCCAGGCGTTGCGCCCGCTCTCCTTGGCCGCGTACATGGCGGTGTCGGCGTGGCGCAGCAGGCTGTCGGCGTCCTCGCCGTGCTGCGGGCTCCAGGCCAGGCCGATACTGCCAGTGACCAGGGTGGCATTGCCGTTGAGGTCGAATGGCCGCTGCAGGCAACGCAGCAAGGCACGGATCTGGTGTTGCACCTGGCCCTGGGCGCCCTGCAGCATGAACACGAACTCATCGCCGCCCAGGCGGCACACCCGATCCTGGCTGTGCAGCTCCTGCAGGAAGCGTGCTGTGGCCTGCTGCAGCAGCAGGTCGCCCATGGGGTGGCCGAGGCTGTCGTTGACCTGCTTGAAGCCGTCGATATCGAGCATCAGCACCGCCAGGCCATGGTCCTGCAGGATGGCCTCGGTCAGTTGCTGCTGGAACAGCACCCGGTTGGGCAACCCGGTGATGGTGTCGTAATGGGCCAGGCGCTCCAGCTGGGCCTGGTACTGGCGCAGCACCCGGTTGCGTTGTTCGAGCAGTCGCTGCTTGCGATTGAGCTGGGCGACAAACAGGCTGAACAAAGCGGTGCAGCTCAAGGCGAACAGGAACAGCGGCGAGGCGAACAGGTCCAGCCCTGCCGCGCTTGCCCGGGGCGCGGCCACCAACTGCCAGACACCGCCAGGCACATCGACGCTCATCTTCACCTGGGATTCGTCGAACAACCGGGGGTCGCCCCAGATCAGCGCACCCTCCGCCCCCTTGCCGTCGACACCGCGCACGGCCAATTCGAACTCGGTATCCGGACGCAACCCAGCGGTGAGCAGCAGCCGGTCGATATCGGCCACGATCGACACATTGCCCCAATAGAACTGCACGCCACGCTTACCCGTGATGAACACCGGGCGTCGATAGATCAGCGCCCTGCCGCCCTGATACAACTGCAAGGGGCCCGCCAGCACGGGACGCGCCTGGTCGCGGGCCGACTGCAGCAGCGGGAACTGGTCGGGCAACTGGCGATAGTCCAGCCCGATCAAGCGTTCATTGCCCCGCATCGGATAGACATCGACGATCACATCCCCCGGCGCCAGCGCGATATGGCGCATGTAGGGGACCGACTGCAAGGCGTCGCGGGCCATGCCATGGAAGTGCGCCGGGCTGATACCGCCATCGGCGGCAATCAACTGGGCGATGCCTTCGGCCTCACCAAACGCAGCACCCAGTTGTGCCTCCAGCGCCCCGCGCATTCCGGCCAGGCGCGCGGCAAGATTACCCAACTGCTCGTTGCGTTCGCGCTGCGCATCGAGGTAGCCGAGGGCGACCGACAGGCCGATACCGACCACAGCGAAGCCGACCGGCAACAGACGATTCAGCGTTTGGCGCAGCGTGCTCGGATTGGGCGGAAGCGCTTCATGGGGGAACTGGGAGAGGGTCATAGGCAGGCGACGAATGGGTATTGAGCAGTTATCGGCGCGGGGCGAGTGAAATTGAGGCTTCTTTTGCCGCTCGACCAGCGCCAGACCTATATACGACCCGTGGCCCCGCCAGGACGGGTCTGATGGGCCTTTTGCAAGGAACCGCACATGGACTCGAACACCCCCAACCCACACCAGGCCCTCCTCGAACGCCAGTTGCCCGCCTGGGCCCGTGACGCCGCCCCTGAACACTGGCAACGGTTGGGCGAGGGTATCGTGCCGGCACAGGGCCTGCCCGGCGCCGAGGCCGACTGGTTCGCCAATGCCGCGCCCCACCTGCGCGAGGCCGCGCAAGCCAGCCAGGCACGCTTGATGGCCTCGCAACGTTCGTTGGCCGCGCAACTACGCGGGCTGAAGAACATCACCGAGTTCGCCGAGCCCCTGCTTGCCGAACGCCTGCGCAACACATACGAATTCAACGCCCCGCTCCGTACAGCCGGGCTGGTGTGGCTACGGCACTTGTTTACCTTCCAGGTGTATGTCACCCACCACGAACACCGCACGCTGCTCGAAGCGGCCCTGCAGAACTTCGGCGACCCCATCACCTTCAGCAAGGACAGCGCCCTTGCCCTGGACGGTGACTGGACAGTGCGCGAGACCACGGTGACCGGCAGGACGACCCTGGGCGACAGCGAAACGATGGTGGACATCACCCTGCCTTCCGAGCAGGTGACCATCAAGCCGCTGGCGCTCTCGCCCGCCGACTTCGCCAGGGCTTGCCGCGAGCTGGACCTTGGCCAACGCTACCAGACGCACCTCGATACCCTGTTCGCCCCCTCTGCCGTTCGCCAGGCCGCGGTCCGTGTCCATCAGGACAGCCTGCGCCTGGCGAGCGACCTGGCCAGGGTGCGCCATCAACTGAGCGGCGCAGGCCGGGATGCCGTGCAATCGATGCTGGCTGACGGCTGCGCGTATACCTGCAAACAGATGTGCCTGTTCGGCGTTACCCTGCACGAAGCCGTCATTATCGACACAGGCGCGACCGGCCTGCTGCTCTATCTGCCAGGGCACCAAGAGGCACTCCGCGCGTTCGACAACCTCGATGCCCTGCACCAGCGGTTATGCCAGGATCTGTTGGCCGCAGCGTTCCGCCAGCGCTTCATGGACTACGTGCCGAGATCGCAAATTGCCCTGTTTTCCAGCCGGCTCCAGCAGAACCTCGACGCCAGGGGGAACACGCCCGCAGATCAGCGCTGGGCACTACGTGATGGCGCCGACCTGCACCTGGCAACGTCACCGATCACAGGTGATCTGTACGATTTCCTGCACGATGACCACCTGGCGCGTCTCAAGCGCGAGGCCAGGCAAGTGGCCGTGCCAACCGCCGATGCCGACGAGCTGGTGTACAAGGCCCGCAAGGCCCTGTGGGACAGCGTTGGGCTCAATGCGCTCATGATCGGCGCCCTGTTCGTGCCGGCATTGGGCACGCTCATGACCGCCGTCATTGCCTACCAACTGCTGGATGAAGCCTACGAAGGCTATGAAGCCTGGCAGGTCGGCGACCGCAAGCAAGCCATGCAGCATCTCAAATCAATCGCGATCAACCTCGCCGTGATAGGCGGCTCGCACCTTGCCGGAAAAGCCGTGAAAGCGCTTGGCTCGAGCGAGTTGATGGAAAGTCTCGAGCCCGTGACCTTCGACGACGGTAGCCAGCGCCTGTGGCGGCCGGTACCAGGGCGCCTGCTGCAGGACTACCCGCGCTTGACAGCGCCAATGGTCAGGCGCATGCAGGTCGAGGGGCAACTTCCATCGCAAGCCCTTTCCTCCGTGCAAGACGACTCGGCCCAGCAGTTCCTGAACAGTGCGCTGGAAGGTCTTTACCTGCCAGAGCAAGCCAGCGCCGATAGCGAACGGCTGATCATCAATGCCCTGCCCCAGCTCCCCGGATGGCCAGCGCAATTGCGCCTGGAGCTGCGTGCGGGCTCTCCGCGAGGCGCGTTGCTGATGGCCTCGGGCGCCGAGCAGGGCAGCCGCACATGCATCGTGATCAAGTCCGCCGAGGGCTACGAAGCCTACCTCGGGGAACGGCCAACACCGCTGCCTCGGGATCACGACCTCGGTAGGGCTGTCCTCCAGGCACTGTCCCAGGGCGATCGCCAAGCTCTGGGGCTGGCACACGATGATATCGGCAGTCTGCGCAGTGCGATCCACCGCCTGGTGGCGTCTGATAACACCCGCGCCATGCGCCTGCTCGAACCCTCTGCGATGGGCTGGGGATCGGGCGGCGGGCTGTCGGGCGGCATGGAAGCGCCGGCCCCGGATATGGATATCGGCGCGGCGTTTCGACGCTACCGACAACTCTATCCCGAGGTCGCTGACGTCCAGGTCAACCAACAACTGACACAATGGAGGGAAGCTGGCCTGGACCCTGCGCAACAAATAGCCGACCTGGAACGCCAGCTCATGGACTTTCGCGAGGCGCTGCGGACCTGGGCCGGCAACCATCCGTTGCGCCATGCCACCGCCCGCAGGCTGGTGAGCAACTGGCAATGCATTTCGGAATACGCCGAAGAGGAAGGGGAGGCAGTACACCAGCTCAACCTGACCGACCTCGCGTTGACCGATGAGGACCTGGCCGCCCTGGCGTTACCGGACCGCTTCCAACATATCCAGCGGGTTGAACTGAGCGGCAATCGCGACCTGACCGAGCTGCCCGCGGAGTTCCTCGAACGATTCCCCCGCTTGGAGCGCTTGCACCTGATGAACTGCGGGCTGACGCAGATCCCCAACATCGCGGTGCCGGAGTCCCTGCAATGGCTCGACATGCAAGGCAATCGAATCGTCTGGAGCGACGCCAACCAAGCGGCACTCGACCGTCTGAGCGACTTGCGCATGCTGGACCTGTCGCACAACCCTCTGGCCCGAAGCCCCGACCTCGGCCAATTGGACGACCTCGACCTGCTCAACCTCAACCACTGTGAGCTAACAGAATGGCCTACGGGTATGCGCACTGATGACGACTGGCGCCCGACGGTGTTCGACCTGCGCGACAACCGCTTCGCGAGCCTGCCGCAAGACTTGCAACTGTCGCGGGTTGCCGCCCAGAACCTGTGGCTGGAGAGCGAAGAGCTGAGCGAGCAAGTCAACCAGCAGATCCAGGCCTACTACGATCAGCACGGCATCGACCTGCTGGTCGCCGATATCGACTATGAGGACATACTCGAAAACACCGACGTCACGGACAGGACAATCTGGAACGACCTGCCGCTGGCCTATCGCCGTGAGCTCCGCGGGCTGCAGGATTTGCCCGACTACAGCCAGCCGCAGTTGTGGCAGCGGCTGCGCACCTTCACCGATCCTCGGGTGAAGGACTACGCCTTGTCGATTGGCGCAATGAGGTTGCTGGACGGCGAGGTATTCCCCCCACCTTTCGAGGAATGATGCCTGGGCGGATGGTTCATTTCGCCTCCTGAGCCAGACTGGTGTTTTTCAGCCGATGAGCGCATGCTCGTCGGCTGAAGCGTTTCATCATCTGAATTAGAGAGGTGCAGTGCCCATGGACCGTCTGCTCGATTCGCTGTTTCCCACCCCCGAGGACATTCCCGAAGCCTGGCGCCTGGGTGAGCCCCTGGAACAACGTGATTACCTGGTCGCCGGTGAACTCAGGCGCTGGGACGGGCCACTGGCCACGGTGCGCAGCCCAGTCTGGCTGAAGGATGGCGACGGCGAACGCCAGGTTACCCTCGGCAGCGCTCCACTGCTGGACGCCGACACCGCGCTCACCGCCCTCGACGCCGCCGTCGCCGCCTATGACAAAGGCCGTGGCGCCTGGCCCAACATGCGTGTGGCCGAACGCATCCAGCATGTCGAGGCGTTCCTCGCGCGCATGCGTGAACAGCGCACGGCCGTGGTCAAGCTGCTGATGTGGGAGATCGGCAAGAACCTCAAGGATTCGGAAAAGGAATTCGACCGCACCTGCGACTACATCGTCGACACCATCAACGCCCTCAAGGACCTGGACCGCCGCTCCAGCCGCTTCGAACTGGAACAGGGCACCCTCGGCCAGATCCGCCGTGCGCCATTGGGCGTGGCATTGTGCATGGGCCCCTACAACTACCCGCTGAACGAGACCTTCACCACGCTGATCCCGGCGCTGATCATGGGCAACACCGTGGTCTTCAAGCCGGCCAAGTTCGGTGTGCTGCTGATCCGCCCGCTGCTCGAGGCATTCCGTGACAGCTTCCCGGCCGGGGTGATCAACGTCATCTACGGCCGTGGCCGCGAGACGGTGAGCGCCCTGATGGCCAGCGGCAAGGTCGACGTGTTCGCCTTCATCGGTACCCATAAAGCCGCCAGCGACCTGAAGAAACTGCACCCGCGCCCGCACCGCCTGCGCGCGGCCTTGGGCCTGGACGCCAAGAATCCCGGTATCGTGCTGCCCCAGGTCGACCTGGACAACGCCGTGGACGAGGCCGTCACCGGCGCGCTGTCGTTCAACGGCCAGCGCTGCACCGCGTTGAAGATCCTCTTCGTGCACGAGGATGTGGTCGATGCGTTCCTCGACAAGTTCCAGCGCAAGCTGGCGGCGCTCAAGCCCGGCATGCCCTGGGAGCCGGGCGTGGCCCTGACGCCGCTGCCGGAGCCTGGCAAGGTCGACTACCTCGATGCGCTGGTGGCCGACGCCACAAGCAAAGGTGCCAAGGTACTCAATGAAGGCGGTGGCCAGAGCCGCGGTTCGTTCTTCTACCCCGCCCTGCTCTATCCGGTCAGCCGCGACATGCGGGTGTACCACGAGGAACAGTTCGGCCCACTGGTGCCGGTGGTGCCCTACCGTGATCTGCAGACCGTCGTCGACTATGTGCTCGACTCCGACTACGGCCAGCAATTGAGCCTGTTCGGAAACGACCCCGAGACCATCGGTGCACTGGTCGACATCTTCGCCAACCAGGTGGGGCGCATCAACCTCAATGCCCAGTGCCAACGTGGCCCGGACACTTACCCGTTCAACGGCCGCAAGAACAGCGCCGAGGGCACGCTGTCGGTGCACGACGCACTGCGGGTGTTCTCCATTCGCACCCTGGTGGCAACCAAGTTCCAGGATGCAAACAAGCAACTGATCAGCGAGATCATCCGCAACCGCCAGTCGAGTTTCCTGTCCACCGACTACATCTTCTGACATCCCGTTCGCCGGTTTGCCGGCGAACCGTTTTTCATAGGAAAACGATCTAAGGCGATTGTCGATTTTCCAGCCGTTTGAACGACTCTAATCACCCAGGTATTGCAACCCACCCACGTGAAAGGAGTTACGACAATGGCAGTCAAACCCATCCCCGAAGGCCAGCACAGCATCACCCCCTACCTCGGTATCGAGGGTGCCGCCAAGGCCATCGAGTTCTACAAGAAGGCCTTCAACGCCGTCGAGATGTTCCGCCTGGAAGGCCCGGATGGCCGGATCGGCCACGCGGAACTGAAAATCGGCGACTCTTCGCTGATGCTCGCCGACCCTTGCAACATGCCAGACAGCCTCAAAGCCACCCAGAGCATCAAGGATCCGGCTGTCGGCCTGCATCTCTATGTCAAAGACTGCGACAAGATCTATGCCCAGGCCATCGCCGCCGGCGCCAAGCAGGTCACGGAATTGAAGGATCAGTTCTACGGTGATCGCAGCGGCGCCCTGAAGGACCCGTTCGGCAACGTCTGGTTCGTCTCCACCCACAAGGAAGACCTCAGCGTCGAGGAGATCCGCGCCCGCGCCGCGAAAATGTTCGCTGGCCAGTAAGCCCCAGGCCGCGAGCCTCAAGCCAGAGTTGAAAGCATCGCCGCTTTGCTTGAAGCTTGAGGCTCGTAGCTTGGAGCTGCTTCTTAATGCGTATCATCGAAAAATCCGGCGCGCAGGTGCGCAGCCTGACCCTGGCCGAAGAGGAACTGCTGGCCGGTTTCGCCACCGGCACCCTGTCCGGCCCCCGCCTGCTTCAGGCCAATCAACTGCTCATGAAGGTACGTGGCGCCAACCAGTGGCTGGCCTGCGACTGCCGCAAGGATGCCCTGCCGGTGCTCAACGTCAGCCTCAACGGCAATACCGGCACGCTGTTCCTGCGCAACAACCCCGACACCCCCGAGCACAGCACAGGCTGCCCATTCACCAAGGATCCACGGGAAGCCGGCGAGCACGGCGAAGAAATCACCCAGCCCGCCGCCTGGCTGGCACCGGATACGCCCTTGCGCCTGCTTGGCGACTATCGCCGCACCCATGACAGCGAAACAACCGTTACCCCTCGCGAACCGGGTGAGCGCCGTGAGCAGCAACGCCTGTTGTCGTTGCTGCTGACCTGGATCGAAGCCAGTGGCCTCAACGTCTACGCCACCCATTTGAAGAAAGACCTCACCGCGCAGTTCGCCGAACTGCGTGGCGTCGCCAGCCGCTACCCGCTGCTGGAACGGGTACCGGCCAGCAACTACCTGGAAACCCGCCTGGACATGAAGCACATGATGATGCTCAAGGCCCGGCTGCGTGAAGCCACGGTATTCGGTAACCACCGCCGCCATGGCTTGCTGCTCGATTGTGTCGAACAGGTCAAGGGGCGCAAGGTCGTCACGGCTCGCAGCGAAGACGGCTTCGACTTCCAGGGCCATCACCAGTACTGGGGCGGCAGCCGTGCGGCCGGCCCGTTGCTGGCGCTGGCGCTTTATTCGCCCGCCACCGCGGGCAGCCACTTCTACGAACTGATTCATGTGACCAGCGTCCCCGTGTTGTCACGGGCGCATCTGTTCCCGGTCTACCGCGACGAAGAACGCGAGCCACTCAAGGCGCTGGTGTCGCTGATCGACTGGATGGCAGGCAAAGGGGTGAAGGTGTTGATGCGCCGGCCGGTGATCGGCGGCCAGGTGATGGACGAACTGGTGCTGACCTCGGACCAGGACCGTGTGCTGTCAGTGTCGTTGCTGGAGCAGCCGCTGGGGCCGGAGCCGGACACCGAGAACTTCAAGCGCTATGCCGACTTCAAGAGCCTGGAGACCTTCCGCAAGTATGTGGCGGGGTTCTTCATGCGCGAGCGTTAGGTGCGCCACCCCTAAGCCTTGCGCGCCCCCTGTAGGAGCGGCTTTAGCCGCGATCACCCGCGAAGCGGGTGCTGGACACCGCAGCGCCTGCATCGCGGCTAAAGCGCCTACAGGCTAGAACGCCGCCTTGAAGATCGCTTCGATCTCCACCTGGCTCGCCACCCGCGGGTTGGTCAACCCGCAGGCATCCTTCAGTGCATTGGCCGCCAGCACCGGTACATCCTCAACCTTCGCTCCCAGCTCTGCCAGCCCGGCCGGAATACCGATCGCCACAGCCAGGTGCTCGATGGCCGAGATCGCCGCGCCGGCGCCCTGCTGCGCATCAAGACCGCACACCTTCACGCCCATGGCCTTGGCCACGTCGCGCAGGCGCGCCGCGCTGACCTTGGCATTGAAGCGCTGCACATGGGGCAGCAGCACGGCGTTGCACACGCCATGGGGCAGGTCGTAATAACCGCCCAACTGGTGCGCCATGGCATGCACATAACCCAGCGAGGCATTGTTGAATGCCATGCCCGCCAGGAACTGCGCATAGGCCATGTTCTCCCGCGCCCGCAGGTCGTTGCCGTCAGCCACCGCCTGGCGCAGGTTGTCGCTGATCAGGCTGATGGCCTTGAGCGCGCAGGCGTCGGTGATCGGCGTGGCCGCCGTCGAAACATACGCCTCGATGGCGTGGGTCAGGGCATCCATGCCGGTGGCGGCGGTCAGCCCCTTGGGCATGCCGACCATCAGCGCCGGGTCGTTGACCGAAAGGATCGGGGTGACGTTACGGTCGACGATGGCCATTTTCACGTGGCGTGCCTCGTCGGTGATGATGCAGAAGCGCGTCATCTCGCTGGCCGTGCCAGCGGTGGTGTTGATGGCGATCAGCGGCAATTGCGGCTTCGCCGAGCGGTCCACACCTTCATAGTCACTGATATGGCCACCGTTGGTGGCGCACAGGGCGATGCCCTTGGCGCAATCGTGGGGCGAGCCGCCGCCCAGCGAAACCACGCAGTCACAGCGCGATTGGCGCAACAGCGCCAGGCCCGCCTCGACGTTGGCAATGCTTGGGTTGGGCTTGGCGCCGTCGAACACCACCGAGTCGATGTCACGCATGGCCAGCATGCCCGCAATACGTTCGGCCACCCCGGCCTTGGCCAGGCCCTGATCAGTGACGATCAGGGCCTTGCGCAGGCCGTAGCCGGCGATGGCGGTCATCGCCTCGTCCAGGCAGTCGATGCCCATGATGTTCACGGCGGGAATGAAGAAGGTGCTGCTCATGGCCAAGTCCTCTCACGCTGACGGTTTGCCTTGAGCATCCCCCTGAACGACAGCGGGCATCTTGACCCAGGGCAATGTGCCGCGCACCTCCACAGCAGAAGCCGGCGTGCCGGCGAACCGCCGCTTGACCTTACCCCAGGAACAGCCGATATGCCGGGTTCTGCGTTTCATCCCAGTATCGATAGCCCATTTCATCCAACGCTTGGGGCAACCCAGCCAGCTCGTCATCCGGCACCTCCAGCGCAGCGAACACCCGTGCCTCCGCCGCGCCGTGGTTGCGGTAATGAAACAGACTGATGTTCCACCGCTTGCCCAGGCGCTCGAGGAAACCGAGCAATGCGCCCGGTCGCTCCGGAAACTCGAAACGCAGTACCCGTTCATTGACGCCTGGCGCCGCATGCCCGCCCACCGTGTGGCGCACGTGCAGCTTGGCCAGCTCATTGTCGGTCAGATCAAGCACCTGGTACCCCTGCTCACCCAAGCTGGCCAGCAACTGCTGGCGCGGATCGTGCTGCGGATGGGTCTGCACCCCGACGAACAATCGCGCTTCCTTGTCCGGGTAATAGCGGTAGTTGAACTCGGTGATCTGGCGCTTGCCCAGGGCCTGGCAGAAAGCGCGGAAGCTACCGGGCTGTTCAGGGATGGTCACGGCGATCACCGCTTCACGCTGCTCGCCCAGCTCGGCGCGCTCGGCCACATGGCGCAAGCGATCGAAGTTGACGTTGGCACCGGAGTCGATGGCCACCAGCGCCTGCCCCTGCACCCCCTCACGGGCCACGTACTTCTTGATACCCGCCACCGCCAGGGCACCGGACGGCTCGGTGATCGAGCGGGTATCGTCGTAGATGTCCTTGATCGCCGCGCACAGCTCATCACTGCTGACCGTCACCACCTCGTCGACGAAGTGGCGGCACAGCTCGAAGCAATGGGCGCCGATCTGGGCCACCGCCACACCGTCGGCGAAAGTGCCGACCTGCGGCAGGATTACCCGTTCACCGGCAGCCAAGGCCGCCTGCAGGCAGTTGGAGTCTTCCGGCTCGACACCGATCACCCTCACTTCAGGGCGCAGGTACTTGACGTAGGCGGCGATGCCGGCGATCAGCCCGCCGCCACCGACCGGCACGAAGATCGCGTGCAGCGCGCCGGGGTGCTGGCGCAGGATCTCCATGGCCACAGTGCCTTGGCCGGCGATTACGTCCGGGTCGTCGAACGGCGGCACGAAGGTCGCGCCGTCGCTGTCGGCCAACGCCAGCGCGTGGGCCAGGGCATGGGGGAAACTCTCGCCATGCAGCACCACGTGCCCGCCACGGGAGCGAACACCCTCGACCTTGAGCGATGGCGTGGTGGTAGGCATGACGATGGTGGCCTTGATGCCCAGGTGCGCAGCCGCCAGTGCCACACCCTGGGCGTGGTTGCCGGCCGACGCGGTGATGACCCCGCGCTCGCGCTGGGCGGGCGTCAGGCGTGACAGCCGAGTGTAGGCGCCACGGATCTTGAAGGAGAACGTCGGTTGCAAGTCTTCGCGCTTGAGCAGCACCCGGTTACCGAGCGCCGCGGACAGCGCGGGCGCCACTTGCAGGGGGGTCTCGATGGCCAGGTCGTACACGGGCGCGCCAAGAATGCGGCGCACCTGCTCGGACAGCAGCTGCTGGGGTGCTGCGGGGGTACGGGGGCTGACGTTCAGATTGGTCATCGATGGCTCCTGGTTCTTGTTTGAAATGCCCAGGAGTCAGAGAGAAGAAACCCGCCTCCAGGGCGGGTTCGGTGCACGTACGCGCTAGCCCGCCAAACCGATAATGGCGGTAATAATAATGCTGGCGGCGAAGGGGTGCGGGAATGTGTTCATGGGTCGGGAACTTAGCGCGGGCGAAGCCGGCGCGTCAACACCCTTTCGCCACTTCCTGCGCCGAAACCGGCACGTCGAACACTTTGTCGAAGCCCCACTGGAACACGAATGCATAGACGAAGAAGAACACGAACAACGCCAGGTTGGTCACCAGTGCCGCCCACAGGCTGATATCCAGCCAGTAGGCCACCAGCGGCAGCAGGATCAGCACCAGCCCACCCTCGAAACCCAAGGCATGCAGCAGGCGGCGCATGAAGGTACGGCTGCGCTTGTGCTGGCGCGCTTCCCAACGCTCGAACAGCCAGTTGTAGGCCATGTTCCAGCTCATGGCGATGGCCGACATGAGGATCGACAGCACCGTCGACTGGGCCATACCGGCACCGAACACCAGCTCCAGCGCCGGTGCCACGCAAGCCACGGCGATGGCTTCGTAGAGGATGGCCTGGACGATCTTGCGTGCCTTGCCTTGCATGTGCGACTCCCTGAAGAAAAGACCTACAAAGTTACTCGAAGCAGCCTGTAGGAAAAAGCCTGAAATACATTGTTAACTGATCATTCAGTCAAGATTCGCTAGCATAAACGTTTCAGCATCACCCTTCTCCCTGGCACACGAACAGTCGCCGGGCTTCTTCAGCCCTGGCCTTCAGACACGTTCGGCACTGGCCTGTCGCCACAATTCGCGACAGCCTCCCCATTGGACAACCCGATATCCGGCTGCTTGTATCTATGACTTGCAAGCAGCGGCAAGTCCTACCACTTCGTCCAGGGAATCGTACGAGGATTGAGACGATGGATCACACCGTCATGATGGTATTCGGTACCCGCCCTGAAGCAATCAAGATGGCCCCGCTGGCCCGCGTGCTGCGCACCTGGCCCGGGATCGACCTGCATATCTGCTCCACCGGCCAGCACCGGGAAATGCTCGAACAGGTCCTCACTGCGTTTGGCCTGAAGGTCGACCAGGACCTGCAGGTGATGACCCAGAATCAGACCCTCAACGGCCTGTCCCGCGACCTGCTGGACAAGCTCGACCAGGCTTACGAGCAGGTCAAGCCCGAGATCGTGCTGGTCCACGGCGATACCACCACCAGCTTCGTCGCCTCGCTGGCCGCCTTCCAGCGGCACATCCCCATCGGCCATGTCGAAGCCGGCCTGCGCACTGGCAACCTGCAACAACCCTGGCCCGAGGAGGCCAATCGGCGCCTGACTGGGGTGCTCGCCGACCTGCACTTCACACCCACCCGCGACTCCGACGCTAACCTGATCCGCGAAGGCGTACCCCCCGAGCACATCGAGGTCACCGGCAACACGGTGATCGATGCCCTGCTGTGGATGCGCGACAAACTCAAGCACAACCATTGGCGCCCGGCCGCCGACTCGCCACTCAATGTGCTACGCGACGACCAGCGCATGGTGCTGATCACCGGCCATCGCCGCGAAAACTTCGGCAGTGGCTTCGAGCGTATCTGCCTGGCCCTGGCCGAGCTGGCCCTACGTTACCCTGACGTGCAGTTCCTCTACCCCGTGCACCTCAACCCGCAGGTGCAGCATGCCGTGTACAGCGTGCTTTCCGGGCGCGCGAACATTCACCTGGTGGACCCCCAGGACTACCCGCATTTCGTCTGGCTGATGAACCGCGCCCACGTGATTCTCACCGACTCCGGCGGCGTGCAGGAAGAAGCGCCCGCGCTGGGCAAGCCAGTACTGGTACTGCGCAAGGTCACCGAGCGGCCCGCCGTGCTCAAAGGCGGCACGGTCAAGCTGGTCGGCACCCTGACCGAGCGCATTGTCCAAGAAACCAGCCAGTTGCTCGACGACCCGGCCGCCTATGAACGCATGGCACGGGTCTTCACCCCATTCGGTGACGGCCACGCCAGCGAGCGCATCGCCGAGCGCCTGACCCACTGGTTCGCCGAACAATCCGCCGCACGGGACAACGCATGAGCCTGGCTTTCATCGATTTCCTCACCTATGTCCTGTTCGGCCTGAAGATCCTCGCCATCATCCTGGCCACGCTGATGTTCGTGCTGGGCCTGGACGACCTGTTCATCGACCTGTGCTACTGGGGCCGCAAGCTGATCCGGCGTTTCCGCATCTATGACAAGTTCGAGAAAGCCGACGAGAAACGCCTGTTCGAGGTGCCGGAAAAACCCCTGGCGATCATGGTCCCGGCCTGGAACGAAGTGGGCGTGGTCGGCGAGATGGCGCGCCTGGCGGCCTCGACCATCGACTACGAGAACTACCAGATCTTCGTGGGTACCTACCCCAACGACCCACAGACCCAAGCCGACGTAGACGCGGTATGCCTGCACTACCCCAACGTGCACAAGGTGGTCTGCGCCCGCCCCGGCCCCACCAGCAAGGCTGACTGCCTGAACAACATCATCGACGCCATCCTGCGCTTCCAGCAGGACGCACGCATCGAGTTCGCCGGGTTCATCCTGCATGACGCCGAAGACGTCATCTCGCCCATGGAACTGCGCCTGTTCAACTACCTGCTGCCGAACAAGGACATGATCCAGATCCCGGTGTACCCCTACGCGCCGGAGTGGAAGGGCTTCACCGCCGGCCACTACGTCGACGAGTTCGCCGAGAACCACGGCAAGGACGTCATCGTGCGCGAGGCGCTCACCGGCCAGGTGCCCAGCGCCGGGGTCGGCACCTGCTTCAGCCGCCGGGCGATCAGCGCGCTGCTCGAGGATGGCGACGGCATCGCTTTCGACGTGCAGAGCCTGACCGAGGACTACGACATCGGTTTTCGCCTGAAGCAGAAGGGCATGAAGTGCATCTTCGCCCGCTACTCGATCACCGACCCAGCGCTTGCCCTCAAGCAGGACTGGCGCCCCGGCATGAGCCGTGAGTTCTCCCAGGTGATCTGCGTGCGCGAGCACTTCCCGCGCGACTGGCAACACGCCATTCGGCAAAAATCGCGATGGATCGTTGGTATCGTCTTCCAGGGCACCAGCAACCTCGGCTGGAGCCGCAAGGGCGCGCTCAACTACTTCCTCTGGCGCGACCGCCGCGGGCTGTTCGCCTACCTGCTGAGTTTCCTGGTCAACTTGTTGTTGCTGGTGCTGCTGGCCATGTGGCTGGTCACGGTGATCGCGCCGGAGTCGTGGCGCTTCATGTCGATCCTCGGCGACAGCAAGCTGCTCTCCACCCTGCTCTGGCTCAACGGCTTGCTGCTGGTCAACCGCCTGTTCCAGCGCGGCTGGTTCGTCACCCGCTATTACGGCATCTTCGAGGGGCTGCTGTCGGCGCCACGGATGATGTGGAGCAACTTCGTCAACTTCTTCGCCAACCTGCGCGCCCTGCGCCAGGTCATGGAGATGGGCGACTCGCGCCGAGTGGCCTGGGACAAGACCACCCACGAGTTCCCTGCCCTCGCCTCGCCTGCGCGCACACCCCTGGGCCAGCGCCTGGTGGAGAAAGGCCTGATCAGCGAGGAGCAACTGCACCAGGCGATCACCAGCCCGGTGCGCCGGCGCCTGGGCCGCGAGCTGCTGCTGCGCGGCTGGCTTGACAGCGAACAACTGGCCGAAGCCCTGGCCGAGCAACTGGACCTGCCGTGGGCGCCACTCAACCCGTTCAAGATCGCCCCCGCGCTGATTGCCAAGCTGCCGCGCAAGCTCGCCACCCATTACGGCGTGCTGCCAGTGGACGAAGACGGCGAGACCCTGGTGCTGGCCAGCGAGAGCCCGGTCAGCCAAGTATCGCTGGGGGTCATCAGCCGCCAGCTCAAGCGCCCGGTACGCGCCCGCCTGGCCCCCCAGGGCCGGGTAACGCTCGGCCTGCGCTACCACTACCCAAGCGAATGGCAAAAACCCGAGACTCGCGAGATGCTCGCTGTGCTCGAGCGCCACCAGGACGATGCCAGGTTGCTGGAAGAGGTCAGCACCCACCAGGTCATGCTCGGCACCCTGTTGCAGGTTCGCGGCATGGTTCCGGCGACCCTGTTCAACCAGGCGCTGATCGACTTCGACCCCGAACAGCAGAGCCTGGGCGAGCACCTGATCAGCCGCGGCATCATCACCGAAGAGGTCCTGCAGCAGGCCCTCGCCGAACAGGCCAGCGAGCAGCAGGCCGCCTTTGACCTGACCCGGGAGGTGGCATGAAGCCCCGTCTTTCCCTGTCGTTCGCCAGCCTGCTGCTGTGTGCTTGCGCCCTCGCCGCGCCGACGGCACCGATGACCGACTTCCAGCGTTTCACCAGTTTCCCGTTCATGGAGCGCGGCTACCGTGAAGCGCAGAAAGACAACTGGCCCGAGGTCGAGCGCCTAGCCCGCCATGTGCTCAAGCGCGTGCCCAACAACAACGAGGCCCGTGCCCTGCTGGCCGAGGCCCTCGCCCACCAGCGCCGCTACAAGGAGGCCGAGGCGATCGCCGAGGTTCTCGACGACAACCCCGAGCACGCCGATGCCCTGCTTGAGCTACGCCTGACCTGGATCGAGCAGGACCCACCGCCCGCCAGCCAGGTCGAAGGCTGGATCGCCAGCAGCAACAGCAATCAACGTATCCGCCTGTGGCAGGCCTACAGCCTGAGCCTGGCCAAGTTCGGCGGCGCACACCGAGCCCTGGACTGGCTCAACCACTTGCCGCCGCGCGACGACGGCAGGGTGCTGCGCCTGGCCCGGGGCAACTTCTCCGAACAGTTGCGCAACTGGGGCGAAACCATCGATCAGCTGCAACCGCTGGCCGACAAGGGGCAACTGCCACCAGAGGACTGGCAGCGCCTGGCCAATGCCTATATCCAACGGGTCGACGAAAAAGGCCTGAACACACTCCTGGCCAGTGCACCCTCGCAAGCAGCTGCCACCCGTGCCCGGCTGGCCATGGCCGAGCGCGCCATCGCCATGGGCCACAACCAGCAGGCCGAGCGCTGGCTGCACAGCCTGCCGGCCGATCAACTGCAACAGCCTGAACAACGCCGGCAGCTGTGGGCGCTCGCTCGCGAGGGTGACGACGCACCGCTGGTGCAGCACTTGAGCAATGAACTGCAGCGCCCCTGCCTGGAAACCGTCGACTGGCTGTCACGCAAGGACCTGGCCTTGGCCCGCGAACAGCTCAAGGGCTGCCAGGCCAGCGACGATCCTCGCGCCTACGCCATCCTCAAGCAGCGCCTATATGGCGACCCGCCTCAACCTGCGCAACCACGCACGGCGGCGCAGTGGGAGCAGCGCTACCGCCAGACCGGCGACCTCGCCGCCTTGGAGCAAGCCAGCTTCATGCTGCTCGACCAAGGCCACGCCGAGCGCGCCCGACAACTGCTGGATCAAGCCTACGACCGCCACCAGGGGCGCCTGGCGCCCTCGCTGTTGCAACGCCTGGGCACCCTCTACGCGCGCAACGACAGCCCGCTGGACACCCGACGCATGCTTGCCCTGCTGCCCCAGGTCGATGCCACCACCCGTGGCCTGCTGCTTGCCCGCCTGGCCGAGGCCGGCCAGTGCGAGGCGGTGCGCGGCGCGATACCGGCCAACCCGAGCGAAACCGGACAGTACCGAGCCCTGGGCCGCTGCGCGATGCCCGACCAGCCCGGTGAAGCAGTGGTTTACTACCAGGCCGCCGAACGCCTGGGCGACTCGGGCAGCCGCCTGCCCCTGGCTTACGCCCTGGAGGCCTCCGGCGACTCGCAGGCAGCCCTGCCGATCTGGAACAGCCTGCCCGCCAGCGCCTGGACCGACAACGCACGCCTGACCGCGGCGCGTGGCGCGCTGAACACTGGCGACGCCAGCAGCGCCCGGCGTCATTGGGACGCCGCCGCACACGCCAGCGCCGACGACTGGGCGTTGGGCGCGGCCATCGCCCAACGCCAGGGCGACCTGCCACAGGCGCTTGCTTACCAGCGCGAGGCCCTGCGCCATGCCCCGCGCGCCGAGCACTACTACGCCGCCGCAGGTACTGCCCACCAAGCCGGCGATACGGCCCAGAGCACCGCCTGGCTGGCCGAGGCCGTGCGCCTGGCCCCGGACCAGCCGCGCTACCGCGCCGACTATGGCATGCGCCTGGCCGCCGCCGAGGACAAGGTCCAACGCCGCCAGTCGATCCCCTACCTGGAGCAGGCCACCCGCGACTTCCCCGAAGACTACCGCCTTGGCGAAACCCTCGCCCTGCGCTACGACGAAGTCGAAAACAGCGCCGCGGCCCGCCGTGAGTTGCGCCGGGTACTGGATGTGGAGCAGAACCTGGTCGACGGCGATGACCAGTACGGCAGCCTGGAAGCACGCAAGTACCGCCAGCGCCGCGCCCATGAAACCCTGTCGCGGCGCGACAGCGTCACCCTGGCCAGCACCTGGTCACCCGCCGGCACCTCCACCAACGACCGCTTCCTCGACAACGGCACCCGCAGCGGCAGTTCGCGCAAGGCGCAATCGCAGAACGTGCAGCTGGCGCTGTGGGACCACGCCCTGGGCGAGGAGCCCAGCCGCAACGGCAGCACCCTGTCGGTGTATGGTCGGGTACTGTTCGGCGGCCAGAGCCGCACCGACTACGCGCAGAGCATGGGTACCGGTGTAGGCCTGCGCTACAAGCCGCTTGGCCAGGCCAACCTCAACCTGTATGCCGAGCTGTACCACCAACGTCAGATCGACAGCGCGCACTACGGCGGCCTGAGCCTGGGCGAGCTGCTCAGCCCGACCAAGGTCGGCAGCAACTGGGGCGACCTGCGTCACAACGCCGAATCGAGCAACGACCTGCTGCTGCGCGCCACCGCTTCGTTCCTGGATCAGGGTAAGTACCGCAACGACTGGCGTATCGACGAGGACGCCTGGGACGAGCGTTTCCTCTACCTCGACGCCGCCTGGTGGACCCGTGCCGGCGACCATGCGTGGCTGTCGCGCTTCCAGCAGGGCCATGCGTGGAAGCTGCCCAGCCAGTCGCCGCAGACGATCATGCCCTACGGTTTCCTCGAGTTCTCCAGCCAGGACCCGAGCAACGACTGGCGCCAGGACGCCCGTGCCGGGGTTGGTGTGCGCTGGCAATGGTGGTTCGACGATGACCGCTACAACGCCTACCGCGGCTCGCTGAAAGTGCGTGCCGAGTACCAGCAGGCGTTGGGCGGCAACCTCTACGAACGCGCCAACGGCGTACTGCTGGGTGTGGAGATGAACTTCTGATGCGTACCTTCCTGGCTGCCTGCCTGCTCGCCCTGTGCCTGCCCGTCCAGGCCGACCAACGTCTGTTCTATCAACCACTCAACCGCGACGCGAACGTCACCTCAGCGCAATGGCAACACCTGTGGCGCGCCACCGTCGCCCAAGGCGGCAAGACCCTGATCGTGCAGTGGAGCGTCTATGGCGACAGCGACTTCGGCGGTGCCCGGGGCTGGCTGGCCAACAGCCTGCGCCAAGCCCGTGCCCAGGGCCTGGAACTGGTGCTCGGGCTGTACATGGACCCGGCCTACTACCAGCGCCTGGAAGCACTCGATGGCGAAGGCCTGACCGGCTACTTCAAGGCCCAACTGGGCCGTTCGCTCAGCCAGTACCAGCAACTGCGCGCCAGCTGGGAGCTGCCGGTCAGCGGCTGGTACCTGCCGCTGGAGCTGGACGACCTGCACTTTCGCGACCCCACCCGGCGCGATGCGCTGTACACCCAGTTGCAGGCCTTCAACCGCCAGCTGGACAAGCCCCTGCACATCAGTGCCTTCAGCGCCGGCCAGCTGTCGCCACGGGTCACCGGCGCGTGGCTCGACCAACTGGCGAGCCTTGGCCTGAATGTCTGGTGGCAGGATGGCGCGGGGACCGGGCGCTTGGCACCGCTGGTGCGCGAAGGCTATGAACAGGCGCTGCCCTGCCGTGTGGGAATAGTGCGCGAGGCATTCCGCCAAATCAGCCCGCCCGCCCACCCCTTCCGCGCGGAACCGGCACAACCGTCACTGCGTGGCGGCTGTCACGCCGAAGCGGTATTCGCCCTCAGGTATCGGCCCTGGGCCAAGGGCGTACTTTCCCAAGATTGAGTACTACCCCCTGGATCAACACTGTATCTGTAGGAGCCGGCTTTGCCGGCGAAGAGGCCAGAGCAGCCACCCCTGCACAGACCTTGAAACGACCAGCCAACAAATCTGAAGGACCTCGCCGGCCTGCCATGTACAAGACCCTCGAAGCCCACGTCCGCCAGCAGGTCGCCCCCGCTGCCCTGCGTGCCGAATTCCGCCAGCACGAATTCGAGGCCATGCGCCGCTTCTGCCAACTGATCTTCTGTATCGGCATCGCCATCTGGCTGGTCTTCGACCTGATCGTCAGCTACCTGGGCGGCCAGGGCTTCACCTGGCTGTCGGGCCTGTTCGTCGCCCTGCTGTGCAGCCTCACCGTGGTCCTGGGCTTCACCCGCAAGAGCCAGCACTTCGACGTGCTCAACCTCGTGTTCGTGGCGGTGATCACCCTGGCCATGCGCCTGGTGATCGAGGGCATCCCCATCGCCCTGCGCCCGGTGTGGCTGGTGCTGGGGGTATCGACCGTGCTGTACACCGTGTCGGTGCTGCCGGTGCGGCGCTGGTCGTTCTTCTGCGCCATGGGCATCACCTGGATCATGCTCAATCCTTTCTTCCACACCCGCATCGAAGCCTTGGAGCTCGAAGGCGCGATGCTGATCAGCTACGCGGTGTTCCTCAGCGGCCTGGTGATCTACAGCTACCTGCGCATCCGCCAGGCCAAACTGCACAACTTCTACCTGACCAAGGTGCTGCTGGAGCAAGCCTACATCGACGCCCTGACCGAGATCCCCAACCGCCGTTCGTTCATGGCCAAGGCCGAGAAGCAGCTGCAACTGACCGGCCCTGGGCAGTTCCTGGCGATGATCGATATCGACAATTTCAAAAAGGTCAACGACCGCTTCGGCCACGACATCGGCGACGTGGTGCTCAAACGCGTGGCGGGGCACATCAAGGCGGCGATGGTCGGCTTCGAAATCGCACGGTTGGGCGGCGAGGAGTTCGCGATCTTCTTTCAAGGGCTGGACGAGCAAGGCGCCGAGCAGCAGGTCGAGGCCTTGTGTCGGCGGGTGCGCGAAGACGCTGCGGAGCACCCGGTGACCATCAGCATCGGGCTGACCCGGGTCGATAGCGGGGACACCCTGACCCTAGCGCTGATTCGCGCGGACCAGGCGTTGTATGCGGCCAAGCACACAGGCAAGGACCGGTTCGTGGTGTGGGACCACCGTCTTGTGAATGCCTGAAGTGCGCTGTTCGCTAGTAAGGCTGGCCCCTACAGGCTAACCGGTGCTAGCCGGCCGGCAATCGAATCCTGAACTGTGCGCCCCCCAATGCCGACTGCGCCACGGTCAGTGTCCCGCCCTGCCCCTCGATGGCCCGCCGACTGATCGCCAACCCCAACCCGAACCCACCGGTATTGCGATCACGGCTGCGGTCCAAGCGGTAGAACGGCTGGAAAATCCGCTCGCGCTCCTCGCTCGGGATACCAATGCCATCGTCCTCCACCGTCAGCAGGCAGGTGCCATCCTCATCGAGGTGCAAGCGCAGCAACAGGCTTTCGTCGCAATAGCGCATGGCGTTGCGCACCAGGTTCTGCACGGCGCGCGCGGTCAGCCGTGGATCAAGCACGAAGCGCGGCAGGTTCGCGTCGGCGCGCACCTCCCACTGGATGCCACGGCTGTCGAGCTCCTCGGCGAACCCCCCCAGCACACTGTCCACCAGCTCCAGCAACGACACCTCGACCCGCTCGCGGGCCTGATCGAGGCTTTCCATGCGGCTGTACGAAAGGAGCTCAAGCACCAGCTCATCCAGCTCCCGCACGTGACCAACCAGTTCCAGCAGGCGCTTGCGGCTGGGCTGCGGCACCTCGTCGAACAACAGCACCAGGCCGAAGTCCAGGCGGGTCAATGGGGTGCGCAGCTCGTGGGACACCGCATTGAGCAGTTCACGCTGTTGATTCACATGACGTTCCAGATCGCTGGCCATGGTGTCGAACACCCCGGCCAACTCGCCGATATTCGAGCGTGGCGAGATGTGCGTGCGCTCGGACATCTCGCCATGGCCCAGGCGTCGGGCGGTATCCTTCAAGCGCTCCAGGTCGCGCCAGTGCGGCCACACCCACAGTAGCAGGCAGCCAAGCATGGCCGCGCCGATCAGCACGGTCACGCCCCACGACAACACGTTGATGTCCAGCGGGTCGTCCGGCGCATGCAGGCGTACCATCCACTCCCCGTCCAGCGGCGCCAACGCCGTTTCGTAGTAGCCCCAGTCGGCCAGCCGCACCACGAACAGGCCACGCTCGAGCCGGGCTTTCTCCTCGGTGCTCAGGTCGGCGTCGGCGATGCGCTGCAAGCGCACCTCCAGCGGCTTGAACGCTGTGGCCAGGTCCTTTTCCACCGCCGGCCACTGTTCCTGCGGCGCCTGCTGGAACTGGCGCACGATCAGGGTCTGCACACCCTTGGCCTGTTCAAGGTTGTAGGCCAGGAAGCGCTCATGGAACAGCCCGACGATGGTGTCGGGAATCAACGCGATCGCGCCGGCATAGGCGACGATGATCACCAGGTACAGCCGCACCAGGATCTTGAGCATGGCCTGTCAGTACTCCCACTCGACCCGGCTGAACAGGTAGCCCTTGCCCCACACGGTCTTGATCTTGCGCGCCTCGCCGGCGTTATCGTCGAAGCGCCGGCGCAGCTTGGAGATGGCCACGTCCACCGAACGGTCGGTGCCGTTGAACTCGATGCCGCGCAATTGCTGGAGAATGCGGTCGCGGCTCATCACCTCACCGGCATTGCGCGCCAGCACCACCAGCAGGTTGTACTCACCGCTGGACAGTTCCACCTCCTCACCGCGCCAGCTCACGCTGCGCTCGGCCAGGTCGATGCATAGGCCGCCGACCTGGATCAGGTCGCTGTCCAGGCGCGGCTCGTTGACGCTGCTGCGGCGCAGCAAGGTGCGCACACGGGCCAGCAGCACCCGGGGCTCGCAGGGTTTGGTGACGTAGTCGTCGGCCCCCATTTCCAGGCCCAGCACCTGGTCGTGGCTGTCGTCGCGGGCGGTCAGCATCAGGATCGGCAGGCATTGCGTCTCCTGGCGCAGCAGGCGGCATACCTGCAGGCCATCCAGGCCGGGAAGCATGAGATCGAGGATCACCAGGTCCGGTTTCTGCCGGCGAAACTCGTCCAGCACATGGTCGCCCCGGGCAATCACCCGGACATGGAAATCGTTGCGTTGCAGGTAGCTGGCGATCAGCTCGGACAGCGCGCTGTCGTCTTCGACCAGGAGAATGTTGGGCATAAGTGAATTTGACGAAAGATTGAAGTTAGGCAGGATATAGAATCCTGCGCCAGGCACCGCCAACGCTTCACACTTTTTCACATACCGCCTACACAGCTTAACAGCGGCCACGCGAACGGCTGCCTTAACATACGCTCGATCAATTCCGGAAGATCTGTATGTCCACTCCACGCTCCCTGCGCCTGCGCCCCTTGGCGTTGCTGGCGCTGATGACCCTTTCCCTGGCCGGCTGCAATGACGCCACCGACCAGGAAGAACAGGCCCCTGCCCCCCAGGTCCGGGTCGAAACTCTCGCCGTCCAGCCGCTGGCCATCAGCACCGAGCTCAGCGGCCGCATCCTCGCGCCACGCACCGCCGAGGTCCGCGCCCGGGTGGCCGGCGTGGTGCTCAAGCGGGTGTACCGCGAAGGCAGCGACGTCAAGCAGGGCGATGTGCTGTTCCTGATCGACCCGGCACCGTTCAAGGCCGACTTCGATAGCGCCCGCGCAACGTTGGCCAAGGCCGAGGCAACCGTGTACCAGGCGCGCCTGCAGGAGCAGCGCTACCGCGAACTGGTCGACGACAAGGCGGTCAGCCGCCAGGAATACGACAACGCCCGCGCCGCCTTCCTCCAGGCCGATGCCGCGGTCGCCGAGTCCAAGGCAGCCTTGGAGCGCGCGCGTCTGAACCTCGGCTATGCCACCGTGACCGCACCGATTTCCGGGCGCATCGGCCGCGCCCTGGTCACCGAGGGCGCGCTGGTCGGTCAAAGCGAGACCACGCCGCTGGCCACCATCCAGCAGTTGAACCCGATCCACGCCGACGTCAGCCAGTCGACCCGCGAGCTCAACGCCCTGCGCCGCGCCTTGCGTGCCGGCGAGCTGCAACAGGTCGGCCAGGACCAGGTCAAGGCCACCTTGGTGCAGGATGACGGCAGCGCCTACCCGCTGCCGGGCAAGCTGCTGTTCTCCGACATCAGCGTCGACCCAAGCACCAACCAGATCACCCTGCGCAGCGAGTTCCCCAACCCCGACCTCGACCTGCTGCCCGGCAGCTACGTACGCGTGCGCCTGGAGCAGGCCGTGCAACCTCAAGGTATCAGCGTGCCGCAGCGGGCCATCCTGCGTGACAGCGCCGGCGTGCCCAAGGTGCTGGTGGTCGATCACCAGGACCGTGTCAGCGAGCGCCCGGTCACCCTCGGCAGCGCCCAGGGCGACCGCTGGATCGTCAGCGAAGGCCTGGCCCCAGGCGATCGCGTAGTGGTCGAGGGCCTGCAACACGTCAAGGCCGGCGACCAGGTGCAGGTCGACGAGCAACCGGGCGCCACCGCCGTCGCCCAACACAACGGCCAATGAGGGCCTGATCCATGCCGCAGTTCTTCATCGACCGCCCGGTGTTCGCCTGGGTGGTCGCCTTGTTCATTCTCCTGGTCGGCGCCCTGGCCATCCCGCAGCTGCCGGTGGCCCAGTACCCCGACGTGGCACCGCCACAGGTGGAAATCTACGCCGTGTACCCGGGCGCCTCGGCGGCGACCATGGACGAAAGCGTGGTCAGCATCATCGAGCAGGAGCTCAACGGTGCCGACAACCTGCTCTACTTCGAGTCGCAGAGCAGCCTGGGCAATGCCACCATCACCGCCAGCTTCCAGCCTGGCACCAACCCGGACATGGCCCAGGTGGACGTGCAGAATCGCCTGAAGGTGATCGAGTCGCGCCTGCCACGCCCGGTGACGCAACAAGGCCTGCAGGTGGAGAAGGTGTCCACCGGCTTCCTGCTGCTGGCCACCCTCACCTCCGAGGACGGCAACCTGGATGAAATTGCCCTGTCGGACATCCTCGCGCGCAACGTGATGAATGAGATCCGCCGCATCAAGGGCGTCGGCAAGGCGCAGCTGTATGGTTCGGAACGGGCCATGCGCATCTGGATCGACCCGGCGAAGCTGGTCGGTTTCAAGCTCACTCCCAACGACGTGGCCGAAGCCATCGCCGCGCAAAACGCCCAGGTCGCCCCCGGCAGCATCGGCGACCTGCCCAGCCGCCCGACCCAGGAAATCACCGCCAACGTGGTGGTCAAGGGCCAGTTGAGCACGCCTGAAGCGTTCGCCGCGATCGTGCTGCGCGCCAATGCTGACGGCTCGACAGTTACCGTCGGCGATGTCGCCCGGGTCGAGATCGGCGCCCAGGAATACCAGTACGGCACCCGCCTCAACGGCAAGGCCACCAGCGCTTTCAGCGTCAAGCTGTCGCCCGGCGCCAACGCCATGGAGACCGCGGCCCTGGTCAAGCAGAAGCTCGACGAGCTGTCGCGCTACTTCCCGGCCGGCGTGAAGTACGACATCCCCTACGACACCTCGCCGTTCGTCAAAGTGTCGATCAAGCAGGTGATCAGTACCCTGGTCGAGGCCATGGTGCTGGTGTTCGCCGTGATGTTCCTGTTCCTGCAGAACCTGCGTTACACCCTGATCCCGACCCTGGTGGTGCCGGTGGCGCTGATGGGCACCTTCGCGGTGATGAACGCGCTGGGCTTCTCGATCAACGTGCTGACACTGTTCGGCATGGTGCTGGCCATCGGCATCCTGGTGGACGACGCCATCGTGGTGGTGGAAAACGTCGAGCGGATCATGGCCGAGGAAGGCCTGCCGCCGAAGGAGGCCACGCGCAAGGCCATGGGCCAGATCAGCGGGGCCATCGTCGGCATCACCCTGGTGCTGGTGGCGGTGTTCCTGCCGATGGCCTTCATGCAGGGCTCGGTGGGGGTGATCTACCAGCAGTTCTCGGTGTCGATGGCGGTATCGATCCTGTTCTCGGCGTTCCTCGCCCTGAGCCTCACGCCAGCCCTGTGCGCCACCCTGCTCAAGCCACTGGAAAAAGGCGAGCACCACGAGCGCAAAGGCTTCTTTGGCTGGTTCAACCGCCGCTTCGAGGGCATGAGCAACGGCTACCAGCGCTGGGTGACCCACGCGTTGGCCCGCAGCGGTCGCTACCTGCTGGTCTACGCCGCATTGGTGGCAGTGCTGGGCTACGGCTTCAGCCAGCTGCCCACCGCCTTCCTGCCCACCGAGGACCAGGGCTACACCATCACCGACATCCAGTTGCCGCCAGGCGCCAGCCAGGCACGGACCATCGAGGTAGCGCAGCAGATCGAAGCGCACAACGCGGAAGAGCCGGGCGTGGCCAACACCACACTGATCCTCGGCTTCAGCTTCTCCGGCAGCGGGCAGAACGCGGCCCTGGCCTTCACCACGCTCAAGGACTGGTCCGAGCGGGGTGGTGACGACAGCGCCCAGTCCATCGCCGACCGTGCAACCATGGCATTCACCCAGTTGAAGGACGCCATCGCCTATGCGGTGCTGCCACCGCCGGTGGACGGTCTGGGCGAGTCGACCGGTTTCGAATTCCGCCTGCAAGACCGCGGCGGCATGGGCCACACGGCGCTGATGGCCGCCCGCGACCAACTGCTGGAACAGGCGCGCAAGAGCAAGGTACTGGTCAATGTGCGCGAAGCCTCGCTGGCGGAAAGCCCGCAGGTGGAACTGGAGATCGACCGTCGCCAGGCCAATGCGCTGGGGGTGTCGTTCGCCGACATCGGCGCGGTACTCGACACCGCGGTGGGCTCCAACTACGTCAACGACTTCCCCAACCAGGGCCGCATGCAGCGGGTGGTGGTGCAGGCCGAGGGCGACCAGCGCAGCCAGGTCGAGGATCTGTTGAGAATCCACGTGCGCAACAGCAGCGGCAAGATGGTCCCGCTCGGCGCCTTCGTCAGCGCCCACTGGCGTAGCGGCCCGGTGCAGTTGACCCGCTACAACGGCTACCCGGCGGTGTCCATCTCCGGCGAGCCGGCGGCGGGCCACAGTTCGGGCGAGGCGATGGCCGAGATCGAACGCCTGGTGGCACAGTTGCCGGCAGGCTCCGGCCTGGAATGGACCGGCCTGTCGTTGCAGGAGCGCCTGTCCGGTAGCCAGGCGCCGCTGCTGATGGCCTTGTCGCTGCTGGTGGTGTTCCTGTGCCTGGCGGCGCTGTACGAGAGTTGGTCGATCCCCACCGCGGTGCTGCTGGTGGTGCCATTGGGGGTGCTCGGCGCGGTGCTGGCGGTGACCCTGCGCGGCCTGCCCAACGACGTGTTCTTCAAGGTCGGCCTGATCACCTTGATCGGGTTGTCGGCGAAGAACGCCATCCTGATCATCGAGTTCGCCAAGGACCTGGTGGACCAAGGCCACAACGCAGCGGACGCGGCGATACAGGCGGCGCGCCTGCGCCTGCGCCCCATCGTCATGACCTCGCTGGCGTTCATCCTCGGCGTGGTGCCCCTGGCCATCGCCAGCGGCGCCAGTTCGGCGAGCCAGCAGGCGATCGGCACCGGGGTGATCGGCGGCATGCTCAGTGCCACGTTTGCCGTGGTGTTCGTGCCGGTGTTCTTCGTGGTGGTGATGCGGTTGGCGGGGCGCAAGCCCGTTAAAGCCGGAGTGGCCACCGCTCGCGAAGCCTGACTGGACAGGCGCCCCGTTGAATGAGAGGGTTCCCGGCATCGACTGCCCGGAACCCTTTTTCATGTCCACTACCCTGCCCCCCTGCTCCATCCTCATCCTCGCCGGTGGCCGTGGCCAGCGCATGGGCGGCCGCGACAAGGGCCTGATGCCCTGGCATGGCGAACCGCTGGTGGCCCATGTGCAACATGTGGTGCGCGAGTTCTCCGACGACGTGGTGATTTCCTGCAACCGCAACCAGGACCGTTACGCCCTCTACGCAGACCAGTTGGTGTCGGATTTCGAGGCAGACTTCCCCGGGCCGCTGGCCGGGGTGATCGCGGGGCTCGGGGTGGCACGTCATGATTGGGTGGTGATGCTGGCGTGCGATGCGCCGCTGATTGACCAGGCGTTGGTCGAGGGGCTGTTGAGGTTGGCTGTCGAGCATGACAGCGCAGCCATGGTGCGCCAGGGTGGGTACTGGCAGCCGATGTTCAGCGTGCTGCCGCGCCGGGTGCTGCCGATGCTGGAGCAAGCCTGGGCATCCGGTGAACGCAGCCTGCAGAAAGCCTTGTTGGGGGTGGTGCCGGTACAGGCGCTGGAATGCATGGACAATGACCAACGCCTGAGCAACTTCAACAGCCCGGAGCTCCTGCGGTGATCACCGCTGTGGTCGACGCAACCCGGTAGGAGCCGGCTTGCCGGCGAACACGCCATGACATGTCAGTTGCCCGTCACGGCCCTTTCGCCGGCAAGCCGGCTCCTACCGGATCGTACCGACCAGGACGCTGCGTCAACGCGCAAGCTCCTCGATGCTGATCTCGCGCATCCTGAATTTCTGCACCTTCCCCGTCACCGTCATCGGGAACTCATCGACGAAGCGGAAATGGCGCGGCACCTTGAAGTGCGCGATCCGCGCTTTCGCCCACTCGCGCAGCTCATCCTCGCTGGCGGCATGCCCGGGGTGCAGGCGCACCCAGGCGACGATCTCCTCGCCGTACTTGCTGCACGGAACGCCGATCACCTGCACGTCGGCCACCGCCGGGTGGGTGAAGAAAAATTCCTCCAGCTCACGCGGGTAGATGTTCTCCCCGCCGCGGATGATCATATCCTTGCTGCGCCCGACGATACGCACATAGCCCTGCTCGTCCATCACCGCCAGGTCGCCGGTGTGCATCCAACCGTCGCCGTCGATGCTCTCGGCCGTGGCCTTGGGGTTGTTCCAGTAGCCGATCATCACGCTGTAACCACGGGTGCACAGTTCACCGACTTCGCCGCGCGGCAGCGTGGCGCCCTCGCTGTCGATGACCTTGGTTTCCAGGCGCGGCTGGGTGCGGCCAACGCGGGTCACGCGGCACTCGAGATCATCGGCGGCGCCTGTTTGCAGTGACACCGGGCTGGTCTCGGTCATGCCATAGGCGATCTGCACCTCTCTCATGTGCATCTCGTCGATCACCCGGCGCATCACCTCGATCGGGCAGGTGGCACCGGCCATGATCCCAGTGCGCAGGCTGGACAGGTCGAATTCGCCCCGCCGCGGGTGGTCCAGTTCGGCGATGAACATGGTCGGCACGCCGTACAGCGCGGTGGCGCGCTCCTCGGCAACCGCCTGTAGCGTGAGTAGCGGGTCGAAGGCGTCACTGGGGTAGATCAGGGTGCTGCCATGGGTCATGCAACCGAGGTTGGCCATGACCATGCCGAAGCAGTGGTACAGCGGCACCGGCACCACCAGCCGGTCGTGCTCGGTGAGGCCTAGGCTCTCACCGACCATATAGCCGTTGTTGAGGATGTTGTGGTGGCTCAGCATCGCGCCCTTGGGGAAGCCGGTGGTGCCGGAGGTGTACTGGATGTTGATCGGTTCGTGGCGGTGCAGGCTGGCCTGGCGCGCGGCCAGTGCCTGTGGGGTGACCTCATCGGCCCGCGCCTGAAGAGCGTGCCATGTCAAGAAGCCCTTGGGCGGCTCGGCGGCCAGGCTCACCACCCCGCGCAACTCGGGAAGACGCTCGCAGACGAGCTCGCCACAGCGACTTTCGCCAAGAGCGGGCGCCAGCCCCAGCACCATGGCGTGGTAGTCGGAGGTTTTGAACGCGTCGGCACAGATCAGCCACTTGCAGCCAGACTGGCTCAAAGCGTATTCCAGTTCGCTGGTGCGGTAGGCCGGGTTGATATTGACCAGGATCGCGCCGACCTTGGCGCTGGCGAACTGGGTAATGCACCATTCGGCGCAGTTCGGCGCCCAGATCCCCAGGCGGTCGCCGGCTTGTACACCCAAGGCCATCAGGGCACGGGCATGGCGATCGACGGCCTCGGCCAGTTGCCGCCAGGTGAAGCGCAGGTGCTGATGGCGAACCACCAGTGCCTCGCGGTCGGGGAAGCGAGCAACGGTGGTATCGAAAGCGTCGCCGATGCACTGGGTCAGCAGCGGTTTGTCCGGGTTGCCCTGGGTGTGGCTTGGCTGGGTCATGGGGTGCTCTTGTTATTGTGGTGAGTGTTCAGGCCCTTTCGCCGGCAAAGCCGGCTCCTATACCTGTAGGAGCCGGCCTTGCCGGCGAAGGTCGCGACACCGATCTAGCGGACGAACACCTGCGGTGTGGTGGTGGACATGTCGCCACCCGGCAGCTTGATGCTCCCCACTTTCTCCAAGGTATTGGGGTCGAACACCGCCAGGTCGTTGAACGTGCCGCCCAGGTACAACTTGTCGCCCTTCTTGTCGAAGGTCACGCAGTAATAGGTGTGCTCCAGACTAGCCGCCTTGATCAGCTTGCGCTGCTTGATGTCGTATTTGGCCAGGCGGTTGAGCACCCCGTACATCTGGTTCGGGTCCTTCGGCGAGCGCAGGCCGGTGAAGTACAGCTCGGTCAGCTCGGCGAACTCCTCGGTATGCGCCTTGCCGGTCTTCAGGTCGATGCTCAGGTAGCCGTACAACGGCTCGGCGGTGGCCGGGTCCTGCTTGGCATCCTTGAACCTGGCGATGGTGTAGAGCATCGAGAACTCGTGCCGGGCGCTCTGGTGCGGCCAGAAGTACAGCACGTCCGGCGCGCCGTACCCTGGGCGGTTCCAGCTGCGCAGCGGCAGCGCCACGCTGTACTGACCGGTCTTCACGTCCATCTTGTAGATGTCCGGCCCAGCCACATACAAGCTGCCGTCATCGGCGGCACGCATCAGGTAGACCTGGCGCGGCATCGGGAAGGTGCGCACCGGCTTGGCATCCAGGCCATCCCCGGTACTGAACACCTCCAGACGCGGCGGCTTGACCACATAGTGGTCGTTAAGGCGCTGGCTGGGGTTGACCGTGGCATACACCTCCTTGCCATCGGGGCTGATGGCGAACGAGTACATCGCCTTGCCCACCTCGCCCGGCACGCTGGACAAGTTGGCGTGGAAGGTGGTCCTGCAGCTGTCCAGGTCGATGCCGTAGAGATCGGCGAAATGGTTGTTGAGCACATAGGCGGTGCGGTTGTCCGGCGCCATCACCGCCGTGCCGGGGCCGAACGCATCGGGCATGCGGCAGGTCTTGTACAACGAGTCACTGGCCACCTCGACCACGTGCAGGTTGTTCGGGTAGTTGGTGGCGATCAGGTACTCATGGCCGGCCTTCAGGGCCGGGCCTGCGTCATCGGCCTGGGCCGCCCAGGTGCAGGCCGTGGCGGCAACGGTGAGCGCGAGTTGCGCGCAGAGTCCAGGTTTCATGCGGTTTCCCCTTGTCGTTCTATTTGTCTTTCGGGAATACGGTGCCCAGGTTGCGCCAGTCTTCCTGGGAGTTGGTCGCCTGGGCATTCCAGTCCTGGTAGGTGCTCATCATGTCCGGCACCTGGGCCGGCCACCAGCAGGGGTCGGAGCAGCCGTACAGGTCGGCTTCCATCGGCTGGCACAGCGAGCTGACGCCACCGAAGGCATCGACCTCCCAGCCCGGGTCGGTGGTGGCGGTGCAGCCGGCCACGGCGCTCATGGCCAGCACTTCGTCGACGCGGTCTTCGGCGGCGGCCTGTTCGAGGATGCGCGCCTTGTTGTTCAGCGGTTTGAGGTGCTTCATGTCAATGCGCCTTCCGAGGAGTGATGTAGCGATCGATGAAGGCCGGGTTATTGGCCATGATGCGGCTGTAGACCTCGATGCCGAAATCGACCCAGTCGCGCATCAGCTCGCAGTAGTGGTAGGTCGGATGCTGCGGGTCGCCGTAACGGGCATAGCTCTCGTGGTAGCAGCCACCGGAACACAGGTTGCGGATGCGGCAGCTGTCGCAGCCGGTGCCGCTGCGGTCCAGGCGTTGCGAGAGGAAGTCGTTGAGCTGCGCCTGCTTCACGCCTTGATGCACGTTGCCGAAGGTCGGCAGGCTGGAGCCGGTGAAGCGGTGGCAGAGGTTCAACTCGCCTGCGTGGTCCACGGCCAGCATCTTCAGGCCCGCGCCACACGGCAGGGCCTTCTTGTGGCCCTCGTGGATGTCGGTGATCAGCTGGTGCAGGTTGGAGAAGCCAATGTTGCGGTGCTCCAGCGCCGCGTCCAGGTAACGCCGCCCCAAGGCCTTCATGCTGGCGAACACCTGCACCAGTTCCTCGCCGGTGAGGTTGAAATCGGCCATGTCGCCGGAAGTCACCGGGGCAAAGCCCACTTCAGCGAAGCCCAGCTCGTTGAACAGGTGGTTCCAGATGGTCTCGACATCGGTGATGCCGCGGGTCAGGGTGACCCGCGCACCCACCGGCCGGCTGCGGTAGCGCGACAGCAGCATGTCGGCCTTGCGCCGCACCACGTCGTAGGTGCCCTGCCCACCCACGGTGATACGGTTGCGGTCGTGCACGGTCTTCGGCCCGTCGATGCTGACGGACAAGCCGAAACGATGGGCGTCGAGCCAGTCGACGATCTCTTCGTTGAGCAGCGTGGCATTGGTGGTCATGATGAACTCGACCTGCTTGCCTGCCTCGGCGAAGCGCCGCTCGCAGTAGGCGACCATGTGCTCGATCAGCGCCCGGTTGGACAACGGCTCGCCACCGAAGAACACCACGCTGTAGCGCGCTTCATCGGGTGACTCTTTGAGCAGCATCTCCACCGACGCCTCGGCGGTGGCGCTGTTCATCTTGCGGCCGGCCGAAGGTTTGTCGAGGTCCTCCTTGTAGCAGTAGGTGCAGCTCAGGTTGCAACCGGTGTTGACGTTGAGCACCACGGTGTTCAGCGCGGTGCGCTCGACCTGCTTGAGCGCGATCTCCGGCGTCAGCGGCGAGCCGTCGCTGACCACCTCCAGGGCAATCAGCTCGCGCAGGGTTTCCTCGATGTCCTGTCCGCTGAAGCGCTGGCCGAGGAGCTGCATCAGTTCCTCGGCGGAGCAGCCCTGGCGACGCAGGGTGTCGATGATGCCGCCGGTTACCGCGTCGGCGGCGAACAGCGAACTGCTGGGGATATGGAACAGCATGCGGTCGGCATCCACCTGCACTTCATGCAGGTTGCGTTCGACCAGGTTCAGTAGTGCGCCCATGGCGACCTCCCGGTAATCGATTCGTCAGGTTGATGCCTATGGCAGCGGCGGGTTGTTCCAGCGCTGCACGGTGACAATCAGATGCCCCTCACCCTGCTGGCCGCCGTCGGCGAGCGTGGCGATCACTTTCAGGTTGCCGGCGTTATTGGTCATCATCTTGCGCTCGGGGTTCGGCCCCGCGCCGCCTGGCACGAACACGCCGTCGGCCTGCATCTGCCCGGCGAACTTGAGGTCCTCGTCCTCGACGGCCCGCTCGTTGAACGGCTCGACCTTCCAGCTGGCCGGCAGGTAGCCGATGCGCAGTGGCTGGCCACTGGCATCCTTGCCCCAGGCCTCGGCCTCGAAACGCCCCTGGACCTTCGGCACCGAGGCACCGTTCTCGCCGATACGGGCGATGGAGAACGCCGGCACCACCTTGACCTCTTCAACCTTGTCGTACACCGCCAGTTGCAGGCCCTTGAGGGTGCCCACCGCGACTTCACGCAGCCCCACGGCGGCATCCTTGGCGGCGCGCGCCTTGACCCGGATCAACGTCGGGGACGACTCCAGCACCTCGGTCACCTCCACGCCCACACCCAGCGCCGGCGTGCCCGACAGGTCACTACCCACCAGGGTGACCTCGCTTTCGCTGCCCACCTTGATGAACGCCGGCTGCACCGCCAGCAAGCGGCCCTGGCCGGCCTTGGCGGCGCTGAAGTCCAGGCCACGCTCGTCGTGCTCGGCCTCGAACATGCGGCCTTTCATCTGCCCGTCGATGGCCGCGAACACCTGGCGCAGGTTGGCCTCGCCGACCTTCACAGTGCCGCGCCACTCATAGCCGTTGTAGAGGATCGCCGAGCCGCTGCCGTTGAACGGCGTGCCGTCGGCATAACGGCCCTTGACCTCGACCTTGAAGGTGTCGCCCTGGTCGGCGCTGACGCTCATCACCCCGCGCACATCGCCCTTGGCCAGCATATGGCCGCTGAACGCCCACTGCCCGGCCAGGGCCTCGGCCTTGGGCCGGGCCTTGAGCCACTCGGCCCAGGCCGGGTTGTCGAGGGGGTAGCGCTTGGCCAGGTCGGGCACCATCTGCTTGAGGGCGATGTCCAGCCAGTCGCGGTCGCGGGCCTGGGCCTGGTATTCGAGGGACGGCCACTGGCTGAGGTGGAAGTTGACCAGGTGCTCCCACTCCTTGGCCGGACGCCGTTGCAGGGCGACCCGGGCACCGGAGTGGCAGCGCCCGCACATCTGGCTGAGTTGATCGTCGAAGTGCTCGACGGTGTTCAGCCGACGCTCCATGGCGTAGCGCACACCCTCGGTCTCGCTGGGGGCCAGACCCTGCTTGTCGGCCAGGTACTTGACCAGGGTGCGGCGGTCGTCGTCGCTGATCGAAAGGCCGTGCATCACCTGCATGCGGGCGATGCTCATCAACCAGCCTTCCGGGGTCTTGCGCTGATGGCTGATGCGGCTGTAGCTGTCGTTGCCCTCGGGGATATGGCACCCCATGCACTTGTTCTGCAACAGGCTCGGGCCCTGCTCGGCCGCCATGGCCTGGGCGGACAGCAGGGCGGTGGCGACCAGCGCCAGAGTGCCCGCCCGCCGCCGGAGTCGAGTCGTGTTCAAGGTCAGACCTCCACGGTGTTGTTCTTATCGTTTTTCGCACGCTTGGGTACTGCGGTGTGCATGTGACAGTGGCGATACAGGAAGTGTGCCAGTTGGGGCAAAGGTGTTGCGGATCAAGCGTTTGGATAGTTTCAGGGAACAGTTCGGCGCGCCATGGCGCGCAAGCAAACGTTCCATTTCGCGACTGTGTGTTTCACCTTGAGACACCGGGCCCGCGGCACAGGCCATCGCCGGCAAGGCCGGCTCCTGCAGAGTAGCGAGAGGCGAAATGGCCGCCCCGGTCAACTGTTCCATCGCAGTCTCAACAGCGTCTCAATGTGCAACAGGCGGCTTGCCTCAGCGCCGCCACTTAAGCCCTGAAAATGTCCAACTATCAAAGCGTTGGATGACCAGCCGGGTATTGGCACGGCCATTGCCAATGGCTGTTCACATCCAATGACAAGAGGCACCGCCCCATGCATTCCGAACTGCCCATCCTCCCCGCCACCCGCGCCTTCCTCGCGCGCAAGCTGAAGATGCGCATCGGCGCCGACTGGCAGGACGCCGCCAGCGGACGCACCATGACCTTGCGCAACCCGGCCACCGGCGAGGTGCTCGGCGAGGTGCCCGCGGCCGCGCCAGCGGATGTGGACCGGGCAGTGCAGGCCGCGCGCCAGGCCTTCGACGCCTCGCCCTGGAGCCGCCTGCGCCCGCGGGAGCGGCAGAACCTGCTGTGGCGCCTGGCCGACCTGATGCAGCGCGACGCCCAGGAGCTGGCCGAACTCGAATGCCTGAACAATGGCAAGAGCGCCGCCGTGGCCCAAGTGATGGACGTGCAGTTGGCCATCGACTTCCTGCGCTACATGGCCGGCTGGGCGACCAAGCTCGAGGGCAGCACCGTCGAGCCGTCGCTACCGCTGATGCCCAACGACGAATTCCACGGTTTCATCCGCCGTGAGGCCGTGGGTGTGGTCGGTGCCATCGTCGCCTGGAACTTCCCCCTGCTGCTGGCCTGCTGGAAGCTCGGCCCGGCCCTGGCCACCGGCTGCACCCTGGTTCTCAAACCAGCCGACGAGACGCCGCTGACCGCCCTCAAGCTGGCCGAGCTGATCGATGAAGCCGGCTATCCGGCCGGCGTGTTCAACGTGGTCACCGGCACCGGCCTCGAAGCCGGCGCCGCCCTCAGTCGCCACCCCGGTGTCGACAAGCTGACCTTCACCGGCTCCACCGAAGTTGGCAAGTTGATCGGCAAGGCAGCCATGGACAACATGACCCGCGTCACCCTCGAGCTGGGCGGCAAGTCGCCGACCATCGTCCTGCCCGACGCCAACCTGCAGGACGCCGCCGCCGGTGCCGCCACGGCGATTTTCTTCAACCATGGCCAGGTGTGCTGCGCAGGGTCCCGGCTGTATGTGCACCGCAAGCATTTCGACAACGTGGTTGCCGATATCGCCGCTATCGCCAACGGCATGAAGCTGGGCAACGGCCTGGACCCCTCGGTGCAGATGGGGCCGCTGATCTCGGCCAGGCAGCAGGAACGGGTCACCGGCTACATCGACCTGGGCCGGGAGCTGGGCGCCACCATCGCCTGCGGTGGCGAGGGTTTCGGCCCGGGCTACTACGTCAGGCCGACAGTGATCGTCGATGTCGACCAACGTCACCGTCTGGTACAGGAAGAAATCTTCGGGCCGGTGCTGGTGGCCATGCCGTTCGACGATATCGACGAAGTACTGCGCATGGCCAATGACAACCCCTATGGCCTGGGCGCGAGCATCTGGTCCAACGACCTGGCGGCGGTGCACCGGATGATTCCGCGTATCAAGTCCGGGTCGGTGTGGGTCAATTGCCACAGCGCACTGGACCCTGCGCTGCCGTTCGGTGGCTACAAGCTCTCCGGTGTCGGCCGCGAGATGGGCGCGGCGGCAATCGAGCATTACACCGAGTTGAAGTCGGTGCTGATCAAGCTCTGAATGCGCATTGCCTTTGCGATCGAGCGCCGCCCGCGCGGCGTATCGCGGATGAATCCTACATCGGTTGCAACGTGCCGCACCTGTAAGCGCATGGCATGCCTGGCTCGAAACAAACCTGTAGGAGCGGATTCATCCGCGATACGCCGCACAGGCGGCGCTCGATCTGGAGACCGCTGCATGACACTCGCCTGGCACTTGGCCACCCCGGTGATCTTGCCCAACCTTCTACCGAGGCTCACTCCTGGTGCTGCTGTTGCTTCCACAACGCCAGGTTCTGCGCCAGCCACTGCTCGGGCAAGGGGCTGGCAACGATCTCCCGCATCTTTTCCGCCATTTGCTTGCGCAGGGCCGGCTGGTTGCAGGGCACATTGCGCGACAGTGCCAGGTACAGGCCCTCGCTGGAAACCGGCGGGTCCAGCACTTCCAGGCGCGTCTCCATGCCCTGGGTCTCGGCCAGCGCCATGCCGGGGTAGCGCTCGTAGATCACATAGTCGTTACGCTTGAGCAGAAGCTTCTGGAATGCCTGCGCCGCGCTAGGCACCGCCTCAAGGTTGAGGTTGGCTCGGGCATAGTCGTCGAACTGCTGGCCGTAGCTGTTGTTGACCAGCGTGCCCCCGCTACGCCCCTTCAGATCCGCCCACCCTGAGTAGGCAAAACCATCACCCTGGCGCACCCAGACCACACTGGGGGTGTTCAAGAAGGCGGGCTTGATGAAATCCATGACCTGCTGTCGCGCCCGGGTCAGAAAATACCCAGCGAGCATGTCGATGCGCCCAGTGCGCACTTCTTCCTGGGCCCGTGACCAGGGGCCGGCATACACCACATCGACCACCAGCCCCAGTTCTTCGGCCAGGTGCTTGAGCAGGTCGGCGTTGGCACCGATCAATTGCCCGGGATTGTGCGGATCTCGCCAGAGATAGGGGGGGTACTCGGGGTTGCCCGTCGCCTTCAGGTGCCGGCAGTCGTCCGCCGCCTGTGCGCCTGTGGCCGTCAGCGCCAGGACCAGGCACAGTGACCGGCCCACATTACGTCCGCTCATTTGCGACCCTCGGCTCATTGGACATTTTTCAGAAGTGAGTGGACGGGGTCCGATGCCCTTCAGGGCACAAATGGCACATTCTGCACGATAAATGGCCACTCGCCACTGCTCACTGAAGCCTCTGTTGCTGCGGTACATCGTCACACTGCGCCACCCAGGCGAAACAGCTAAGCTGAACAAGCCATTCCCACACAGGCCCATGGCCTGCCCAGCAAGAGCCTCGACATGACCGACCGACCCGTTTCCTGCTTGCTGCTCTGTACCCTCGCCCTGGGCCTTGCGCTTGGCGCGGGCTGCTCCAGCAAGGCCCGTTACACAGCCGCCAACGCAGGTTCCAACTGCTATGCCAAGGCCATGCCCAGCAATGGTGAAGGTGGCCTGGCCTTCGCTAACACCCTGGCCATGGCGCGCAAGAAGTCCATGGCCAGTTGCATCCGCTACGCCGGGCGCTCCGGCGGCACGCCTGACTCCTGCCAGGTGGTGCTCGCCCAGTGCAAGCGTTAGCTCAGCGCTTTCACCGCCTCATCGATCAGGTTCGCTACATCCTTCGCCCTCGACGCCAGGGAGGCATGGCTGGCGTCTAGCGTGATGACCTTCTTGGCGCCTAATCGATCAGCCATCTTGCGCTGGTTGTCCGGGTGGATCATGTGGTCCTTGCTGGAGATCTGGTACCAGGACGGCTTACTCTTCCATGCCGGCTTGGTGATGGTGTCGCCAAAGGTGCTGGCCAGCGGCGCCTTCTGCGTTACCCCCATGACCAGCCCATCGTCCTTCGGCAGATCCTGGCAGAAGCTTTCATGGAACTTGTCGGCCTTGAGCCATAAGTAACCATCGCTGTCCGGCGCCAGGTTTGGTGCTGCGGCGGGCAGTTTCTCCTGCGTGATGGCGCCAGGGCTTTCGCCCGCATCCGGCGCGAAGGCGGCGATGTAGACCAGCCCCTTCACATTGTCCGCATTGCCCGCCTCGGTGATGACCGCGCCGCCATAGGAGTGCCCCACCAGTACCACCGGCCCCTCGATCTGCGCCACCACCTTGCGGGTGCGCTCGACATCGTCGGCCAACGACGTCAATGGCATTTCCACGGCGCGCAGGCCTGTGTGGCCCTTGCGGTCCAGCTCGACGATGACCCGCCCCCAATGGGCGGCTCCGCCCCAGAAACCATGAACCAGGACAACAGTAGGCTTGGTGCTCATGAAGGCATTCCCTCGGAGGGTGGCATGGCTGGGAAGTGGGTGCATCACACCCGTCGAAACAGCATAGGTGAGTGGTGCAATGGCGATAGATCAAAGCCATTGGCCGTCGCCCGCGCTCATTCCCAAAGCCACTGGATTCATGCGGTCCAATCCCGAGCTTGACGTATACGTAAACCTGGCTTTAGGTTATCCCCATTCCACCCGCCGAGCCCAAGCATGACCAGCCAGACCTACAGCATTTCCGACCTCTCCCGCGAACTGGACATCACCACCCGCGCCATTCGCTTCTACGAGGAACAGGGCTTGCTCAGCCCCGAGCGCCGAGGCCTGGAGCGCATCTACTCGGCCCGCGACAAAGTCACCCTCAAACTGATCCTGCGCGGCAAGCGCATCGGTTTCTCGCTGGCCGAGTGCCGCGAGCTGATCGGCCTGTACGACCCTACCGGTGGCAACCTCAAGCAGCTCAACAGCATGCTCGCCAAGATTGCCGAACGGCGCGCCCAACTGGAGCAGCAGATGCTCGACATCCAGCAGATGCACCTGGAGCTGGACACCGCCCAGGAGCGCTGCGAGCAAGCCCTGGCCGCCACCCTGAACCAGCAGCACCCCAACCGTTGACCCGCCACAGGAACCCCGCCATGTCATTGCCAGAAAGAGTCCGCCTGGTCGAAGTCGGCCCGCGCGACGGCCTGCAGAACGAAGCCCAACCCATCAGCGTCGCCGACAAGGTGCGGCTGGTGAACGACCTTACCGATGCGGGGCTCGGCTATATAGAGGTGGGCAGCTTCGTTTCGCCCAAGTGGGTGCCGCAGATGGCCGGTTCCGCCGAGGTGTTCGCCGGTATCCAGCAACGGCCAGGTGTCACCTATGCAGCGTTGGCGCCCAACCTGCGCGGTTTCGAGGATGCACTGGCCGCAGGCGTGAAGGAAGTGGCGGTGTTCGCCGCAGCCTCCGAGGCGTTCTCCCAGCGCAATATCAACTGTTCGATCAGCGAAAGCCTCACGCGTTTCGAACCGATCATGGAAGCGGCGCGCAATCATGGCGTGCGGGTGCGCGGGTATGTCTCTTGCGTGCTGGGCTGCCCCTACGAGGGCACGGTCACGGCCGAACAGGTCGCGCCGGTGGCCCGCGCCCTGCATGACATGGGCTGCTACGAGGTCTCGCTCGGCGACACCATCGGCACCGGCACCGCCGGCGCCACCCGCCGCCTGTTCGATGTGGTCGCGGCCCAGGTGCCCCGTGAGCAACTGGCCGGACACTTCCACGACACCTATGGCCAGGCACTGGCCAATGTCTATGCCAGCCTGCTCGAGGGGATCGCGGTGTTCGACAGTTCGGTGGCCGGGCTGGGCGGCTGCCCCTACGCCAAGGGCGCCACCGGTAACGTAGCCACTGAGGATGTGGTGTACCTGATGCAAGGCTTGGGTATAGACACCGGCATCGACCTCGAGCGCCTGATCGGCGCGGGCCTGCGTATCAGTAAAGTGCTCGGCCGGGCCACCGGTTCGCGGGTTGCCCGTGCACGTGGCGCACGCTGATTCACACGAATGTCACGCAACTGTGGGCGGAGTGTTACCGCCCACAGGTTGCTCAGGGAAAAATCGGGTAACAGGGAAACAATTCGACAGAATCCCACCCTTGAGCATTCCGTGGGATTCATGCAAGCCATTGATTTTAAAGGAATTTGAAAAGTTGGCACGCTACCTGCTTTATCTCTGGTACAACAAGAACAAAAAACGCGACAACCAATAAGAACAATAGAGAACGGCTCTGACATAACAAGAACAACACGGCAGAGGCGTAGCAAGCAGATTTTTTTGGAGTCGACGTGCTTTTCAGGGGCCCGCCCCGCAACCTGACACAGAACAATAAAACTACCCGCAAGGTAGCGGCAGTCACGGTTGGATCACGTTGGATGAACGCAGGTCAGCGCTCAAAAAAATACGTTTGCTCTTGGCCCCGGATAGGGGCCCTGCGGTACCGAGGCAACGGCTGACAAAAACAACAACAGGCCCGTCTCCAATAATAATAAAAGAGCAGGCAACAACGCTTTGAGGGGAGCTTCGGCTCCCCTCAGTGCTTCCTGCCCTCCTCGTCCTTGTGCATCCTCCCTTCGTTCCCACCCTCCACCTTCTCCACCAGTACCGGCATGCTGCACAGCACCAGCAGCGCCAGCACCGTGCTGATCAATGCCGTGGCCTCTCGCCCCATGCCCGCGGCAGTGCCGATGGCGGCCGTCATCCAGAGCCCAGCGGCGGTGGTCAGGCCTTTCACGTGGCTGGTGTCCTGGCCATGCCCCTTGAGAATGGTTCCAGCCCCCAGAAAGCCAATACCGGCGACAATGCCCTGGATGATCCGGCTCAACGCCTGTTGGTCCGCACCGGCCATGCCAGGGGCGAGCACGAACAGCGCCGCGCCCATGCATACCAGCATGTGCGTGCGCACCCCGGCTGCCTTGCCCTTGCTCTCTCGCTCGAACCCCAGCACCGCGCCCAGCAATGCCGCCATCAACAGGCGCAAAAGCACCTGCGTCACTTCGCGCTCATCGGTGATATCGGCAAATTCGGCCTGCACCGCCATCCAGATGGATTCCCAAGTCTGCATGGTCGCACCTCCCGCTCTCTAGCTCACCCGCCTCTGCAGGGACCGGCTTGCCGGCGAGGCGGGCAACGCGGTCCTGGCACCGGCCATGCCGGTGTTCGCCGGCAAGGCCGGCTCCTACAGGCGTTCATGTTGCGGTAGACCTCCATCCATCCCCTGAGTGCGCCACAATCTGCCCAGCGACCGGCGCAGGTGCGGTAGAAAGCCGCAGGTATCTGCCAATAAGCGCTCAAGGTTGCGCGATACAAGGGATGGAAGGTGGACCACGATCATCTGATATGGTTTTTATCGAGTTACCTGAGTCTGTGCTGCAAACAGATCGGAGGCCATAGTGCCCTGGCCTGATCGAGGCCTGATGAGCGATGAACCATGAGCGATAGAATCCCCTTCCGAGTCATCGAGATTGCCCCTGCCGCCGCCAACAAGAGCAAAAGCCAAGCGGATGGCAGCATTCACACCCGTAGCTTCACCGGCTTCTACCGCACCCTGCGGGTCGCCTTCGCGGGCCTGTTGTTCGCCCTGTTCTTCGGCACCGCGTGGTTGCAATGGAATGGTCGCCAGGCCGTGCTCTGGGACCTGGCCGAAAGCAAGTTCCATATTTTCGGCGCCACGTTCTGGCCCCAGGATTTCATCCTGCTCTCGGCGCTGCTGATCATCTGTGCATTCGGCCTTTTCGCCATCACCGTATTCGCCGGCCGGGTGTGGTGCGGCTATAGCTGCCCACAGAGCACCTGGACCTGGTTGTTCATGTGGTGCGAGAAAGTCGCCGAGGGCGACCGTAACCAACGCATCAAGCTGGCCGCGGCGCCCTGGGGCCTGAACAAGCTGGCCCGACGAACCCTCAAACATGGGTTGTGGCTGGCGATCGGCGTGGCGACCGGGCTGACCTTCGTCGGCTACTTCACCCCGATCCGCCCGCTGGCACAGGAGCTGTTCACCCTTGAGCTGAGTGGCGTGGCGCTGTTCTGGGTGCTGTTCTTCACCGGCGCCACCTACATCAACGCCGGCTGGATGCGCGAGGCGGTGTGCATGCACATGTGCCCCTATGCCCGCTTCCAGAGCGTGATGTTCGACAAGGACACCCTGGCGGTGGCCTACGACCCCAGCCGCGGCGAGTCCCGCGGCCCACGCAAGAAAGGCAGCGACCCGCGCAGCCAGGGCCTGGGCGATTGCATCGACTGCACCTTGTGCGTGCAGGTCTGCCCCACCGGCATCGACATCCGCGACGGCCTGCAGATGGCCTGCATCGGCTGCGCCGCCTGCATCGATGCCTGCGACGGAGTGATGGACAAGATGGGCTATGCCCGAGGCCTGGTCGGCTACAAGTCCGAACACAACCTGCAGGGTGGCAAGACCCACTGGCTGCGCCCTCGCCTGCTGGGCTACGCGACCGCGCTGGTAGTGATGATCGGCGCGCTGATCGTCGCCCTGCAGATGCGGCCGATGGTGTCGATGGATGTGATCAAGGACCGTGGCCTGTTCCGCGAGAACGCCCTGGGCCAGATCGAGAACATCTACCTGCTCAAGATCATCAACAAGACCCCACAAACCCAGCACTATCGCCTGCGCCTGGTGGATGCCGACGGCTTCGAGCTGCATGGGCGCACCGAATTCACTATCGCGCCGGGTGAAATGAGCGAACTGCCAGTGTCGGTGGCGATGCTTGCCGATCGCCCGGCCAGCAGCTCCCAGGAGCTGGCCTTCGAGATCCAGGACAGCGACCAGCCTGGCGTGCGCAGTGTCGCGACGAGCCGCTTCGTGGCGCCGATGAACCGCTGATCCCTTACACTGCCCCTCACCTTGCCTGCAGGTTGCGACAGATCATTACAATGAAACGCTACGAACGATTCGCCGACGACATTGCCGAACTGATCCGCTCCGGGGTGCTCGGCCCTGGCCAGCGCGTGCCCTCGGTGCGTTATGCCAGCCAAACCCACGGCGTCAGCCCGTCCACGGTGTTCCAGGCCTATTACCTGCTGGAGCGCCGTGGCCTGATCCGCGCCCGGCCGCGCTCAGGCTACTTCGTCAATGCTCACGCCCCACGCCCGTTCAGCGAACCCCAGGCGCAAGCGCCGGCCAGCGAGTCCACCGACGTGGATGTCAGCGGCCTGGTGTTCTCCATCCTCGACTCGATCAAGGATCCGCACACCGTGCCGTTCGGCTCGGCCTTCCCCAGCCCCACGCTGTTTCCCCTGCAACGCCTGTCGCGCTCGCTGGCCAGCGCCAGCCGGGCAATGGACCCGCGCATGGTGGTCACCGACCTGTCGCCGGGCAACCCGCAACTGCGCCGGCAGATCGCCCTGCGCTACATGGTCGGCGGGCTGATGCTGCCCATGGAGGAACTGCTGATCACCAACGGTGCGCTGGAGGCGCTGAACCTGTGCCTGCAGGCGGTGACTCAGCCCGGCGACCTAGTGGCGATCGAGGCGCCGGCCTTCTACGCCTGCCTGCAAGTGCTCGAGCGCCTCAAGCTCAAGGCCGTGGAAATTCCGGTACATCCGCGCGAAGGCATGGACCTTGGCGTGCTCGCCAAAACCCTGGAAAAACACCCGGTCAAGGCCGTGTGGTGCATGACCAATTTCCAGAACCCAGTGGGCGCCAGCATGCCGGAGGCGAAGAAGCAGCAACTGGTCGAGCTGCTGCGCCGCCATCAGGTGCCGCTTATCGAAGACGACGTCTACGCCGAGCTGTACTACTCGCAGCAAGCACCGAAGCCGGCCAAGGCCTTCGATACCGAGGGGCTGGTGATGCACTGCGGCTCGTTCGCCAAGAGCCTAGCCCCGGGCTACCGCATCGGCTGGGTCGCCGCCGGGCGTTTCGCGCAGAAAATCGAACGGCTCAAGCTGATGACCTCGCTCTGCGCGTCGATGCCGGCCCAGGCAGCCATCGCCGACTACCTGCAACACGGCGGCTACGACCGCCACCTGCGCAAGCTGCGTTATGCGCTGGAAGGCCAGCAGGCCAACATGCTCGCCGCCATTGCCCGCCATTTCCCGGCGCAGACCCGCGTCAGCCAACCTTCCGGCGGCTACTTCCTGTGGCTCGAACTGCCTGAGCAGATGGATGCGCTGAAGCTGTTCCACATGGCCCTGGCCCAGGGCATCAGCATCGCGCCGGGGCCGATCTTCTCGCCGACCCGACGCTTCGGCAACTGCATTCGCCTGAACTACGGCAGCCCCTGGGGCGATGGCCCCGAGCAAGCCATGGAGACCCTCGGACGGATCGTGCGCTCGTTCTAGCCGCGGGCGGGCCGGCAGGCTAAAGTGGGGCCTCGCCCTCCTGCGGACTCCTGCATGCCCGACAGTGAAATCAAGGCTTTGCGTCAGCGCAACGCCGAACTCGAGAATCGCCTGACCCAGCAAAATGGCATAGACGACAGCCTGTACCGTTTTCTGTTCGACACCATGGATGAAGGCTTTTGTGTCATCGAGTTCTTCGACGGCCCC
Organism: Pseudomonas entomophila; assembly: GCF_023277925.1. Lineage (NCBI taxonomy): Bacteria > Pseudomonadati > Pseudomonadota > Gammaproteobacteria > Pseudomonadales > Pseudomonadaceae > Pseudomonas > Pseudomonas entomophila. Next base: position 1,723,795 of record NZ_CP063832.1, read on the forward strand.
CACGGCCCGCTGAGTGACTACATCCATATCGTCGCCAACGCCGCCTACGCCCGCCACGCCGGCATCCCAGACGTGGTCGGGCAGAAGCTGCGGGAAATGGTGCCGGACGAGGCCGACGACTGGGTCGCCCGTTACGGCGAGGTGTTGCGTACCGGCCAGCCGTTGCAGTTCGAACAGGAACTGGTGGCCACCGGGCGGGTGCTGTCGATCACCACGTTCCGTATCGAGCCCGCCGAGCGGAACCAGGTAGCCGTGCTGTTCCAGGATGTCACCGAGCGGCGCCGCGCGGAGACTGCGCTACAGCAACTCAACGATCACCTCGAACAGCGCGTGGCCGATGCCCTGGCCGAACGCAGCCTGTTCGCCGAACTGGTCGAACGCAGCGTGGCAGGGGTGCAAGTGGTCGACACTTCGTTGCGTTTCCTGGCCGTGAACGCACGCGCGGTGAAAGACTTCGAGTTGCTGTTCGGGCGCACGATCAAGGCCGGAGACACGTTGGCAGCCTGCCTCACCGGGTTTCCCGAGGAGTACCAACGCTCACTGGCGTTCTGGCGCCGAGCACTGGCGGGTGAAAGCTTCATCGAAGTGATCGAGTACGGCCGCGCAAAGCACCTGCAGCATTTCGAATTGCGCTTCAACCCGTTGCGTGATGTCAGTGGCACGATTATCGGTGCTTACCTCTTTGTCTACGACATCAGCCGTCAGGTCAGCGAGCAGCAACGCTTGCTGGAGGCCGAGGATGCATTGCGCCAGGCGCAGAAGATGGAAGCTGTCGGCCAGCTCAGCGGCGGCATCGCCCATGACTTCAACAACCTGCTCGGAGGCATCCTCGGCGCCCAGGAGCTGGTTCGCCAACGCCTGGAGCAGGCACGCCTGGGCGACATCCCAGCCTTGCTCGATACCGCGAGCGATTCGGCGCGACGGGCTGCGGCACTGGTGCATCGGTTGCTGGCCTTCTCGCGCCGCCAGACCCTGCTGCCACAGGCCACCTCGGTTGGCGTGCTGATCCTCGACATGGAGGAACTGATCCGCCGCAGCGTGGGCCCGGCCATTACCGTGAGTGTCAGTTGTAGCCCGGACCTGTGGGCGACCTTCATCGACCCCCCGCAACTGGAAAGCGCCCTGCTCAACCTGTGCATCAACGCCCGAGATGCCTTGCCCGGTGGAGGACGCATCGACATCCGCTGCGCTAACCAATCGTTCGATCTGGCACATGCCGCCACGCTGGATCTCGCGGCAGGCGATTACCTGCAACTAAGTGTCGAAGACAATGGCCGCGGTATGCCAGCGGAGGTGGTCGAGCGCGCCATCGACCCCTTCTTCACCACCAAGCCGCTCGGCCAGGGCACAGGGCTGGGGTTGTCGATGGCCTTCGGTTTCGTACGCCAGTCTGGTGGACAGTTGCAGATCCAATCGACGCCAGGAGCAGGCACGCGAATCGATCTGTACCTGCCCCGTCACCATGAAGCGCCCAAGGCGCCGCAAGCCCGCCCGATGGCCGAAAGGCTGACGCAGCCTGAGCGTGCGCGGATCCTGCTGGTCGAGGACCAGGCCGCGCTACGCCTGGTCATTGGCGAGGTGCTCGATGAGCTCGGGCATGAGGTGGAAGGGGTTGAGCACGGCCCGGCCGCGCTGGAGCTGTTGGAGCACGGCTTCGTACCGGACCTGCTGATCAGCGATATCGGCTTGCCAGGCGGCCTCAACGGGTGCCAGGTCGCCGAGGCCTGCCGAGCCTTGCATCCGAGCCTGCCAGTGCTGTTCATCACCGGCTATGACGAGAGCGCGGCACTCAGCGACGGGCAGTTACCTGCGCGCACCGCCGTATTGCGCAAACCGTTCGAGCTGCCGGCCATCGCCGACCTGGTCGCGCAGTTGCTGGCGACCGAGTAACCGGCGTCAGCGCCCGCCACTCAGGTCGATGAAGGTGCCCGTCGAGTAGGACGCGCTGTCCGACAGCAGCCAGAGGATCGCCTCGGCCACTTCCTCGGGGCGCCCACCGCGCCCCATGGGCAGGCCTGGCTCGAGCTTGGTGACGCGTTCGGGGTCACCGCTCAAGGCGTGGAAGCCGGTATGGATATAGCCTGGCCGTACGCCATTGACGCGCACCCCCTCGCTCGCCACTTCCTTGGCCAGGCCAATGGTGAAGGTATCCAGCGCGCCCTTGGAGGCGGCGTAGTCGACATACTCATTGGGCGAGCCAAGCCGCGCGGCCATGGATGAAACGTTGACGATCGCCCCGCCCTGCCCGCCATGGCGCCGCGCCATGCGCAGCAAGGCGTGCTTGGCGCAGAGCATCGGGCCGACCACGTTGGTCTTCATGACCTTGAGCAGACGGAACTCTGACATCTCCTCCACCCGGCCCTGCTGGCCAATGGTACCGGCATTGTTGACCAGCGCGGTGACCGGCCCCAGTTCGTGGTCGACGCGCTGGAACAACCGCACCACCTCGTCCTCGACGCTGGCGTCGGCACGCACGGCGATGGCCGTGGCGCCCAGCTCGCGAACCTGGGCCAACACCGTCTCGGCGGCCTCGTCGTTGGCGTGGTAGTTGATGCAGATGCGATACTCCTGTTGCGCCGCCAGCAATGCGGTGGCGGCGCCGATGCCCCGGCTGGCGCCGGTGATGACGATGACCTTGTCCATGGATCTGCCAAATTGCCCGGAAAAGACCTACAAGATTAGGGGAAACACCCCAGCCTGATCAATGCCACCGCCCGCTGCAGGAGCCAGCTTGCTGGCGAACCGCACCACCACCGTGTGCCCGCTGTTCGCCAGCAAGCTGGCTCCAACAGCTCTTTTTTTGTCAGTGCCCTGCCGCAGCGGGTCCCGCCTTGGCGGTGAAAGGTGGCTTGGCCAGCCACACCAACACGATCAGCCCGGCGAACACCCAGGTCAGCAAGGTGAAGTAATCCACCGTCGACATCATGTAGGCCTGGCTGTTGAGGATCTGCTCCAGCTTCGCATAGCTCTGCTGGCCGGCCCCACCCAACTGCTCCAGGGCATGCCGGGTGGCCGGGTCGAAGGTGCTGATGTGCTCGCTCAGGTAGGCATGGTGCTGGTCGGCGCGGCGAATCCAGATCCAGGTGGTGAGCGACGCGGCGAAACTGCCGCCCAACGTACGCAGGAAGGTGGCCAGCCCCGAACCATCGGCGATTTGATGCGGCGGCAGGTCGGACAGCAGGATACTCAGGGTCGGCATGAAGAACAGCGCTACTCCGATGCCCATGAACAGCTGCACCAGGGCGATATGGGTGAAGTCCACCTCGTTGGTGAAACCGGCGCGCATGTAACAGCTGGTGCCGATGGCGAGGAACGCGATGCCGGCCAGCACGCGCAGGTCGAAGCGGTGTGCATACTTGCCGACGAAGGGCGACATCAACACCGGCAACAGACCGATCGGCGCCACCGCCAGCCCCGCCCAGGTGGCCGTGTAGCCCATCTGCGTCTGCAGCCATTGGGGCAGGATCAGGTTGATGCCGAAGAACCCGGCATAGCCGCCCACCAAGACCAGCGTGCCAATGCGGAAATTGCGGTGCACGAACAAGCGCAGGTTGACCACCGGGTGGCGGTCGGTCAGTTCCCAGATGATGAAAATCGCCAGGAACACCACCGAGATCAACGTGCCGACGATGATGAACGACGACTCGAACCAGTCCAGGTCATTGCCCTTGTCCAGCACCACCTGCAGCGCCCCCACCCCCACGATCAAGGTCAGCAGACCGATGTAGTCCATCGGCTGGCGGCTGGTGACCACCGGCCGCGCACGCATCTGCTGGCGCACCACGGCCGCGGCGAACAGGCCGATAGGAATATTGATGAAGAAGATCCACGGCCAGCTGTAGCTGTCGGTGATCCAGCCACCCAGTATCGGCCCGGCGATCGGTGCCACCACGGTGACCATCGCCAGCAACGCCAGGGCCATGCCCCTTTTCGCAGGCGGGTACACGGCGATCAGCAGGGTTTGCGTCATCGGGTACAACGGGCCGGCCACCACCCCCTGCAGCACCCGGAAGCCGACCAGCTCGGGCATCGACTGGGCAACGCCGCAGAGGAACGAGGCCAGCACGAACAGCAGTGTGGCCCAGATGAACAGCTTCACCTCGCCGAAGCGCCGGCTCAGCCAGCCGGTCAGCGGCAATGCGATGGCGTTGCTCACCGCGAACGAGGTAATCACCCAGGTGCCCTGCTCGTAGCTGACCCCCAGGTTGCCGGAAATGGTCGGCAAGGCGACGTTGGCGATGGTGGTGTCGAGCACTTGCATGAACGTCGCCAGCGACAGACCAATGGTGGTCAGCAGCAGGCTTGGTGGGGTGAACTGCGCGGGGGCCGCCTGGCTCATCGCTGGGCCGTCTTGCCGGTGGCGCTGTTTTCGTGGATCAGCCGGGCGATCAGGTTGTCGGCTTCGACCAGCTGGCGATCATAGACCTGGGTGGTGTAGCTCGCCTGCTGTGGCGCTTGCTGGGCCAGGGCCGGACCGCTCTGATCGTGCAGATCGACTTCGGCGACGGTGGACAGGCCAATGCGCAGCGGGTGGTCTTTCAGCTGTTCGGGGTTCAGGTGGATACGCACCGGCACGCGCTGGACGATCTTGATCCAGTTGCCGGTGGCGTTCTGCGCCGGCAGCAGGGCAAAGGCGCTGCCGGTACCGGCCCCCAGGCTGTCGACGGTGCCGTTGTACTTCACCTCGCCGCCGTACAGGTCGGCGGTGATCTGCACCGGTTGGCCGATGCGCATGTCGCGCAGTTGGGTTTCCTTGAAGTTGGCATCGATCCACACCTCGTCCAGGGGAATCACTGCCATGGTCGCGGTGCCCGGTTGCAGGCGCTGGCCCAGTTGCACAGTGCGCTTGGCGACGTAGCCGGTGACCGGCGCCACCAGAGTGGTGCGCGCGTGGTCGAGGTAGGCCTGGCGCAGGTCGGCGGCGGCGGCCATGACCTCCGGGTGCGAGGACACCACCGTGTCGTCGACCAGCGCAGTGCTGGTGTTGAGCTGCTGGCGTGCACCATTGACGGCCGCCTGGGCCACGACCAGGTCGTCGTGGGAATGGGCGATTTCTTCCTGGGCGATGGCACCGCTGTCGGCCAGCACCTTGCGTCGGTTGTAGTTCTGTTGGGCCTTTTGCAGCTCGGCCTGGCGGGTTTCCAGCTGGGCCTTGAGCGAATCGACGTTACTGTACAGCCCTCGCACCTGGCGCACGGTACGTGCCAGCTTGGCCTCGGCGGCCTGCAGGGCAACCTCGCTGTCGGCCGGGTCGAACTGCAACAGCACCTGGCCGGCGTGCACCAGGTCGCCGTCGTCGGCACCGATGCTGGTGACGGTGCCAGTGATCAGCGGGGTGATTTCCACCACGTTGCCATTCACATAGGCATCGTCGGTGCTTTCGTGCCAGCGCCCGACCACGCTGTACCAGGCCCAGGTGCCGGCACCCGCGAGGGTCAGCAACAGCAACAGGGCGAACAGCCAGGCCTTGCGCTTGCGTGTGTTGTCGGGCGCGACGGCGAGGGTGGAGGTGTCGGCGGGAGTGGCCATGACGGTACCTTGGAAAATGCGTGACAGGGATCAACGATCGCCGAAGCGGCGGATCGTCAGGGGGTCGCCGGCGCTGATCAGCACCTTGGCCAGCAAGCCTTCGAGGGTCTTGAGCTCTTCAGGCTGCAGCACCCCGACCAGCTCGTTCATCGCCGCCGCGCCCACCTGTGGCAGACGGTCGGCCAGGCGCTGGCCGTCGGCGGTCAGGGCCAGGCGTACCTGGCGACGGTCGTCCGCGCAGCGATGGCGCAGGACCAGGCCCTTCTGCTCGAGGCGGTCGAGCATGCGGGTCATCGAACCGCTGTCCAGGCCCAGGTAGCGGCACAGCTCGGCGGGCGTGTCGACCTGATACTGGGTGACGATGATCAGCACCTTGAACTGGGCGGCGGTGACGCCGTCGGCTTCGAGGTGCCAGTCGAGGATGCGGTCCTTCAGCAGGGCGGCGCGACCGAGCAACATGCCGATGGTGCAAGTCTGGAAGTTTTCCGGGGTGAAATGGGACATCGGGATCTGCTCGGGGAATTGTATGAAAATATTACTGCTTAGGCAGTGAATGTCAAAGCCTTGATTAGCTGACTAACAAAAAATTCATGGATGGAGCAAAACCCACTGTTTTGACGCGGCCTCTGTAGGAGCGGCTTTTAGCCGCGATCACCCGCGAAGCGGGTGCCAGAGATCGCGTTGCCTGCATCGCGGCTGAAGCCGCTCCTACAAGTCAGGGCTGCGCCCGCAACCCCAACGCCTCGACCAGGCCACAAGCGATCGCCATCCCCACCAGTTCGGGCAGGCTCGCGGCCTGCATGCGCTTCATCACCCGCCCCCGGTACAAGTCGATGGTCTTCACGCTCACCCCCAATTGCTCGGCAATCTCACGATTGCCCAGCCCCTGCACCAGTGGAATGAACACATCACGCTCACGCGGGGTCAGGCCGTCGATGCGTGCCTGTACCTGCGCCACCTCACCACTGCCCGCCCGGACCACATCGGCGCGGCTGAGCGCGGCCTGCACGCTGTCGAGCAACAACTGGTCGTTGTAGGGCTTCTCGATGAAATCGATGGCGCCGGCCTTGAACGCCCGCACCACGATCGGCACGTCGGCGTGGCCACTGACGAAGATCAGCGGGATCTGCAGCCCCCGCTCGCGCAGCGCTTGCTGTACCGCCAAGCCACCCAACCCTGGCATGCGCACATCCAGCAGCACGCACGCCGGCCCCTCGTCCACACAGGCCTCCAGAAACGCCTGGCCACTGGTGAACGGCAGCGCCCGCAGCCCCACCGACTCCAGCAGCCATACCGTCGAGTCGAGCATGCCCGGGTCGTCGTCCACCACATACACCTTCGCTTGCACCACCGTCCCCCTCCTCATCCGCGATTCACCGCCAGGCGGCAGCACAGCACCAGCCCACCCTCTTCACCCGCCCGCGCCCAGAGACTGCCGCCAAAGCCCTCCACGATGCTGCGGCTCATGCTCAGCCCCAGGCCCAGGCCGTCGACCTTGCTGGTGGTGAACGGCGTGAAGATGTCGTCCAGCCGCTCACGTGCAACACCCGGCCCTTGGTCAGCCACCTCCAGCAGCACCCCATCGTCCTGACGCGAGGCGCTGAGCAGGATACGTGACGACTGCCCAGGGTGCTGCTCTCGATTGGCGTCGATGGCATTGCGCAGCAGGTTGACCAGCACCTGCTCCAGCAAGACACGGTCGGCGTACACGGTCGGCAGCGCCCCGCTCACCCGCTGCTCGATGCGTACCTGCGCCCCTGCGGCCTCCCAGGCGCACAGGCGTTGTGCTTCGTTGGCCACCTCGGCGGCATCGAGGGCTTGCAACTGCCGTGGCCCCTTGCGCAGGAACGCGCGCAGCCGGCGAATAACCTCGGCGGCGTGGGTCGCCTGCGCGCTGATGCGTTGCAGCCCCTGGCCGACCCGCTCGCGGGCGTGCCGATCTTGGTCGGGATTGTGCAGGTAACGCAGGCTGGCGTTGGTGTAATTGAGGATCGCCGCCAAGGGCTGGTTGATTTCGTGGGCGATGCCCGAGGCCAATTCACCCAATGTCGCGACCCGGGCGCTATGAGCCAGGCTTTCCTGGGCTTCGATACGCAGGGTGATGTCGCGAGACACCGCGACAATCTCCACCACCGCGCCGGTGTAGGTCTCTCGAATCGCTCGGCAGGCAATCTCGAACCAACGGTAATGGCCATCGGCGTGGCGCACTCGGCAGGTCATGGTGTAATAGCCATCCTCGTCCAGGGCGGCGGCGGCCTGCAACAGCACCTGGCGCCGCTCGCGCGGGTGCAGGAATGGGCGCACGGCGCTGCCGCGCAATTGCTCCGGCCATACCCCCAGCAGGCGGAATGCGGCGGGCGTGGCGTCGAGAAAGCGCCCGTCTGGGCTGTGCCGGGAAATCAGGTCCGTGGTGTTTTCGGTAATCAAGCGGTAGAGCCGCCGGGCCCGACTGGCGTCCCGCACGGCCTGGCGTTCGTCGCTCGCGTCACGACAGCGGGCCAGTACCTGCTGGCCCAGGTCGTCGGGAATGAAGGTCCAGAGCAGTATGCGCTCACCCACCTCGGCCTCGACCTCGCTGATCGCCCGCCCCTGGCGAAGGCAGGCACGCACCAATGCGCCATGGTTGGGCGGCAACCAGCGCCTGAGTTCGGCATCACTGCCCATCAGCGCCTGCAAGGCGAGATTCAGCCGCAGCGGCCGAGCATCGGGGGCCAGCAATACACTCGGCTGGGGGTCCTTGGCGAGTAAGGAAGTTGTCATGGTATCCACGGGCAACGGCTCTTTTATAGTAGTTTTACCATATTGCTATAGTCGATCTTCCATATACGATAACGGTTCGCGTAAAAAAGCGACAGGGAGGCATCGCCCTCCCTCACCCTGATCAGAGCTAACAATCAGCCACCGGGGGCCAGGCGCACAGAATGCGCACGCCTCCTTCACAGGACCACCGCATGTCGATCTTCTCCCAGGGCCTGATGCCTGCCCCCGTCAATCATGTAGCCCTCACTCCGCTGAGCTTCATCGAGCGCACCGCCTCGGTATATGGCCACTACCCGGCCGTGATCCACGGCGCCATCCGCCGCGACTGGCGCCAGACCTACGCCCGCTGTCGGCGCCTGGCCAGCGCCCTCCAGGGCCGGGGCATCGGCCATGGCGACACGGTGGCGGTGATGCTGCCGAACATTCCGGCCATGCTCGAGGCGCACTTCGGCGTGCCGATGATCGGCGCGGTGCTCAACACCCTGAATGTACGCCTGGATGCCGAGGCCATTGCCTTCATGCTGCGCCATGGGGAAGCCAAGGTGCTGATCGGCGACCGTGAGTTCCACGGTGTTATCCGTGAAGCCCTGGCGCTGCTCGAATACCCACCGCTGGTGATCGACGTGGACGATCCGGAGTACGGCGAAGGCCAGCCAATCAGTGAGCTGGACTACGAGGCCCTGCTCGCCGAGGGTGACCCTGCCTTCGCCTGGGCATGGCCCGACGACGAATGGCAAGCGATCTCGCTCAACTACACCTCCGGCACCACCGGCAACCCCAAGGGCGTGGTCTACCACCACCGTGGCGCCTACCTCAATGCCCTGGGCAACCAGATGACCTGGTCGATGGGCCAGCACCCGGTGTACCTGTGGACCTTGCCGATGTTCCACTGCAACGGATGGTGCTACCCCTGGACCATCACCGCCCTGGCCGGCACCCATGTGTTCCTGCGCCGGGTCGACCCGCAGAAGATCCTCACCCTGATTCGCGAGCACCAGGTCAGCCACCTGTGCGGCGCGCCCATCGTGCTCAATGCGCTGGTCAACATGCCCGACAGCGCCAAAGCCGCCATCGACCACCCGGTGCACGCCATGGTCGCCGGCGCCGCGCCGCCGGCCAAGGTGATCGGCGCCGTTGAAGAGATGGGCATTCGCATCACCCACACCTACGGGCTGACCGAGGTCTACGGCCCGGTGACGGTGTGCGCCTGGCATGCCGAATGGGACGACCTGGCGCTGGAGGCACGGGCGGCGATCAAGTCGCGCCAGGGCGTGCGCTACCCCACCCTGGATGGGCTGATGGTGGCCGACCCGCACACCCTCGAACCGGTGCCGCAGGATGGCGAGACCCTGGGGGAGATCTTCATGCGCGGCAACACCGTGATGAAGGGCTACCTGAAGAACCCCGAGGCTACCGCCGAGGCCTTCCGTGGCGGTTGGTTCCACACCGGCGACCTGGCCGTGCGACACCCGGACGGCTATGTCGAGATCAAGGACCGGCTCAAGGACATCATCATTTCCGGTGGCGAGAACATCTCCACCATCGAGGTGGAGGACGCCCTGTACAAGCACCCCGCCGTGCTCGAGGCCGCGGTGGTCGCCCGTCCCGACGAGAAATGGGGCGAGACGCCCTGCGCCTTCGTGACGCTCAAGACTGGCCATGGCGCCACCCGCGAAGCCGAGATCATCGCCTGGTGCCGCGAGCACCTGGCCGGCTTCAAGGTGCCGAAGACCGTGGTGTTCGGCGAATTGCCCAAGACCAGCACGGGCAAGATCCAGAAGTACGTGCTGCGCGATCGGGCCAAAGCCCTGTAACCCCCCTGATTGTCCTGTAGGAGCGGCTTCAGCCGCGATCACCCGCAAAGCAGGTGCCAGGCACCGCGATGCCCGCATCGCGGCTGAAGCCGCTCCTACAAGCCCCAAGCTGGGCACTTTCCCACAGAAACCAGACAAGAGCCTCAGATGACCGACTACAACGCCCCTTTGCGCGACATGCGCTTCGTCCTCAAGGACGTGTTCCAGGGCCCTGCCCTGTGGGCCCGCCTGCCCGCCCTCGCCGAACGGGTCGACGCCGACACCGCCGATGCAATCCTTGAAGAAGCCGCCAAGCTCACCCGCCAGCTGATCGCGCCGCTCAGCCGCCTCGGCGACGAACAAGGGGTGCAGTTCGAAAACGGCCAGGTCCGCACACCGGATGGCTTCCGCGACGCCTGGCGCACCTACCGCGAAGGCGGCTGGGTAGGTTTGGGCGGTAACCCCGAGCACGGCGGCATGGGCATGCCGAAAATGCTCGGGGTCCTGTTCGAAGAGATGATGTACGCCGCCGACAGCAGTTTCAGCCTGTACTCGGCCCTCAGCGCCGGCAGTTGCCTGGCCATCGATGCCCATGCCAGTGAAGCGCTCAAGGCCACCTACCTCGCCCCACTGTACGAGGGCCGCTGGGCCGGCACCATGTGCCTGACCGAACCCCACGCCGGCACCGACCTGGGCCTGATCCGCACCCGCGCCGAGCCCCACGCCGATGGCAGTTACCGTGTCAGTGGCAGCAAGATCTTCATCACCGGCGGCGAACAGGACCTCACCGAGAACATCGTCCACCTGGTACTGGCCCGCCTGCCCGACGCCCCACCCGGCCCCAAGGGTATCTCGCTGTTCATCGTGCCGAAGCGCCTGGTTGACCAGGACGGCAACCTGGGCGCGCGCAACGCTGCATATTGCGGCTCGATCGAGCACAAGATGGGGATCAAGGCCTCGGCGACCTGCGTGATGAATTTCGACCAGGCCGAAGGCTATCTGGTGGGTGAACCGAACAAAGGCCTGGCGGCGATGTTCACCATGATGAACTACGAACGCCTGTCCATCGGCATCCAGGGCATCGGCTGCGCCGAGGCCTCCTACCAGAGTGCCGTGCGCTATGCCAGCGAACGCCTGCAGAGTCGCGCTGCCAGTGGCGCCCTGGACAAGCAGCGGATCGCCGACCCGATCATCGTCCACGGCGATGTGCGGCGCATGCTGCTGACCATGCGGGTCATGACCGAAGGTGGCCGCGCCTTCGCGGTCTATGTCGGCCAGCAACTTGACATCGCCCGTTACGCCGAAGACCCGTCCGAACGCGAACGCGCCCAGCGCCAGGTCGCCCTGCTGACGCCCGTGGCGAAGGCGTTTTTCACCGACAACGGCCTGGAAAGCTGCGTGCTCGGCCAGCAAGTGTTCGGCGGGCACGGCTACATTCGCGAGTGGGGCCAGGAGCAACGTGTGCGCGACGTGCGCATCGCACAAATCTACGAGGGCACCAACGGCATCCAGGCCCTTGACCTGCTCGGGCGCAAGGTCCTGGCTGACGGTGGCCAGGCACTGGCCAGCCTGGCCGCAGAGATCCGCGCTTTCTGCGTCGATGCCGCGCTGCACCGCGAGGCGCTGCAGGAGGCGCTGGTGCGCCTGCAGCGAACCAGCGCCTGGCTGCAGGCGCAGGCGGGCAAGGATAGCAACCTGGTCAGCGCCTCGGCGGTGGAATACCTGCACCTGTTCGGGCTGACCGCCTACGCCTACATGTGGGCGCGCATGGCCCATGTGGCCATGGCGCGTCACGCCGAGGACCCGACGTTCCATGATGCCAAGCTTGCCAGCGCGGCATTCTTCTTCCAGCGCGTGCTGCCGAGGAGCCTGGCACTGGAAGTGACGATCCGTGCAGGCGCAGGCAGCCTCTATGCAATGGCGGCGGGGCAGTTCTGATAAGCAGGGTCGTATCTGCGCAGGCCTGCCCTGGCACAGATACGACCCATCCTCATATGCGACGATTTTTCCTACAATTGATAGTCATTCGCCATTAACACGTTCTCGACAGGCCCGCCCGCAGGTAGAATGCCGCAAAACCGGGAGCCGCAATGAACCAGGACCGCCTCATTCCCAGCGAAGACGATGCCATCACCGACGCCGCCGCGCACTGGTGCATGCGCCTGCACGCCGACGATTGCACGGCGGCCGAGCGCCAGGTGTTCAGCCAGTGGCTGGCCGCTGACCCACGGCATGCCGAGGAATACCAGGCGATGCTGGAGATCTGGCAGACCGCCGACCTGCTCCCGCGTACGGCCACGGTCGTCGAGCTCAAGCCCTCGACAGCACGGCAGGCTCCAGCGCGCCATTGGCGCCCTTTCGCTTGCGCGGCGGCGGTTGCCCTGCTCGCCCTGCCCCTGGCCGGCTGGGTCGGCTGGGAGCAAGGCTGGCTGCCCAACAGCTACCAGCACTTCGCAACCACTGACCACCTGCAACGGGTGCGCCTGAGCGACGGCAGCAGCGTCGAGCTGAACCTGCACAGCGAGCTGCGCTACCTGAACTACAAGGACGAGCGTCGCGCCACCCTGGTCAAGGGCGAGGCGTTCTTCAAGGTCGCGCACGACAGCAGCCACCCGTTCATCGTCCATGCCGGCAACGGCCAGACCCGGGTGACCGGTACCCAGTTCAACGTGTGGAAGTACCAGGACCAGGTCAAGGTGACCCTGGTGGAGGGTTCGGTGCTGGTCAGCAGTGCCGGCAACTCCGGTGGCTACCGGCTTGGCCCGGGCATGCAGGCCAGCTACGACAAGGGCGATTTCGAGCCCCAGCTGGCCCAGCGCGACGACTACGACAATAACCTGGCCTGGCGCAACGGCAAGTTGGTGCTGGACAACCTGAGCCTTGCCCAGGCGCTGCCGCTGATCAACCGCTACCTCGACAAGCCGCTGCTGCTGGCCGACGACAGCACCGCCGGTATTCGCATCAGCGGCATCTACAGCACGGCAGAGGTTGAACGCCTGGTCGACACCCTGCCCAAGGTGCTGCCGGTCTACCTCACCCGCAGCAAGGACGGCAGCACCGTCCTCAACCGAATCGTCCCGGCCCCCAGCCGCGGCTGAGGCCGTGCCTCAGAGGGTCATCGCCGCCAGCCAGCCAAAGGCCAGCAATGGCAGGTTGTAGTGGATGAAGGTCGGCACCACGGTATCCCAGATATGGTGGTGCTGGCCGTCCACGTTCAGGCCGGAGGTCGGCCCGAGGGTGGAGTCCGAGGCCGGCGAACCCGCATCCCCCAAGGCCCCGGCCGTACCAACGATGCATACCGTGGCGACCGGGTCGAAGCCAAGTTGCACGCACAGCGGCACGAAGATCGCCGCCAGGATCGGCACCGTCGAGAACGACGAACCGATGCCCATGGTCACCAGCAACCCCACCAGCAGCATCAGCAGCGCGCCGACACCCTTGCTGTGGTCGATCCACTGAGCCGAGGCCTCCACCAGAGTCTTCACTTCCCCCGTGGCCTTCATCACCTCGGCAAAGCCGGAGGCGGCAATCATGATGAAGCCAATCATGGCCATCATCTTCATGCCTTCGGTGAACAGGTCGTCGGTCTCCCTCCAGCGCACGATGCCCGACAGCGAGAAGATCAGGAAACCGACCATGGCGCCGATGATCATCGAGTCCAGCCACAGCTGGATGATGAACGCCGAGGCGATGGCGACACCCGCCACCAGCAGGGTCAACGGGTTGTACTGCACGCTGACCTGTTCCACCTGCTCGATGCGCGCCAGGTCGTAGTCACGCTTCTTGCGGTAGCTGAAGAATACCGCCAGCAGCAGGCCGGCCAACATGCCCGCGGCCGGGATGGCCATGGCATGGGTCACGTTCACGCCACTGACATCCACGCCGGCACGGCTGACGTTGGCCAGCAGGATCTCGTTGAGGAAGATGTTGCCAAAACCCACCGGCAGGAACATGTAAGGGGTGATCAGGCCGAAGGTCATCACGCAGGCGATCAGGCGGCGATCAAGGCGCAGGCGCGTCAGCACATACAGCAGCGGCGGCACCAGCAGGGGAATGAAGGCGATATGGATCGGCAGGATGTTCTGCGACGAAACCGCCACCACCAGCATCAACCCGATCAACAGCCACTTCACCTTGCCGCCATCTTTGTGGCCCTGCCGGTCGACCATGGCCAAGGCGCGGTCGGCCAGGGCATGGGCCAGCCCAGACTTGGCGATGGCCACGGCAAACGCGCCGAGCAAGGCATACGAGAGCGCCACCGTGGCACCGCCGCCCAGGCCGCCGTTGAAGGCCTTGAGGGTGCCTTCGATACCCAGCCCACCGACCAGCCCCCCGGCCAGGGCGCCGATGATCAGCGCGATGACTACATGCACGCGGGACAGGCTCAGTACCAGCATCAGCCCGACCGCGGCAATCACTGCATTCATGGTGTGCAAACCTCGTTACGACAGACAAAAAGCGAGCGTTCCGGCAACAGGCCGCGCACAGGCGGTAGCCGGACCATGGGATGTTGTTATGAAGGGCGCACACTCTGAAGCACAGGCCGTGATATGTCAAAACCGTCTGCCCCGCGGCCCTTCGCTTGCTATAGACGAACGTCGAAGCTTTAAATTGAACGTTTGAATAAAGAAAAAAGGGCGACCGCCGACACAGTCGGCAGCATCAAACCTATTAGAACGGAATTGCCCCAATGCCTTCGCTGCGACAACTCTCGATTCAATGGAAGATCACACTGCTGGCAGGTTTGTGCCTGGCGGCCATCGTCACCCTGCTGGTCGGCCTTTCGCTGTACCGCATGGACCACAGCTCGGACCTGGTCAAGGCCAGCAGCATGAAGATGCTCACCGAGGCGGCCCAGTCGCGCATCGAATCCCAGGGCGAGGTCCAGGCCCTGAACATCCGCCGCCAGTTCATGGACGCCTACCAGTACGGCGCCGGCTTCGCCCGCCAGGTGCTGTTCCTGCGCGAGCAGGCGGAAAAACGCTTCCTCGATGCCTACGACCTGCGCCAGGACATGACCGCCCAAGTGCGCGCGGCCTTGCAGGCCAACCCCGACCTGCTCGGCCTGTCGCTGGTGTTCGAACCGGGCGCGCTGGACGGCAAGGATAAGCTGTTCGCCGGCCAGGACGCGCTGGGCAGCAACGAAACCGGGCGTTTCGCCCTCTACTGGTCGCAACCCCGCGCCGGCCAGCTGACCTCGATGGCCCTGCCCGAGCACGACATGGCCAACACCGAGATCGGCCCCAGCGGCCAGCCGGCCAACACCTGGTGGGTGTGCCCGCGCAGCAGCGGCCAGGTGTGCGTGGTGGAGCCGTACTTCTATGACATCGACGGCCAGCGCGTGCTGATGACCAGCATCGTCTTCCCGCTCAAGGCCAACGGTAAAGTGATCGCCACGCTGTCCATCGACATCAACCTCAACAGCCTGCAGGCCCTCAGCCAGACGGCCAGCCGCAGCCTGTACGAAGGCCGCACCACGGTCGGCATCCTCAGCCCGGTCGGTTTGCTGGCCGGCTACAGCGCCGACGCCACCAAGCTGGCCCAGCGCTTCGACCAGGTCGACCGTGCCCAGGGCGCCGAGATGGTGCGCAAGCTCGGTGAAGGCAAACTGCAGATCCTCCACGACCAGCAACGCCTGAAAGTGCTGGCCGCGTTCGAGCCGATTCCCGGCGGCAAACCCTGGGGCGTACTGCTCGACGTCCCGGAAAGCGCCCTCACCGGCCCGGCCGAAACCCTCAAGGTCGAACTCGACGCCCTCAACACCAGCGGCACCCTGCTGGAACTGGGCCTGGGCCTGGCCGCCGCCATCGCCGGCCTGCTGCTGGTATGGCTGATGGCCCGTGGCGTGACCCGGCCTATCCTCGGCGTGGCAACCATGCTCAAGGACATCGCCAGCGGCGAAGGCGACCTGACCCGCCGCCTGCAGTACGCCAAGCAGGACGAACTGGGTGAACTGGCGGGCTGGTTCAACCGCTTCCTCGACAAGTTGCAACCGACCATCGCCGAGGTAAAACGCTCGGTACAGGCCGCCCGTGGTACCGCCGACCAGTCGGCGGCCATCGCCGCCGAGACCAGCGCCGGCATGGAGCAGCAGTACCGCCAGGTCGACCAGGTGGCCACCGCCTCCCATGAAATGAGCGCCACCGCCCAGGATGTCGCCCGCAGCGCGGCCCAGGCCGCCCAGGCCGCGCGCGATGCCGACCAGGCCACCCGCGAAGGCCTGGCGGTGATCGACCGCACCACCACCAGCATCGACACCCTGGCCGCCGACATGAGCAGCGCCATGGCCCAAGTCGAAGGGCTGGCGCAGAACAGCGAGAAGATCGGTTCGGTGCTGGAGGTGATCCGCTCGATCGCCGAACAGACCAACCTGCTGGCGCTCAACGCCGCCATCGAGGCCGCCCGTGCCGGTGAAGCTGGACGTGGCTTCGCGGTGGTCGCCGACGAGGTGCGCAACCTGGCCCGCCGCACCCAGGAATCGGTGGAAGAAACCCGCCAGGTGATCGAGGCCCTGCAGGCCGGCACCCAAGTGGTGGTGGGCGCCATGGACAGCAGCCATCGCCAGGCCCAGGGCGGAGTGGAACAGGTCGGCCAGGCCGTCACCGCGCTGCAACGCATCGGCCAGGCCGTAACGGTGATCACCGACATGAACCTGCAGATCGCCAGCGCCGCGGAAGAGCAAAGCGCAGTGGCCGAGGAGATCAACAGCAACGTCGCCACCATCCGCGATGTCACTGAATCGCTGTCGGGCCAGGCCAACGAATCGGCGCGAGTCAGCCAGTCGCTAAACAGCCTGGCCAACCAGCAGCAAGGCTTGATGGACCAGTTCCGCGTCTGACCCTCACCCCAGAAAATGGCCGGCCTCCTGCTGGGGTCGGCCTTGCCGAGCCCCCTTAGGAGCCAGCCTTGCTGGCGAACACCGGCAAAGCCGGTGCCATCTCCCACTCAGTAATCGAACCGTTCCACCGCCCGCCGCCGATCATTGTCATCCCGCCGGTCATACCCCGCCGTGGTCTGGATATTGGCGTGGTGCGCCAGCTTCTGGGCGATCGACAGGTCGTGTTCCTCGATCACCCGGGTAATGAACGCCCGGCGAAAATCATGGGGCATGATCTTCGCCCCGACCTGCGCCCCACGCTGGCGGGCGATGTAGTAGATGGCGTGCTTGGTGATGCGCGCCCGGGTGATATGGCTGCCCCGGCGAATACGGTTGAACAGGAACGCATCGTCACGCTCCCCCGCCGGCAAGTGCTGGCGGCGTAGGTCGAGCCAGGCCTGCAACTTGTCAAACGCCCAGGCCGGCGCGTACTTGACCAGTTCACGATTGCCCTTGCCCAGCACCTGCACGCTGCGCTCGTTGAAGTCGACCTGGGCCAGGTTCACGTCCACCGATTCCGACTTGCGCATGCCGGTGCCATACAGCAGCGCGAGGATCGCCGCATCGCGCACGCCCTGTGGTCGCGGATCGGCGGCGCAAACATCCATCAGCTCACGGATCAGGCTGCGCCGCAGGTTGCGTCCTGCGGGCAGTCGGCTGCCGCTGGCCGGCTTGATTTCACGGATCTTCAGCAGATGCTCGTGTTCGATCAGACCCTGGCGCCAGGCTTCGTTCATGACCCCACGCACCGCATTCACATACAGCGACGAGGTATTCGGTGCATAGTCGTCCGCGCGCAGGGCCGCCACCAGGGCGATCACATGGCCGGGCTCGAGATGGTGCCAAGGCACATCGACGATATCGCAATCGACGAAACCCAGCCGATCGGCGGCGTCCTGGAGGATGTAGCGCATGGTCAACTGGCTGGACGGCGCCAGGCGCGCGAGATACTGCAACAGTGGGTTGCGCAGGAGGTCGGTCACAACGGGAATCCTGTAGCGGAGCTTCGGCGCGAGATGGCAACGAGAAGCGCAAGGCAAGTCATATCGACCATGATTCAAGTCAGAATGACAATAAAGCATCAGGTCATTATGACCTATGCAAGTGCCATCACCTTGATATACAACGGTTTCGGCGATGGCACGGATCGTGATGGTACCCCATACACTCCCGCTGATCGAACCAAGGTTCTCCTCATGCTCATCCAGCCCATCGCCGCACGTCCGCGCCAGGCCCTCTGGGCCCTTGGCTTTCGCCCGTTCTTCCTAGGCGGCAGCCTGTTCGCCTTACTTGCCTTGCTGCTGTGGGCCGGTACCCTGACGGGCACCCTGCAGCTTTCACCCTCGGGGGGCATGCTGGCCTGGCACCGCCATGAAATGCTCTATGGCTTTGCCGCTGCCATCGTTGCTGGTTTTTTGCTGACGGCCGTGCAGAACTGGAGCGGCATTCCCGGCCTGGGTGGTCGCCCCCTGATGGGTTTGTTCCTGCTCTGGCTGCTGGCACGGGCAAGCTGGTTCCTGCCGCTGCCGGCAGGGTTGATGGTAGTGCTCCAGGGCGCTTTCCTGCCCCTGGTTGCCGTGGCCCTGGCACGGCCAATCATCCAGCGGCGCCTGCGTAACAATTACCCGATCGTGGTGCTGGTCCTGCTGCTGGCGTCCTGCCAGTGGTTGACGCTGGTGGGCTGGTTGAACCACGACGAAAGCTGGCAACGGCGTGGCGTGCTTGCCGGGCTCTGGCTGGTGGCAGCGATGATGAGCGTGATCGGCGGCCGGGTGATCCCCTTCTTCACCCGTCGCGGGCTGGGCAACATGACCCCGGCACCCGCACGCCCCTGGCTGGACCGCACCTGCCTGGTGGCGAGCGTGGCCCTTCCAGTCAGCTACCTGGCGGGGTTCAACGACACCCCACAGCCGTTGATGGCCTTGCTGTTCGGCACCCTGGCCGTGCTGCACGGGGCACGCCTGGTACTGTGGCACGACCGTGGCCTCTGGTACGTGCCACTGTTGTGGTCGCTGCACTTGGCCTATGCCTGGCTGGTGCCGGCGTGCCTGGGGCTGGCGGTGTGGCATGCCGGGGTGGAAATCAACCCGAGCCTGGCGGCCCATGCGCTCACGGTCGGGGGCATGACCGGGCTGATCGTGGCCATGATGGCGCGGGTCAGTCTCGGACACACCGGGCGCCCCCTGCAGGTGCCGCGCAGTGTCGGTTGGGCCTTCGCGCTGATCCAACTGGCGGCGCTGGCACGGGTGGCACTGGTGCCGTTCACGCCGCTGGGGCTGGGTGTGTCGGTGCTTTTGGGCTGTGCTGCGTTGTTGCTGTTCCTGTGGCATTACCTGCCGATCCTGATGCGCCCCAGGGTGGATGGGATGCCGGGATAGCGGAGCGCCTGCAATGGTTGCGAGCTGTAGGAGCGGCTTCAGCCGCGATCACCCGCGAAGCGGGTGCCAGACACCGCGTTGTCTGTATCGCGGCTAAAGCCGCTCCTACAGAGGTCCTGTCAAACCGATGTTCCATGAAAGCAGGTTGGCATTGCTGCTCGCCCGGCAACGTCGTGTGGTCTACAGTTGCAGCGCCCCCCTCCAAGTCCGAGACAGCATGGCCTTCCACCACCTGACCCGCACCCACCCCCGCCTCAGCATCGCCACCCTGGCCGGCCTCCTCGGCGCCTGGCTGATCCCCGCCGACGATACCGTGCAGCGCATCCTTGCCGGCTGGAACGTCGGCGTGTGGCTGTACTTGTTCATGGTCCTGTGGCTCAGCGTGCGAGCAACAGCGGGCAAGGTCCGCCAGGTGGCCAGCATCGAAGACGAGAACGCCGGCCTGGTGCTGGTCACCGTGATCGTGGCGGCCATCGCCAGCCTGGCCGCTGTCACTTTGCAACTGGTGTCCAGCCGTGGCCTGGAAGGCAGCGCGCAGGCTCTGCACTATTTGTACACCGGCCTGACCGTGGCCGGCTCATGGCTATTGATCGGCTGCGTTTTCAGCCTGCACTACGCGCGGTTGTTCTACACCAACGACCACCGCGAGCCGCCGTTGCGCTTCCCCGATAACGAGCGCAACCCGGACTACTGGGATTTTCACTACTTCTCGTTCACCATCAGCGTCGCCGTGCAGACCTCGGACATCGGCGTCGGGGGGCGCGCCATGCGTAAGGCAGTACTGGCCCACTCACTGGTAGGCTTCGTGTTCAACACGGCGATCCTCGGCTTCACCATCAACATCGCCGCCGGCCTGCTCGGCTAGCACTCGCCGGGCGCAGGCGACGATGCGCCGGCAGGCCTCCTCCAGCACCTCGGCATCCAACACCAGCCCCAGCCGCACATGCCCGGCCGCGCTTGGGCCGAAGGCATCTCCGGGCAACAACGTCACCCCCTCCTCCAGTAGCAGGCGCTGGGCGAAGATCTGCGCGCTGAGCCCACTGCCGCGGATATCGAGCATCACGAACATGCCGCCCGCCGGACGATGCACTCGCACCCCCGGGCAGCCTTCCAGCGCCGCGCAGACCCGATCACGCCGCTGGCGGTAGGCCTCGCGCATCCGCCGTACTTCCGGCAAATCGCGCTCCAGCGCCAGGCAGGTGGCCTGCATGACGAATTCCGGCAGGCCAAACAGCATGGCCATGGCCAGGTTGCCCAGATGCGCCGCCAGCGCCTTGGGCCCGATCACCCAGCCCACTCGCCAGCCGCTCATGGCATGGGACTTGGACAGGCTGTCGATCACCACGCAGCGCTCGGCCATGCCCGGCAGGCTGAGCGGGCTTGGCGCCGGGCTGTCATAACTCAGGTTGCGATACACCTCGTCGCAGACCAGCCACAGGTCATGTTCACGGCACAGCTGTGCAAGGCTCGCCATGTCGGCCGCATTGATGGTCGCGCCGGTGGGGTTGTGCGGGCTGTTGAGCAGCACGCCACGGGTATGCGGGGTGATGGCTCGGGCCACTGCGCCAGGGTCAAGCCGAAAGCCCTCTTCCGAGCTGACCGCCACCGGCACCGCCTGCGCGCCACAAGCACCGAACACACCGTGGTAGGTGACATACATCGGCTCAGCGACGATCACCTCGTCGCCGGCTTCGAACAGGCACTGGAAAGTCGCGTACAAGGCGCACTGGGCGCCAGCGGTGACAACCACCTGGTCCGGGTCGAGGGGCAACTGGCGGTCGTTTACGATGGCCTGACGCAAGGCCAGGCTGCCGCGCACATCGCTGTAGTGGGTGTCACCATGCCGCAAGCTGACGACCGCTGCCTCGACCACCGCCGGTGGCGTGTCGAAGTCCGGGTCGCCCATCGACAGCAGAAAGATCTCGCGCCCCTGTCGGCGCAGGGCCAGGGCCTGGTAGTGGATATCCCAGGCAGCGGCCGCCTCGCCGGCGATGCGTTGGGTGAGCGTGGAAAATCGCATGGCTACCTCCCTGTCTGCCCGACCCGCACCGCTGGTCCGAAATCGCTGCCAGTAAACATAGCAGAGCCGGGCGCCTCGCCAGTGCCCGGCCCACAGGACAAACGTTTGCCCCGCCCTACGCCCGCCGACCGGTCGCGATGACAGCAATGTGACAACCGTCATGCATTAGCACATTTGCCATATTTTCCAGGGAACACTGCCATGGCAGGTGCTATGGTTAATTCCCGACGGCCAGGCACGGCCAGGCACGGCCACCCTGATCACCACGTTCACGTACGAACAAGGAGGCTGGCATGAACAAGATGACGTTCCCCAACGCCTGCCAGGTGATGCGTTGGCATTTTCACCCACTGGGGTTCGAAGCCAGCATGGACGCACCTCGCAGCATGGTTGCCCGGCTCTTCGACCGGGCCACGGGCGTGACACTGCTGGCCATCGCCGGCATTCCCTGTACCGCGATCATGGCCGCCGCCGACGTCGAGCGCATCATCGAAGCCGTCGAAGCAGAGCTGGAAACCTTCGACCTGGTCGGCGGCTCGCTGCACGACGCGGTCTGAACTCAAACACCCCACTTGCGAACGACCGGAATGGCCGTGGTGTCCCGCTGGCCAAAAACCTGGCAACGTCTTTACTTGCTGTTACACCCCTTCACCCTGGTGTGAGCCTATGAAGATCGTGGTCACCAGCATTCTCGTCGACGACCAGGCCAAGGCCCAGGCGTTCTATCACCACGTACTGGGTTTCCAACCCAAGCACGATATCCCGATGGGCAAGCACCGCTGGCTCACCTTCACCTCACCCAACGACCCCAACGGCGTCGAACTGTCGCTCGAACCGGATGCCCACCCCACGGCAAAAGCCTACAAGACCGCCCTCAAGCAGGACGGCATTCCCGCCACGTCATTCGGCGTTCGCGACATCCAGGCCGAATACATCCGCCTGTGCGCCGCGGGCGTACACTTCACTCAGCCACCGACGGTGATGGGACCGGTTACGGTGGCGGTGTTCGACGACACCTGTGGCAACCTGATCCAGATCGCCCAACGTCACTGAGAAAGTGGCTGGCGGCACACGTGCAGTCCATCTACATTCCTGACTTCACCCAGCGCAGCCACAACAAGGAAAATCCATGCGCTTCGAGTTCAGCGAAGTCCTCAACGACCTGGTCGACTACTTTCTTCTCGGTGATATTCAACTGCTCGAACACTTCAAGGATGAACACGACCTTCCCGACGACCTGGCCCGGGCCTTCACTCAAGGCGACAGTGGCGACCAGGCGGTGCGCGAAGGCGTGATCCTGCCCCTGGCCGGTATCGACAACCTGCCCTACCGTATCGTCTTCAGCCTCGGCGCTGGCACTCCCGCCCTGCTCGAGCCCGGCAGTCGCCTTAAGCACCATCGCAAGGGCTATCGGCTGCGGGTCGAGAACCGTTCGCTGATGCTATTCACCTGGCGCGTGCTGCAGCATTTCACCCGCAAGAGCATGGGCGACCTGTTGGCGCGCTACCAGGAGCCGGGGCGGCCGCTCATCGAGCTGGACAATGGCTGGTATGAAGTGGAAGTGCTGGCGGGTGCCGTGGTGCGGGATGGTTTGTACGAACCGGCGTTCGAGTTCGTGTTAACGAAGACCCATGGCCCTCGCGCCGATGCCGAGGTCGACACCGGTTATCGTTATGGCCTGCGCGGGTACTTCGACTGAGTACAGGGAACAGAGCCTTCCGTAGGAGCGGCTTTAGCCGCGGTGCCGACGACGCGGTGCCCGGCACCCGCTTTGCGGGTGATCGCGGCTGAAGCCGCTCCTATGTATGGACTCGCCTACATTGTCTACCTGCTTTTCGAACAAGGTTACCCGGTTGCATCTATGTATCAGGCCTATTCGAGGAAGCTTGGTGCTTCTGGCCAACATCGGGGTGAGCTCGCAGCATGCCCATTACATTTAGGCCTCTTGGGCCGGTAGGAGCGTAGGCATTAATCCGCGACGGTCTTACCTAGGGTCGATGTTCACTAGCAGGGGCTGGGGCGCTCGGCACCCCGGTGGCGTAACACCGTAAGTCAGTGGCTCATGGCGGGCTCCTGACGATCGTTCGGTTGGCGTTGGTAGACCTGCTCACCTTGTAGCAGCACCCAGATGATGCGCAGATTTCGATTAGCCAGTCTGATCGCCGCCTCCTTGCGACCAAGTCGAGTTAACCATCGCAAGAGGCGGCGATCGTCTGGCTGATCGGAATCAGGCTTCAAATGGCTAAGAACCGCGTGCGCACCCTGGATCATCATGCTGCGCAGGTAGCCGTCACCTCGCTTGCTCATCTTGCCTAGCCTGACCTTCTTTCCACTGCTGTGCTGGTCGGGCACCAGGCCAAAGTAAGCGGCAAACTGTCGAGCATTGGGGAAACGCGAGGGTTCAGGCTGCTTGGCCAGCATCGCTGTGGCGATGATCGGGCCGACACCGCGTATCGTCATCAGGCGGCATGCGACCTTGTCGGCCTGCGCCGCTGTTTCGAGCCGTCCTGTCAGGATGGCGATACGCTCACTCAGATAGCGCCATTCGGCGAGCAGTTCATCGAGCAATTCACGCAGCAGATCTGGCAATGGTTGAGTCGTATCTTCAAGAATGCGCGGTACACCGTGGCTGACGGCTAAATCGCCTTGCGCCAGGGCGACGCCCTGTTCCAGTAACAGGCCGCGGATCTGGTTGCCTAGCGCGGTGTGGCGCCTGACATAGCCTCTGCGGGCGCGGTGTAAGGCTTGAATCGCCAAAGCGGCAGTGCTCTTGATCGGCACCGCAGCAATGCTGGTATCCCGGCCTGCGCGCAAGATGGCATGGGCGTCGTTACGATCGTTCTTGGCACCACTGCGGTGCTCCGCCACTCGCTGCGCGGGCAGGATGCGGACTGGCGTTCCCTGCGCCTGTAGCAAACGCCCCCATGCTTGAGCGCCGGGGCCACTTTCCATCAGGACCGTCACGGTGGGTGGCAGCCTGGTCAGGAACGCATGAAAGGCTTCACGGGATTTGATTCGATCTTCGTAGATGACGCGCCCGGAACCGTCATCTCCGGCCACCTGAAAGACTTGCTTGGCCAGGTCGACTGACAGATGTTGGCAAAGCGTTACATCGTTGGAAGACAGGGAATTGCGCTTCGTCCTATGCTTGCTCATGGTCTCGCCCTCGCTGCCGTTGGCTTTTTAGAACGCCACCGTGGCACTGTGATGCCTCGGCGGGGGCGAGTCCATCCGATTACAGTGGTCCTGCCAAATCAATGGATATCCCTATCCTTGGTCTCCGGCAGGAAGAAGATCCCCAGCACCGCCGTCATCACCGCGATCACGATCGGGTACCACAGCCCGTAGTAGATATCCCCGGTCGCCGCCACCATGGCGAACGCCACGGTCGGCAGGAAGCCACCGAACCAGCCGTTGCCGATGTGGTACGGCAACGACATCGAGGTGTAGCGGATACGCGCCGGGAACAACTCCACCAGCCAGGCGGCGATCGGGCCGTAGACCATGGTCACGTAGATCACCAGGAGGGTCAGCAGCACTAGCACCATCGGGTAGTGGATCTTCGCCGGGTCGGCTTTTTCCGGGTAGCCGGCTTCCTTCAGCGCCGCCCCGAGACTGGCGGTGAAGGCATCGTTCTGTGCCTTGAAGTCCGCCGCCGCCAGGCTGCGGCCATCGAAGCTCGACAACACCCGCTCACCGATGTGCACCTGGGCGACGCTGCCGGGCTCGGCGGCCCGGTTTTCGTAGGGGATGGCGCGCTTGGCCAGCAGGCTCTTGGCGATGTCACAGGAACTGGTGAAACGGGCCTTGCCCACTGGGTCGAACTGGAACGCGCATTGCCCAGGGTCGGCCACCACCACCACCGGGTTCTGCTCCTGGGCGACGAACACATCCGGGTTGCCGTACTCGGTGAGCCCCTTGAAGATCGGGAAATAGGTCAGCGCCGCGATGATGCAGCCGGCCATGATGATCGGCTTGCGCCCGATGCGGTCCGACAGGCTGCCGAAGATGATGAAGAACGGCGTACCGATCAACAGCGAGCCGGCAATCAGCAGGTTGGCGGTCTGCGGGTCGATCTTGAGCATCTGCATCAGGAAGAACAACGCGTAGAACTGCCCGGTGTACCACACCACCGCCTGGCCGGCGGTGCCGCCGAGCAGCGACATGATCACCACCTTGAGATTGTCCCAGCGGGCGAACGACTCGGTGAGCGGTGCTTTCGACGCCTTGCCCTCGGCCTTCATCTTCATGAACACCGGCGACTCGTTGAGTTGCATGCGGATGTACACCGAGATGGCCAGCAGCAGGATCGACAGCAGGAACGGGATACGCCAGCCCCAGTCTTCAAAGGCTTCGGTACCCATCGCCATGCGGCAGGCCAGGATCACCAGCAGCGACAGGAACAGCCCAAGTGTGGCGGTGGTCTGGATCCACGCGGTGAAGAATCCGCGCCGGCCCTTCGGCGCATGTTCGGCCACATAAGTGGCCGCGCCGCCGTACTCGCCGCCCAGTGCCAGCCCTTGCAACAAGCGCAAGGTGATGAGGATGACCGGCGCGGCCACGCCAATCGCCGCATAGCTCGGCAGGATGCCCACCACCGCGGTGGACAGGCCCATGATGACGATGGTGATGAGGAAGGTGTACTTGCGCCCGATCATGTCCCCCAGGCGGCCGAACACGATGGCGCCGAACGGCCGTACCGCGAAGCCGGCGGCAAAGGCCAGCAAGGCAAAGATGAACGCAGTGGTTTCATTGACGCCGGCAAAGAAGTGCCTGGCGATGATCGCCGCCAGCGAGCCGTACAGGTAGAAGTCGTACCATTCGAACACGGTACCCAGTGAAGAGGCGAAAATGACCTTGCGCTCCTCCCGGGTGATACCACGTTGGGGCGCGCTACTGCCCGTGGATGCGCTGTCGAGGACCGCCATGGGTCGCCTCCGTCAAGTTGTCGCGGGCCGGAGTGTCCCAAACAGAATCAAACGCACGCACCCAGGCCCCAGGGCTTTACCGGTTGCGCGAACCACGACGAGGCAGGCCTCGGATCGCGGCAAGGTCACCTGAAGCATAATCGGCTTTGTCGGGATAGCCAGTGTGCCCCGGCCCTCACACCAGGAAGCGAGCGACCTCGTCAATCACCTGCGGCATCTGTTCGCGGTGCGGCGCTCGTCCGCAACCTGCCACGATCCGATTCAGCTCGATCCGGTTGCATCCGAATCCAATATGTACCACCCCTGCCAGCTTCTGCCGCTGTTGAATGGCCGCTTACCTTCATGGAGCACGACCATGCACAGCATCCCCCCCCCTACCACCAGCAGCAGATCCTGCGCAGCTTGCCCGGCTGGACGAAACACCTTCATCACACACAGGCCAGCAGGCTGCTGAGCCGCGCGCGTGCGGAGCACGTCAACGCAGAAGGCCAACTCCCGGAATGGTTCACGCAGGCTAGCCCCAAACAGAGGGCCGACCTGCGCAATGCCATCCATCGCCGGGCCACCAGCCACAAGGCATTGGCCAAGGCGCTGAACGGTCTGCGTGGTATCACCGAGTTTTGCGAACCCCTGCTGCAGGCGGAACTCGGCCTGACGGTCCCCGTGACAGACGCACAATTTCGCTTCCAACCCTTCACTTCACACCAGGAAGGCGACTTTCCCGACCCTGATGCCTCGCACTACACCCCTCGCCCGCCGTTGTTTACCGAGCAGCCGACCGGCAGCGCGACCCTCACCAGCCTGCTAGAGGCCGCCCTGCACAACTTCGAGGGCATGGCCGAGGTCGGCTCGTTCAGTACCTTGCAAGCTAGCATTACAGACAGCGCCGAGCTGCCTGGCCTGACCACCAGCCAGTTCGTGAGCCGCTGCCGCATGCTGGACCTGGGCAAGCGCTACCAGGCCCACCTGCAAAGCCTGTATGGCGGTGACCGCAAGGCCCAGGTGCAGCCAGCATGGGTCCAGGCCCGCCGCGACGAACTGGCAGTGAAATGCATGATCGCGCATTTGCGGGGCAAACTCAGCGACGCGGGCTACCAGGCGCTGCGCCAGTTCTGTGTCACCGATACCGCCCCGCGCTACGGCACCCACCCCATCGTGGCGCAGACCCTGACCATGCTCGACATCCAGGTGCACGACCTGCTCCTGTTGACGCCCACAGGCATAACCACACCACCTTGTATCGCCTATCTGCCTTTCGATGACGAACATCCCGTGCAGGAGTTCGCCAACTTGCTGGCCCTGGGCAGGTATGTGCGCCGGCGCCTGCTGGAGCCCGCCTATCGCGGACGCTTCCTTGAGCATGTCGCGCTGAAGGATCGCCCGGAGATGGCCAGGAAGCTGACGGCCAGGCTGTTCGAAAAACGCCGTCCGGATGTGATCCCCCTCGAACCGCCTTCACCCGCTTTTGGCGAAACCGAACCCGGCGTGCATCCCTGGCAAGGGCAGGTGGCCGACGAGGCGCACGAGGAAGATGACGCACCGCGGCCCGCCCGCTTCCCGGCGCTGGCGGTGCATCAAGTGCCGATCGCCTTCCCCGTCTGGCCCAAACTCTTCAATGCCCATGTTCAGCGCCTGCAGGCTGATGCCCGCGGGGTCGCGGTCCCGACGGCGGACATGGATGCCAAGGCACGTGCCGAGCGCCTGAAACACTGGGCCGAACGCGGCCTGACGCTGCTCAACGTCGCCGCCATGTTCGTCCCGGGCCTCGACGCGGTCATGCTGGCCGTGGGAGCCGCGCAAGTAATGGCGAGCATCTTCCATGGTTTCGAAGCCTGGTCCGAAGCAGACAATGCCGAAGCGGTGGCGCAAGTCGAGTCGCTGCTCGTCAATCTCGGCGGCGTCATCGTCATCGCAGGTGCCGCCAAGGTGGCGAAGGCCTCCGGGTTCGTCGACTGGATGCAGAGCATCTGGGTCGACGGCGAGCAACGCCTGTGGCACCCGCAACTCGAACAGTACCGCAGCCCGGTCGCGCTGCCTGAGGGCCTGCTGCCAGATGCAGAAGGCATCCTTGACCATGACGCGCGACACTTCATCAAGCTGGCTGACCACCTCCACGAAGTTACCCGGGACGCCGAGGGCCACTGGCGCATCGTGCATCCGCACGATCCACAGGCTTATCAGCCGCGAATCGAGGGTAACGGCAAAGGGGCCTGGCGAATGCAGCACGAACGCCCACAGGACTGGAGCCGCGTCACATTGATGCGCCGCCTCGGCCCACTCGGCACGGGCTTGAAGGACGAAGACCTGCTCGCCGCACTCGACAGCACGGAGCTGGACCGTGGCGTGCTGGAACAACTGCATGCCGATGGCAGGCGCCCCCCGGCGCTGCTCGAAGACGCCTTGCGACGACTTGAAGCCGACACAACCACCGACGACATCATCGCTCGTACCCGTGCGGGCAGCCCGTTGGCCGCCTACAAGCAGTTCGCCATCAGCGTGCTGGGCGAACTGCCCGGCTGGCCCGAAGATGTCGTGTTGGAAGTGTTCGACGGCACCGAGCCAATGGGAAGCGCGACGCGCTATGGGCGCGACTGGCTGGGTGACACCGTGATCCAACTGACCCGGACCGATCTGGACAATGGCGATCTGGCACGCATCGTCCTTGAGCATCTGGACGAAGACGTGGTCAACGCACTGTTACCCGAGGGTACCGATACCGCGCACCGCCAGCAGGCGCTGCAGAACCTGATGGCCGACCAGCTCGCAACGAAGCGTCAGTCGCTGTTCGACAATTTCTACAAGAGCACCTGCGAAGCCGCCTGGCCCTCGACAGGCCCCCTCGGCCGACAGTTTCCGACCTTGCCCAGGCAAGCGCTGGAGGAGCTGGCTGGCCAGGCCAATACCCTCGAACGGGAAACCCTGCTCGCCGGCCGCGTGCCCCTGCGCATCGCCGAGGAAGCTCGCCTGATGCAAGCCCGCGTACGCCTGGACCGAGCCATCCTGGGCCTGTACCGAAGCAGCCTGGCAAACGCCGACACCCAGAGCATCCGTGCCAGCCTGCTTGCCCAACATCCACAGTGGACGGCCGAGCAGTGCTACCACGCCGCATTGGCCGATCGCCCACGCGCCGCCCGCCTGATCGGCCAGCAACCGCTGCCCAGGGGTTTTCGCTCGCCGTTACGCCTGAGCGATGGGCGTTTTGGCTACCCCCTGAGCCCCGGCATTTTCGCCTCCAGGGCCGAGCGCGAACTGCACGCGCTGTACCCAGGCCTGGCCGACCGTGAGCTGCGCCAGTTGCTCACCACCCTGCGTGCCAGGGGCAATGCGACCGAACAGATCCAGGCGCTACGCACACAGCTGGATGGACTGCGCCAACAGCTGACGGACTGGGCAAGCATGGGTGCCAACGACTGGGGCGAGGAAGTCGGGCAGTTCTACAACCGAGCTTGCGATGTTCTGATACGCGCTTGGCAGCGAATGGAAGGGGAAACGCTCACCCTGTCCAACCTGGCACTCGATGCAATGCCATCACTTTCGACGCGTTTCGACCACATCACCGAACTGGTGCTGGAGAATCTCAATGTGATCGAGTTGCCCGACGACTTCCTGCAAGCGTTCCCATCATTACGACGGGTCGAGGTGATAAACAGCCCACAGATGAGCGCATCCTCCATCCTGCGCGCCTTGCGTAACGCCCCACAACTGCGCGAACTGCGCCTGGACGGCATGCCCATGGGGCAACTGCCCGCCGAGGCCAATGAAGTACTGCCACAACTGCAGCACCTGCGCAGCCTCTCCCTGCCTCGCAACAGGCTGACGCTCACCCCACAGGATCTGCAGATGCTGGCCGGACTGCGCCTGGAAACCCTGGACCTGCGCTTCAACAACATCACGCTGGACGCAGACACGGCGAACCAGTTCCGCAATATGGGCGAACTTCGCGAGTTGCGCCTGAGCATCAACCCACTGGTTACCAGCCCCGACCTGACCGGCCTCGACAACCTCGCCACCCTGCATCTGGACAACTGCCAGCTCGAACGCTGGCCCGCTGGATTGAGCGGCTTGATGCAGCGCACACCGAGCATGCTGCGCGAGCTCGACCTGAGCATGAACCGTATCGACCAGGTGCCCGACATGCAGGCCTTGCTGGTATCCCCCTACGCGGACGGACTGCTGGGAAGGCGCTCCCAGTACCGCTGGCGATTCAACTACAACCCACTGGACGAGAACGTCCGCCGCGGCCTCGAGGTGGCGGGTGTATCAGTCGAACCGCTCTTCGAAGACCCAGGCCAGGGGCTTGCGCCCGCCCCTGCGACAACACCACGCATCAACTGGCTGGAGCACGCGACCGAACCACAGAAAACGACGTGGAAAGCACTGTTCGATGGAGACAGGCATGCCAACCTGCGCCAGGTCGTCGAACAGGTCGGCATGTCCGCCAGTGCGCGACGCCAACCCGAGGCGTTCGCCCGCCAGGTCTGGGCATTGCTGGAGCGGGCCGCAGCCAGCACCCGCCTGCGCAAGCGGCTGGAGCAAGTCGCCAGTGAGTTTCCGGTATCCTGTGGCGACGCCGGCGCCGATGCATTCGGCACCCTGCAGATCGAAATCATGGCCTACGATGAAGCCGCTGGCGCGCAGGTAACCACACCGCGGCTGTTCCAGTTTTTCCGTCGCCTGTTCCGTCGCGATCAGGTCAACGAACTGGCCCAGGCGCTGTTCAACGCCCGCCAGGCCAGGCGCAATGCCATGCAGGCCCTGGACGCCTGGCGCGCCTTGCCGGTAGGCGATCGTGGCGTGAAGCCGACGGTGCCACCCCTGCACCGTTTCGACACCGTGTCGGACGACGTGCTGATCAACGGCCTGGGCCAGGGGCTTGACCTGATCGAGATGCGCCTGGCCCTGCGCACGGGTTTGTCGAGCAGGCTCGACTTCCCCGAGCTTCAACGCGACATGCTGTACCGGGACACCGCCGATATTTCGGTCTGGACTGAGGAAGCCATCGGCGATGAAGTCGAGAAACGGGACCTGGACGCCCAGGCTCGCCGTCAGTGGATCTCGCGGCAACCGACCTGGCGGCGCCTGTTGCGCTCAGAATATCGAGCCCGGTTCGATGCCCTCAGGAAGCGCTGGGATGTTGGCGTGGACTATCTGGAAGGGAATGACCTGGAAGGGCCGCTAGAGCCCCCCGTGGCCGATGCGCTGTCAAAGGCACTGCAACGCAGCCCGCTGGGTGAGGATGGCCAGCCACTGCGCCTGGAGATCGCCAGCGACCAGTACGTCACGGGCATGAACCGCATGGCGCTGGGCCTGGAGGAGGACCAGGACGCCCTCTACCTGAAACTGACCACGCGCCGCGACCCCAACAACTGATCTACAGGCCACGCAGGTCTTCGAAGAAGGCCTGCCGCCCCTGCACCTGGCTCGACGCGCGAGGCTGCCCTGCGGCCTCGCCACTGGGCTTCTCCACATACCAGTAGCAGTGCCTGGCCGCCCGCGTGACCGCAACATAGGCCAGGCGCTGCACTTCCTCTTTCTGTGCCGTGTCGAACGCCTGCGCATCCCCTGGCTTGCCCAGGCCGGCCAACCGGTACACCTGGTTCTTGTAGGGCGAGCTGGTCAGGTACTGGCAGTCCCCCAGCATGAACACGGCATCGGCCTGCAACCCCTTGGCACTGTGATAGGTCAGCTGGCGCAGCCGGCGCTGCCCCGGCGGCAAGCTAGAATCAGCTTTAAGTAAAGGTAATATTTCTTTTTCAATCAATAACTTATCGATACTTTTTCGAAACAGAATCATCACTGTTTCACCGCGTTCGTAATGCTCGATCAAGGTCTGCGCCAACGCTGCCTCGTCACGTTCGAACACTTTCACCGGTGACAACGGCAACGTTGCCGCCAACCCGCTCGCCCGGGCCTTCTTGCCCGCGATCGCCGGCGCGCCTTTCACCAGATGCTCGGCGGCATCGATGATGTGCTGCTGGCTGCGGTAGTTTTCCACCAGCATCACCCGGGTGTTCGATGGTGACGGGAATGCCTTGGTGAACTCCATGAAGTACTTGGGCGAGCTGCCGCGCCAGCCATAGATCGACTGCCAGTCGTCACCAACGCACATCAATGACCCATGCTGGGCCGCGCGCCCCGTGTGCATGCCCGGGCCACGACGACGAATCTCCGCCAGGCTGGCGCGCAGCCAGCTGACGATCTGCGGCGAAACATCCTGGAACTCATCGATCATCAGGTGCGCCAGCGGACGCAGCAGCGGGTCAGGCAACAGCGCCAGGTTCTCCGGATTGTTTTCGCCGAACAAGGCGAACATGCGGTTGTAGGTCATCACCGGCGGCGACTGCGCCATCAGGTGCGCCTCAAGGGCCTTCCAATAGAGCGCCAGGGCCTCGAAGAATGCCGCGTCGCTGTCACCGGCGGGGAAACTCATGGCGGCCACGGCGGCATTGACGTCCAGGCCAAGGTTCTCGATGAAGCTGGCGGCAGTGACGAAAGCGTCGAGCAATGGCGATGCCGCCAGCTCCCCCTTGACCTTGTACTCAAAGCCCGGCCCGGCCATGGCATCGCCTGCGAGCGACGCCGCCAAGCGTTTTGCCGAAGCATAATTATCCAGCCATATCAGAGGCTTATCGCAGAAAGCTTGAAACAGCGTGCGCTTCACTGCCCACTCCGCCCGCACCGTCAGCTTGGCGCCGGGACGCTGGTACTGAGCGCTCTCGGAAGGATCGAAGCCCAGGACCACCCAGGCATCCAGCCCTTCCAGACGACCTTGCACGTGGAAACGACTACCGCGAATCTGCACCGTGTCGCGGCAGGGCTCGATGCCCTTGATCGGCCAGGCGCCGGCGGCGAACCAGAGGTCCTCGATCACATCGCACAGCTCCTCGTCGCGCTGGGCCGCCAGTTGCGTGACCTGCGCGCGCTTCTGCACATCCGGGTGCTCCGGGTCCAGTGGCTTGAGCAACAGGGCTTCCTGGCGCAGCACGCCGACCAACTCGGCGAAACGAGGGCTTTCGCCCAGCAGCACGCTGTAACAGAGGTTGAGCTGCTGGCGCTGAGCATCGTTCAGGCGCAGGTCGAAGGGGTTGCTCTCGGCATTGGCTTCACCACCGACGGGCATCTCGTTGCCCAGGGTCTCGAACGCACGCACCTGGGCGAACCCTGGCAAGCTGCGCACCAGCGGCAGGATGCGTGAGTGGAAGGTGCGCACCAGCTCACGGCCCTGGGCAGGCGACAGCTCGATCTGCCACAGCGCGAACACCTGCAGCAGGCGCTGGATGAAATCCTTGCGCGACTCGCGGGTGAAGGTCACCACGGTCATGGCGTCCAGCTCGAAACCCAGGTAATGGCGCAACAGCAGGATACGCAACACCAGCGAAGTCGACTTGCCGGCCCCAGCCCCCGCCACCACGCAGGTGGTCGGCGTGTCGCTGAAGATCAGCTTCCACTGCGCCGTGCTGGGCTGGGCCGAGGCTGGCAAGCGCTGGGCCACGTCGGCCTTGAAGCGCTTTTTCAGCTCGGCGGTCAACGGCAGGCGCCAGTCGTCGAACAGGTTGTCGTCCCGGCCCGGCACGCCTGAACCGTCGGGCCGGCTGTCACGGATCACCAGTACCTGACGCCCGGCTTCGTAGCCCTCCACGCGGCCACGCTCGTAGCCGTCACGCAGGCCGTCGGCGTGGCCGTTGCGCAAGCCATCGGCATGGCCAAGGAACCACGAGTCGCGGTGCTGTGCCCGCAAGCGGCTCAGGCCACGCCCCAGCAGGCGCGCGGCGAAGCGGCGCAGCCAGGGCAGTTGGGCGGGCGGGGTCAGGTCGGCCGGAGCCTGGGGATGCTCGTGAGACACGGTCACTCCATTGAAAATCGAAACAGCAGGCATGTTCGCCTCATCCGCGGCAAAGCGCCAGCGAATGCTTATGGATCAGTGGATTAGGCGATGAATCGCATGCGGTATAGCATCTAAATTATCTATTTTATTGATCATATCTAGCCGATATTTACGCTTTTTTTAGATATTTAAGCCGCGCATCATGGCCCCATTCCACCGAATCCAAGGAGCATCATCATGCTGCAACTGCGACCGTTCGAAAGCCTGGGCCACGCCAACCACGGCTGGCTCGATGCCCACCACCACTTCTCGTTCGCCGAATACCACGACCCGGCACGGCTGCACTGGGGCAACCTGCGGGTGTGGAACGACGACCTGATCGCCGCCGGCAGTGGCTTCCCGCCGCACCCGCACCGCGACATGGAGATCATCACCTATGTCCGCGAAGGCGCCATCACTCACCAGGACAGCCTCGGTAACAAAGGCCGTACCGAAGCGGGCGACGTGCAGGTGATGAGTGCCGGCAGCGGTATCGTCCATAGCGAATACAACCTGGAGAAGGTCGATACGCGCATCTTCCAGATCTGGATCATCCCGCAGAAGCTGGGCGACGCGCCGTCCTGGGGTACCCGGCCATTCCCCAACGGTGAGCGTGGCGAAGGTTTCGTGACCTTGGCCAGCGGCCGTGAAGGTGACGAGGACAGCCTGCGCATTCGCACCGATGCCCGCCTGGTGGCCGCCACCTTGCGTGCCGGAGAAAGTGCCGAGTACCACTTCGACAGTGGACGCCGTGGCTACCTGGTGCCGGCCAAGGGCGTGATCGAGGTAAATGGTTTGCAGGCCAAGGCCCGCGATGGCGTGGCGATCGAGCAGGAAAGCGTGTTGAGGGTGACCGCGCGCGAGGACAGCGAGATCGTGCTGGTGGACGTGGCCTGACTCAGCACCGTCTTGCCCCACTGATCCGATATGACCTCCGTAGGAGCGGCTTCAGCCGCGATGCAGGCACCGCAGTGCCCAGATCGCGGCTGAAGCCGCTGCTACACCTGTGGGAACCACCTGCGAAACGCGTCATTGCCGACGCCTGAAGGTCTCCGACGGCAACTCACCAAATTGCTGCCGATAGCTCTCCGAGAACCGCCCCAGGTGCAGGAAGCCATAGTCCAGTGCCAGCTCGGTGACACTGCGCACGCCGCAACTGGCATCGCCCAGGCACGCCCTCACCCGCTCCAGCCTGCGCTGGCGAATGTACTGCTTGGGTGTGGTCCCCAAGTGTCGATCGAACAACCCGTACAACGACCGTAGGCTCAGGTTCGCCTGCTCGGCCAGGGTTTCAGCGCTCAGCTCGAATTTCAGGTTGTCTTCGATGTACCCCAGGATCCTTTCCAGGCCCGCCCCGCCCAACGACTCCCGGCGCACATTGGTGCTCATCAGTGTCAACAGCTTGCTGGCGACGATCTGGCTGTAATGCCCCTGCACCCGAGGCAGCGAATCGCTGACTTCGGCTTCGTTGCAGACCATCCCCAGCAAGCCGAGAAAACCATCCAGCTCATCCAGCCGGTAATGATTGCGCAGAAAGCGCACGCCACCGCTGGGCCGCTGCCAGCGCTGCTCGTCGCAGATCGACTCGAGCAGACGCACCGGCACCTTGAGAATGAACTTCTCGCAGTCTTCGGAGTAGGTCAGGTCCACTGGGTCGTCCGGGTTGATCAGCAGCAGCTCGCCCGGCACCAGGTAGTGCTCACGCTGGCGGCCGCGCCAGAGGCAATTGCCGTTGAGCAACACCTGCAGGTGGTAGATGGTTTCCAGCGCCGGCGAGGTGACACGCACGCTGCCACCATAGCTGATACGGCACAGGTCCAGCTCGGCGAATTTGCGATGGCTCAGGCTGGCCTGGGGGTGCGTGGTGCGGGACAAGCCGATATGGTGCTGGCCCACATGCTGGTTGACGTAGTCGGACACCGCATAGGGGTCGGCGCGGTGGAACACGCAGCTTTGCTCGCTCAACAGGCGGCTTTCCATGGGCAAGGCACTCGCCATCGTTATTGTTATGGGCGCCGTATCCTGCGGCCCGGGCGGGCTGCGAACGCGGTCGGTCACGGTCATTCTATCCGGCCGCCACAGGGGCGTCGGGGCAGTCGACAGTCGGCTGGTAGCGCCCACACTAAGCAAAAAACCTGGCTATGGGCAATGCGGCCTGGGCAAACGATGGGCGGATAGCGGACATCGGTCCAGGCCATGCAGTTCGATAATCGGACAGTACCCGGACCGTTGGTAATCTCTACAGGGAGGCAGAGCGGCTCACATTCACATGGCGTGACGCAGCATCTCCACCACCTGCGCATGCAGCGCCTTGTCACCACAGGCCACCACGCAGCCGCCATTCTGCGCCGAGCTACCGTCCCATGCCGTGATCACCCCACCCGCGCCCTCGATGATCGGCATCAGGGCCTGCACGTCATAGGGCTGCAGGCTCGCCTCGACGATCACGTCGACGAAGCCCGACGCCAGCATGCAGTAGGCGTAGCAGTCGCCGCCGTAGCGCATCAGCCGAGCCTGGCCTGCCACCTTGTGAAAGGCCGCCTGGCGCGCTTTGGTGTCGAACATGTCGGGGGTGGTGCACATCAGCGTGGCCGAGGCCAGGTCGGTGCAGGCACGGGTCTTCAGGGGGGCGCCACTGCGCCAGGCGCCTTCCGGCGTACCGACGAACCGTTCACCGGTGAACGGCTGGTTCATCACGCCAATCACCGGGCGGGTACCGTCGTTGAGGGCAATCAGCGTGCCCCAGAGCGGCAGGCCGGTGATGAAGGCGCGGGTGCCGTCGATCGGGTCGAGCACCCAGGTCAGCGGGCTGCTGCCAACGGCCTCGCCCTGCTCTTCACCCAGAATGCCATGGTCCGGGTAGCGCGCCTGGATCAGCTCGCGCATGGCGTCCTCGGCGGCTTTGTCGGCCACGGTCACTGGGTCGTACAGGCGCCCGCCCTTGTCCTCCACCTCCAGGCTTGCGCGAAAATACGGCTGGATCGCGGCGGCAGCGGCGTCGGCCAGCTGTTCGGCGAAGCCGCGGAATTCGCCAATCTGTTCTGCGCTCAGGGACATGGAACGGGCCTCGTTGTGTGCAAAGGGCTTGCATCATACCCGACTGCCAGGAGAACCGAAGCGGCCCTGCAACAACCGATATTGTCATGCCATTATTGCCGCTTCATTTAACCGTCACTGAACCGTTGTACTAGGATAGCAAGCAGCTCCAACGGCCGTGCCGTCAACCAAGGACGCTGGTTACTGGCGTGCACGGGCCTTCGTTCCACAGCACATCATGGATGACACGATGAATTCGCACCTGCTTTTTCCGCAGATCGGCAAAGTCATAGCCAGTACCGGCAGCCGTCATTTCCCCCAGCGGCTGCACGACCTGATCCAGACCCACTTGACCATCGATGCCACCCTCATTCGCCAGATGCGGGTGGCTGGCGCCTGCTCTTCCCGCCCCGACGCCACCTTGCTCAGCGAGACGGTGTTCAGCACAGGCGAGCCAGGCGATGCCTTCGACGAGCCAGCGCGCCTGCACCTGGCGCGGCGCAAGGATGGCTACCGCTACGAGATCACGGTCTTGCGCGCGAATCCGCGCTATGGGTTCTCCGCCGTCGAACGCAGTCGGCTGGAGGATATCTCCCCACTGCTGCTGCCCATGCTCGAGAAACACATCAGTGCCCTGCAGCCCACGCAGCCAGAGCCGAGCGAGCCGGAAAGCCTGGAGCAGCGCTTCATCGAACGCCTGCGCCAGGCCGATATCACCTTGTCGGAGCGGGAGATGCAGGTGTGCAAAGGGCTGCTCGCCGGACGCACGGCACCACAGCAGGCTGAGCACCTGCAGCTGAAGGTCAACACCGTCGAAAGCTACCTGCGGCGGGCGGCGATCAAACTGGGGATCAGTGGGCGCAATTCGTTGATGCGATGGATGTATGCACAGGGCGATTGAACCGAGTATTGAACTGAAACGACCTCTGCAGGAGCGGGTGCCAGTCACCGCGATGCCCGCATCGCGGCTAAAGCCGCCCCCACGCAGAACTGACAGCCGACAGCCAATCGACTGTTACCACTGAATCGTTTCACATGCGGCCAGCGGTTGCGGCTAGAATCCCGAGGAACCCTCCGCCCGCAACCGTTTCGCCAGGATACCCGATGCTGACCGCCCTGCTGTTCGACCTCGATGGGACCCTCACCGACACCGATACCCTGCATCTGCAGGCCTTCCGCAAACTGCTGCATGACCATGACGGCCGCGCGCTGACCCAGGAGCAGTTCGATACCCAGGTCAGCGGGCGCTCCAACGGCCTGCTGTTCGCCGAACTGTTCCCGCACGCGGACAACGCCGAACGCCAGAGGCTGGCGGAGCGCAAAGAGGCACTGTTTCGCGAGCTGTCACCCAACCTGTCGCCCCTGCCTGGCCTGCTCGACCTGCTGACGCACGCCGAACAGCACGGCATCGGCATGTGCGTGGTGACCAACGCCCCACGCCTGAATGCCGAGCACATGCTGGGTGCCATGGGCCTGGATGAGCGCTTCAAGCATGTGCTGGTCGCGGACGAGCTGGAACGCCCCAAGCCCGACCCGCTGCCGTATCTCACCGGCCTGCAACGCCTGGGCGCCGACGCTGGCCAGGCACTGGCCTTCGAGGACTCGCTGCCAGGCGTCAAGGCGGCCGTCGATGCCGGGATCTTCACTGTGGGGTTGGCGACCACGCAGCCGGCCGAACGGCTGCGGGAGGTTGGGGCGCAGTTGGTGATCGAGGACTACGATGACCCGCGTTTGTGGGCATTGATCGAGCAGATGCAAGCGCCTCTGTAGGAGCGGCTTCAGCCGCGATGCGGACAACGCGTACCTGACACTCCCCTGACACCCGCTTTGCGGGTGATCGCGCCTGAAACCGCTCCTACAACGGCCCTTCCTCCCATCCCCCGCCGTTCGTCGGCCACGTGCCTTTAACTGTCGATTCCACCGCAGCCCCGTTCGACCACAGGTTGAATCCCTCAGCCTGGAGTCACCACCATGACCCACCCCAAGCACACCGTGGTCTCGCGCAGCCAGTGGCTAGCCGCCCGGCAACAACTGTGGCTGCACGAAAAGGCGTTCACCCATCACCGCGACGAACTGGCCGCCGCCCGCCGCGCCTTGCCATGGGTGAGAATCGAACACGACTACCGCTTCCAAGGCCCTGACGGCGAACTTGGCCTCGACGGGTTGTTCGCCGGACGCAGCCAGTTGCTGGTCTACCATTTCATGTTCGTCGAAGGCTGGCAGGAAGGCTGCCCGGGCTGCTCGTTCCTGGCCGACCACTTCGATGGCGCCAACCTGCACCTGGCGCACCACGACGTGTCGTTGGTGGCGGTGTCCCGCGCCCCCTACGCCGAGTTCCAGGCATTCCGCCACCGCATGGGCTGGCACTTCCCGTGGTTTTCCTCCCACGGCAGCCGCTTCAACCAGGACTTCGGCGTCAGCGTCGCCACCGACGGCACCGCCCAGTACAACTACGAGCCTTACACAGGCAGCGAGAACGAGCTGCCCGGGCTGAGCGCCTTCTACCGCGACCAGGATGGTAGCCTCTACCACACCTACTCCACTTACGCCCGGGGCCTGGATATCCTGGTCAACGCCTACAACTTCCTCGACCTGGCCCCATTGGGCCGTAACGAGGCGGGCACGATGGACTGGGTGCGTCACCACGACCGCTACGAAGGCACCGATGCCAAGCCGCACTGCTGCGCGAAATGAGTCAGGAAGCCACCACCTCGTTGCTGGCCTCAATCCGCGCCGCGTAGCGCTGGGCCAGCACCGCGCAGACCATCAGCTGGATCTGGTGGAACAGCATCAGCGGCAGGATCATTGCGCCGATGCCACCACCGACGAACAACACCTGCGCCATCGGCACGCCGGTGGCCAGGCTTTTCTTGGAGCCGGCGAACAGGAGGGTGATGCGATCCTCGACGTTGAACCCGAACACACGCCCGAGCAGGCGCGTGCCCAGCAGCACCACCGCCAGCAGGATGCCGCACACGGCGAACAGCCCCGCCAGGTGCTGCGCCGAGACGCTGTGCCACAGCCCGGTGACCACCGCTTCGCTGAACGCGGTGTAGACCACCAGCAGGATCGACGCCTGGTCGACCATTTTCAACCAGCGGGCGTTGCGCCGGACCCAGTCGCCAATCCAGCGGCGGGCGATCTGCCCGGCGACGAAAGGCACCAGCAGCTGCAGGGTGATCTTGAGCACGGCATCCAGCCCTGAGCCGGTATCTCCGGAGGCACCGAGCAGCATCATCACCAACAACGGCGTGAGGAAGATCCCCAGCAGGCTCGATGCCGCGGCGCTGCAAATGGCCGCCGGCAC
The DNA here is from genome assembly GCF_023277925.1 of Pseudomonas entomophila. Lineage (NCBI taxonomy): Bacteria > Pseudomonadati > Pseudomonadota > Gammaproteobacteria > Pseudomonadales > Pseudomonadaceae > Pseudomonas > Pseudomonas entomophila. Next base: position 1,764,287 of record NZ_CP063832.1, read on the forward strand.
GTTGCCACGGGCCAGCGAAGTGAAGGCGATCGCCGACTGCACCGTAGCCGGCAGCGCGCACAGGTAGAGCACCCCCAGGTACAGCTCGTTGCCCACCAGTGGCACGAACAGCGGCTTGAACGCCATGCCCAGCAAGGGGAACAGCACGAAGGTGCAGGCGAATACCAGCAGGTGCAGCCGCCAGTGGCCGGCGCCGGCGATGATGGCCTCGCGCGACAGCTTGGCGCCGTGCAGGAAGAACAGCAGGCCGATGGCCAGGTTGGTCAGCCAGCCGAACAGCACCGCCCCTTCGCCGGAACAGGGCAGTACGGTGGCAATGAACACCACCCCGAGCAACGCCAGGGTGAAATTGTCGAAAAGCATGCGCAAATACTTCATCACGTATTCCGTCTTGTCATTGTGCAAGCCCGGACGATAAGGTCTGCGCTTTTCCCGCGCTAACGCCGGAACCCCTGGCAATGTCGCCCAACGGACAGGCGCAGGCTACAGGTTCCCGTATCGCACTTCGACAAGGACTGCTTTTCCATGAAACACACCCACCGCCTCTGCCTCGCCGCCACCCTGGCGTTGGCCAGCCTGCCGGCCCTGGCCGACGATCTGCAGTCGACCGTCGATGACGTCATCCAGCCGCTGATGCGCGAGCAAGGCATCGCCGGCATGGCCGTGGCCCTGTACGTCGATGGCCAGTCGCACTACTTCAGCTATGGCTATGCGAACACGCAGGAAAAACAGGTCGTGACCCGCGATACCCTGTTCGAGGTCGGCTCGGTGAGCAAGACCTACACCGCCACCCTCGCCGCCCTGGCCAGCGCCGAAGGCAAGCTCGACCTCGCCGCGCCTGCCAGCCGCTACCAGCCAGCCCTGGCCGGCACCGCGATCGGCAGCGCCAGTGTGCTGGAACTGGGGGCCTACAGCGGCGACTGCCTGCCACTGCAATTCCCGGACGAAGTGCAGACCGACAAACAGGTCCTGGCGTTCTACCAGCACTGGCAGCGCCGGTTCGAACACGGCACCATGCGCTGCTACTCGAACCCCAGCCTGGGCCTGTTCGGCAATCTGGCAGCGCGCTCGCAGCAACGCCCGTTCGCCGAAGTGATGACCCAGGATGTGCTGCCACGGCTGGGCCTGCACCACACCTACCTGGAGGTACCGGCCAACGCTCGCGGGCTGTATGCCCAAGGTTACGACGCCGCCGACAAGCCGGTGCGGGTCGGCCCCGGTCCCTTCGCCGACGAAGCCTATGGCATCAAGACCAGCGCCAGCGACATGCTGCGCTACGTCCAGTTGCAGGTGCGACCAAACGAACTCGACCCGGCGCTGCGCAAGGCCATCGCCATCACCCAGGCCGGCTACTTCCAGGTCGGCGCCATGACCCAAGGCCTGGGCTGGGAGCGCTACCCGTATCCAGTGGCCCTGGACACCTTGCTGGCGGGCAATGGCGCCAACATGATCCGCGAGCCCCAGGCCACCAAGGCCCTGGTCCCCAGCCTCCCCGCCGAGCCCGCCGCCTGGTACAACAAGACCGGCGCCACCAACGGTTTCGGCGCCTATATCGCCTTCGTGCCCTCGAAGCAGATGGGCATTGTCCTGCTCGCCAACCGCAACTACCCCAACGAGGAGCGCGTGCGCGCCGCCCAGCGCATCCTCGCCAGCCTGGAGCGCTGAAACATGTTGAGAATCCTCGGCAAGGCGTCATCGATCAATGTACGCAAGGTGCTGTGGACCTGCACCGAGCTGGGTCTGCCCTATCAACGCGAAGACTGGGGCAGCGGCTTCCAGGCCACCGACACACCGGAGTTCCTGGCCCTGAACCCCAATGCCATGGTGCCGGTGATCGTCGATGACGACTTCGTGCTGTGGGAGTCCAACAGCATCCTGCGCTACCTGGCCAACCAGCATGGCGGCGCCCACCTCTACCCTGCCGCGCCGCGTGCCCGCGCGGCCGTCGACCAATGGCTCGACTGGCAGGCCACCGACCTCAACGATGCCTGGCGCTACCCGTTCATGTCCCTGGTGCGCCAGTCCCCCGCGCACCAGGACCCGGCGTTGCTGGCCGCGGCTAGCGCACAGTGGACCGCGCGGATGCGCCTGCTCGAACAGCGCCTGCAAGCCACCAATGCGTACGTGGCCGGTAGCCACTTCAGCCTGGCCGACGTGGCCATCGGCCTGTCGCTCAACCGCTGGCGCCGTACGCCGCTGGAGCACCCGCCACTGCCGGCGCTGGAGGCGTATCACACGCGCCTGCGCCAGCGCGCGGGCTTCCTCGAGCACGGCGACAATGGAACCCCATGAACTAAAAGCAGGATTGTCCGACAAGATGTAGTGCTAAAAAATATTCACTACAAAACTGTTGACGCCCTTCCCGGCCCTTGTGCATGATGAGGCCGTCTCCCCGATCGGGAGCGGTGGCAAGGGTGTTCCAGACGGCCTGCGCGGTAACGCAGGCCGTCCGTGGAGAGGGAAACTGCCCAGAAGGCAGCGTGAGAAAGCCCCTGTTGCGATGCTGCTGTAGCAGCCTTGGTTAGTGCGCTACATGGTGTAGCGCCGAATGTGAACTTCACCTGCGAAATTCACCGACGAATAGAGTAATGGGGGCTTTGAAATGATGAACTTGAACAACAATCCGACCATCCACCAACTGGCCCAGCTGTTCGCCGCGCGCAAGGACAGCCTCGACGACCACCTGCTGTGGGTCAGCCAGTCCGGCGAGGTCCGCCTGGACCGCCTGCCGCCCAACACGGTCGAAGCCGAATTCGAATCGCACATGCCCAGCATGCGCGCCCGCTTCAAGGTCTACCGCCGTGGCCAGGGCTACGTCGGCAAGAAGGCCGCCGCCGACACCACCTTCGTCGGCCGCGTGCTCCAGACCCTGCAACAAGAATGGCCTGCGGCCCGTGAGCGGCAGGCAGTCAAGGTGATCGACTCGCTGAACTGAAACAGGTTCAACCAGTAGTACGCCGCTTCTTGAGCCCGGCCTGAACCGCCGGGCTTTTTCATGCCTGCTAGTATCCTGCTCTTTTCACCCTGGAGCATCCGATGAACACCCCTGCCTTTGGTACCGATGACGCCTCCTACCAGGCCGCTGGCGGCATTGACGGCCTGCGCCGGCTGGTCGATGACTTCTACCGGCTGATGGCGCAAAGCCCGTCGGCCGCCAGCGTACGGCGCATGCACCCGGACGACCTGTCCGGCTCGCGCGACAAGCTGGCGTGCTTTCTCAGCGGCTGGTTGGGCGGGCCGCGGCTGTACAGCGAACGCTACGGTTCGATCGCCATCCCTTCGTTCCACGCCCAATGGCCGATCAGCGAAGCCCACAGCGCCATCTGGCTCGACTGCATGGCCCAGGCCATTGCCCTGCAACCTTGGTCAGGCGAGTTCGCTGAGTACCTGCTGCGCCAGCTGCGGGTGCCTGCCGAACGCATCGTCCAGGCCAGCCGCAACCGCCACGCTCAGGCCTGAAGCCGGCGCGGCAAGCGCTCTGGCAGCGGTACGGCGCCGGTGGCCAGCGCACGGGCGCGATCCACACCCCAGACCAGCGCACGGGTCATGGTCTCGCCGGGGCGCGCGGGGTAGTACTCTTCCAGCAAGGCCTTGCCGTTACTGGCATACAGCCCGAGAAACAACTGCGTGGCGCCGAGACGCGACAAGCGCACCTGCACATCGAGGCTGGTGCCATCGCTCAGTTCTTCGTCGTGGCTGCGGCTGTGCAGTTGCGCATCGGCCCACTGCCAGTAGGTCTCTTCCCTGATTCGCATTGAAATCAATACTCCGTTTGGTCAAATGCCGCGCAAGAAAAACACAGTCGCCAGCCTCCGGCGAGGGCGACACACCGATACCATGAGCAGGATCAAGGAATGCAAAAAAAACCCCGCCGTTGGGCGGGGCGCTGTGTGCGTCGGCTTACTTCCTGGCGGGGAAGCGAGGGGTGAAGCGACCTTTCTTGGCGCGCTGCAGGTGTGCCGGTGGCAACTGTTCAGTCTCGTCCAGGGTCATGTTGGCGAAGCCCAGGCGCAAGAACGACTGCCCGCAGCGCACCTGGTTGTTGATTGGGAATGCATCGTTCAGGTCTTCGAAATAGGATTCGCTCATGCCCAGACTCCCTCAAGCGGTGACCGTGCCGACAAACAGTTCGTTTGCCTAGATAAACAGCGGTCCGATGAAGTGAGACTAGCCGGTCATTTGCAGACCTGTCGGACAATCCGGCATTGCCCGACCGATGGCAAACTTACATCACTTCAAGCGCACCGCCGTGCCGGTGGCGAAGACCACGACCATGCCCCCCTGCACCGACGGCATGCTGATTTCGAAGTCCACCCCCACCACTGCGTCGGCTTGCAACTGCCGTGCCCGCGCCTTGAGTTCCTCGGTGGCTTGCTCGCGAGCCTCCTTCAGCGCGCTCTCCAGGGTCTGCGAACGGCCGCCGAAGAAGTCGCGAAAGCGTGCGAAGAAATCGCGCACGAAGTTGATCCCCTGCACCGATTCGGCGCTGACCACGCCGAGGTACTCGGCGACGGGGCGGCCTTCAAGCTGGCTGGTGGTGCTGATGATCATGGGCTTGCTCCTGACAAAAAGAAGCCGATGCTAACAAATTAAATGCCTGTAGGAGCCAGCCTTGCTGGCGAACCGCGGTGACGGGGTTCGCTAGCAAGGCTGGCTCCTAAAAGAGTTGTGGCGCTTTTTAATGGGCGGTGGCGGCGCGCAGTCGCTGCCCCAGGCGTGGCCCGAACACGTTGATCAGCAACCCCAGCATCACCAGCAACGCCCCCCAGCACTGCGCCGTGCTCAGGCGTTCCCCCAGCAGCACGGCGGAAGAGCTCAGGCCAACCACCGGCACCAGCAACGAGAACGGCGCCACCTTGCCCGCCGGGTGGCGCGACAGCAGCGTGCTCCACAGGCTGTAGCCGACCATGGTGGCGACGAAGGCCAGGTAAAGCAGCGCCAGTACCGAACTCCAGCTGATGTTGGCCAGCGCATGACCAATCCGCTCTGGCCCTTCCAGCCACCAGGACAATGCCAGGAACGGCAACGGTGGGATCAACCCGCCCCAGATCACCAGCGCCACCAGGTCAACCTTGCCGAAGCGCCGAGTGATGATGTTGCCCATGCCCCACATGGCGCCGCCACACAGGGTCAGCAGCAGGGCGATCACAGGCACGTGGCTGCTGTTCTCGCTACCGATCACCGCCAGCCCGCTGGCCGCCACCAACAACCCCAGCACACTGGCCAGGCGCAGCCGTTCACCGAGAAACAGCGCGGCGAAACCGAGGGTGAAGAACGCCTGGGATTGCAGCACCAGCGAGGCCAGCCCCGGTGGCATGCCGCTGTACATGGCCTGGAAGAGAAAGGCGAACTGGCCCAGGGAAATGGTCGCGCCATAGGCGATCAACCAGCGCCAGGGCAGGTTCGGCCGCTTGACCAGCAAGACCGCCGGGAAGGCCACCAACAGAAAGCGCAAGGCCCCCAGCAACATGGGCGGCAGGCCATCGAGGCCAACCTTGATGACCACGAAGTTGACGCCCCAGGCGATGATCACCACCAGGGCGATCAGCAGGTCCTTGAGTGGCATTGCACGCATTCCTTCTTCAGGCTGTTATAGAAATATTTCGTTGCAGCATAAGGTCAATCGCCTGCGAGGGACCAGCACAGTTAGCCCCTAGCCTTGCGCAACAGTGGGCTGTGATGGCCCCAAGAATGGGGCTGAAATTCGCGTGAACCTTCACTTGACCAGACTTGTATATACATGCTCATATCAAGCCTCGGTCATCCGCCCTGCGTTGCGCCGATGGCCGCCGCCCCTCACAAAAACAACGAAGCGGAGCCCTCCCCCGATGTCCAGCAAACCTGTGATCGAGCGGCGCTCGATCGACTACATCCCCGAGTCTGAACGCCATGGACGGGTGTACAGCCAATTCACCCTGTGGCTGGGAGCCAACCTGCAGATCACCGCGATCGTCACCGGCGCCCTGGCCGTGGTATTGGGCGGCGATGTGTTCTGGTCGCTGATCGGCCTGCTGATCGGGCAACTGGCCGGGGGCACGGTGATGGCCCTGCACGCCGCCCAGGGGCCGCGCCTGGGGCTGCCGCAGATGATTTCCAGCCGGGTGCAGTTCGGCGTCTACGGCGCGGCCATTCCCATGGCCCTGGTGTGCCTGATGTACCTGGGTTTCACCGCCACCGGCACGGTGCTTTCCGGCCAGGCCATCGGCCAGTTGCTCAGCGTCAGCGATAGCACCGGCATCCTGATCTTCGCCGGGGTGATCGTGCTGGCCACGTTGGCCGGCTACCGGGTGATCCACTGGATCGGGCGCCTGGCCAGTGTGCTGGGGATCATCGCCTTCATCTACCTGTTCAGCCGCATCCTGATGCTCGCCGACATCGGCCAGTTGCTTGCCAACCGCCATTTCAGCTGGGGCAGCTTCCTGCTCGCGGTGTCACTGGCGGCGTCCTGGCAAATCGCCTTCGGCCCCTACGTGGCCGACTACTCGCGGTACCTGCCCAGCAGCACGTCGCCGGTGAAGACCTTCCTCGCCGCCGGCCTGGGCTCGGTGATCGGCGCCCAGGCCTCGATGATCCTCGGCGTGTTCGCCGCCGCCATTGCCGGCGGCCAGTTCTCGGGACGCGAAGTGGCCTATATCGTCGGCCTGGGCGGTGCCGGTACCACCGCGGCGCTGCTGTATTTCTGCATCGCCTTCGGCAAGGTGACCATCTCCACCCTCAACAGCTACGGCAGCTTCATGTGCATCGCCACGATCATCAGCGGTTTGCGTGGCCACCTGCACATCAGCCGCGTGCAGCGCCTGGTGTTCGTGCTGGCGATCGTCGGTGCGGCCACCCTGCTCGCCCTGCTCGGCCAGCATTCGTTCCTCAGTGCGTTCAAGTCGTTCATCCTGTTCCTGCTGACCTTCTTCGTGCCCTGGAGCGCGGTCAACCTGGTGGATTACTACTTCATCACCAAAGAGCGCTACGACATTCCGGCGCTGGCCGACCCCAACGGCCGCTACGGGCGCTGGAACTGGCCGGGTATCACGGTATACACCTTTGGCGTGCTGGTGCAGATGCCCTTCATCGACACCAAGCTGTACACCGGGCCGATGGTCGCGCACCTGGGGGGCGTTGATGTGTCGTGGCTGATCGGGTTGGTGGTGCCGAGCGTGCTGTACTACTGCGTGGCCCGCCGTCGCGCCGGCGAGGCGCCGTTGCACATCATCGTGCCTGAGGCACGCTGATCGCCTGTAGAACCGATGGGGTGCCTCTCGCTCATGGCGCTGAACGCACCCCATCGACTTGACTGCGCCCACGGACCCGTTGCCAGGCCCGCGGGGCAGGTGCAACACCTTGTCTATCCGTTGCAGGGGCCTTAGAACGCCCAGTCCAGGGTCAGGCCGACACCGTGGCTGTTGTCGCGGCTACCCAGCAGCCCGTTGTAGTCCAGGTTGACCCGGGCCTGACGGCCCAGGGCGACCCCCGCCCGTAGACCGACCACCGCCGCATCACGATCCAGGGACAGCGCCTGCACCTTGTAGCTATCGCCCTGGCCAGCGAAGGCCAGGTGCTGGTCAGCCCCGGTGGAGCTGAGGTTGTGCTGCCAGCCCAGGGTGGCGGAAAGCTCCACCGCCTGGCCGCCGGACAGTTGCAGTTGCTTGCCGGCACGCATGCCCAGGGTCGAGAGCCAGGCGTCGCGGTTATCCTGCCCTCCCTTGAGCGCGGCAGCGCCGCCATGCTCCTTGAAGCTGTCGCTGTCGATATGCACATAGGCCAGGTTGGCGAACGGCTCCAGCGCCATGCCCGGCACGGCGACCTTCCAGGCGGCTTCGCCGAACACCTGGGTGCTCTGGGCATCGCGCTTGCTCTTCAGACGGTCACTGACCTCGTTGTACTGCAGCTCGCGCTTGGTCTCGATGCGGTGCCAGCTGTGGCTGCCGCCCAGGCTCAGGCGCACCTGCTCCAGTTCCTTGCCGGCATAGGCACCCAGATGGTAGCTATCGACGCTGGCCGAGGAATGACGACCATCGCCCATGCTCAGTGAACTGTCGCTGTAGCCGGTGAAGACGCCGATGCGGGTGTCTTCGCTCACCTGCCCGTCGGCCCCCAGCAACAGGCCGCCAATGGAACTGCTGTAGCGCGCCCGAGCGGAATCACCGTCGGCCTTGCCCCAGGCCCCCAGGGCCTTGACCCACAGGCCGTTGCCCTGGCCATCCACGGTCGCAGCGGCGAGACGGGTACGCTCGCCCATGGCGTCGCGCAGCTGGCGGCTGTCGTTGAGCAGCAGGTTGCCCACCGCCGGGTGGATTTCCCCGGACAGTTGGTCGAACGCCTGCCGGGCGCTGGCGGCATCGGTCGACAGCAGCAGGCTCTCGTAGACCGGGTTGCCCGCGCCGAGTCGATCAGCGGCTGCGGCCACCGAACGCTGGTTGGCGGTCAAACCGACACTGGCGAAGCTGGCGCTGCGTTGCACCGCCAGCTGCACCCCGTTGCCGCTATAGGCCAGGCCGCCCCCAAGGAACAGCAGGTTGGACTGCACGTTGGCGAAACTGCCCTGCACGCCGCCCGCCGCATCCAGGATGTCAAACTGACGCCCCACCAGGCTCGGCGCCTGCTGGGATTGCAGCGAAACCCCGGGGTTCTGCAGGTCCAGGGCCAGGTTCGCCCCGCCCAGAGACACCTTGCCACCGCTGACCAGGCGGTCGCTGCCCGTGGCATCCACCTCCACGGCATAGGTCGAGCCCGGCTGGAAGGTCACGTCGGAGCTCACCTGCAAGGTGCCGATGGAGTTGCCTGGCGCCACCACGCCGCCGGGGTTGACCACCAGCGCGCCGATCCGGCCATTGCCGCCCAGTACGCCACCGGCATTGACCGCCACCGTCGATTGCAGCGAACCATTGACCGCCAGGCGTCCCTGGTTGACCAGGGTCGGGCCGGAGTAGGTGTTGTTGCCGCTGAGCACCAAGGTGCCGATGCCTTGCTTGGTCAGGCCGCCATGGCCAGCGATATCGTTGCTCCACAGGTCCAACCCGCAACCCAGGCTGTTACAGAGCCGCTGGGTCGGCTTGCCGGCATCCACCACGGCGCCGATACCCGGCAGGTCGACCACGAACTGGCTCGGGCCGTAGCCACCGGCGATGCGGAATTCCTCAGGAATGTCCTGTTCAGTGACCAACATGCCCGGGCCACGGATCCCCTTGTCCAGGTCGATCATGCCCCAGCCGTACAAGGCATCGATGCCGGGCGCGCCCATGTCGGTGGCGGTGGTGCGCAGCACGCTGGCGATCTGTGCGCCGCTCATGTAGGGGAAGCGCTCCATCAGCACCGCCGCCGCACCGGCGGCATGGGGCGCGGCCATGGACGTACCGTTCTTGTTGGCGTAGCCCTGGGTCAGGTCGGCCAGGCTGGTACCACCAATCACCGCGCTGTAGATCCGGGTGCCGGGGGCCGAGACGCAGAAGCTCGCGGTATAGCCGCAACGGGAGGAGAACGTGCTGACCAGGTACGGGTTTGTGCTGCTGGTGTCGGGGTTTTGTTGCAACGCCGCCACGGTCAGCCAGTTGGGGGCGATGTCCGGGACGAAATAGCCCAGCCCGGCAATCGCATCGGGGTTGTTCAGGTTGTAGTCGTTGCCGGCGGCGAAGATCGTCAGGACCCCGCTGCGGGCGGCGGCGATGGCCCCGTCATAAGCGCCACCGGGCAAGGTGCCCAGCAGCGGCTGGATCTGCGCGAACTGCGCCCGGGCATCGTCCACGGTGAAGTGCGGGAAATCCGGGTTGCGGCCGCCCTTGGCGAAGCGATCGGTGATGCCGATGCCCCAGCTGTTGTTGATGATCCGCGCGCCGCTGGTCACCAGGCTGTCCCAGCCGGCCTTGTACACCGCGCCATCGTTGCCCAGGACGATACCGTCCTCGGGGCCAGGGTCACCGTTGTCGGCGCTGATGATCTGCGCGGCGTAGGCCACGCCGTGCATCGACACGCCATCACGGTTGCCGGCGGCGATCCCGCCGACGTGGGTGCCATGGGAGCCGAGTTTGCCGTCCGAGCCCACCGACGGGCTGCCGTCATAACGGAAAGCATCGCCGGCCTTCACCGGGATGTAGGGGTCGGTGTACTGGCGGATACCGCTGGTGACCAAGGTCACGATCTTATCCTTGCCGGCGAACTCGGGGTGTGGCGCGTAGACCGGCTGGTCGAAGATCCCCAGCTTCACCCCCTTGCCGCTGTAGCCGGCGGCATAGGCGCTGTCGGCGTGAATCGCCCCCAGCCCCCAGTCGGCCTTGAATTCGTCGCTGCGCCAGCTGCCGGCGTCGCCGAGGCGACCACTCTCCACGTAGGGCGCGGCCTGGGCCGTGCCCATCAGCGCCGCCCAACCCAGCAATGCCCGACCCAGCGGGGCCAGGGCCCAGCCCTGCGCGAACGCGCTGTCATCCTTTCTGACTTGCTTCACTACGACCTTCCTTAGTTGCATTGATGAAAAACCGCGTTGTTAACACTCCGTATTGCAACGCCCGGCCGGCGAGCTCCAGGCCAGCGCCAAGACGCTTCAGAAACGCCATTGCAGGTTGAGCCCCGCGCCATGCTGTTGCTCACGACTGGCCAGGCGCCCCTGGTAGTCCAGGCTCAGGTCCAGGTCGCGGGTCAGCCCCACCCGGGCCTGGAGCCCCACCAGCGCGGCATCGCGCAAGGCGGGTGCAGCCTCCACCCGGAACGGCTGGTCGCTAGCGGCGAAGGCCAGGTGCTCGCGGTCCTGGGTGCCGCTCAGGCGGTGCTGCCAGCCCAGGCTTGCCGCCAGTTGCAGGTCCTGCTGCGGGCCCAGTTGCCATTGCTGGCGCCCACGCAGGCCCAAGGTGCTGAGCCAGGCATCACGCTGCTCGTCACCGGCATGCAGCGCCGCCGCGTCGCCCTTCTCGTGGAAGCCGTCGCGGTCCAGATGCTGGTAGGTCAGGTTGGCGAAGGGCTCCAACTGCACCGCCGACAACGGCAGGCGATACGCCGCCTCGGCGAACAGCTGCTGGCTGCGGGCATCGACCCGCGCACGCTGGCGGCCGGACACTTCGCCATAGGCCAGGTCGCGCCGGACCTCGGCACGGTGCCAGCTGTAGCTGGCGCCCAGGCTCAAGCGCAGCCGGTCCAGGTCGTGGCGGGCATAGGCGCCCAGGTGGTAGCTGTCGACCGTGGCGCGTGAGTGGCTGCCGCCCATGCCCAGGGAGCTGTCGCTATAGCCTGCGGCCAGGCCGGCCCGGGTCTGCTCGTCGAAGTCACGATCCAGGCCCAGCAGCATGCCGCCCAGGGAGCTGGTATAGGATTCGGTGCCCTGCACGCCCTCGATACGTCCCCAGCTGCCCAGGCCCTTGAGCCAGAGCTGGGTCGAACCTGGCTCGCCCGCGGACGCGCCTGGCGCATTGGCATTGCGTGCAGCACCTTGCACACGCTCACCGAAGGCATCGCGCAAGGCCGAACCCTGGCTGAGCAGCATCGAGTCCAGTGCTGGGTAGATTTCCCCGGCCAGCTGCCGCAGGCCATCCCGGGCTTGGTCCGGCGAGGTCGAGAGCAGCAGGCTTTCATACACGGGATTGCCCGGCCCCAGCCGCTCCACGGCGCCGCCGCTGGCGCGCTGGTTGGCCGTGGCACCGATACTGTCAAACGTCGTGCCGCTGCGCGTTATGTCCAGTTGCACGGCGTTGGCCGAATAATCGAGTACGGTCCCCAGAAACAGGTAAGCGGGCTGGACCTGGGCGAAGCGCCCGTTGACGCCACCCGCTGCCTGGAGGATGTCGAACTGGCGCCCTACCAGGCTGGCTACCGGGCCACCGGCCAACAGGTTCGGCCGAGCCTCGGGCGCCAGGCTCAGATTGGCGCCACCGACACTGGCCTGGCCGCCAACGACAAGCCGGTCGCTGGCCGTGGGCGACAGCTCCAGCCGGTAGCTCGAGCCCGGCTGCAAGTCGAGGTTGCCAGCGACATTCAAGGTACCGATGGAGTTACCCGGGGCCACCACGCCCCCGGCGCTGGCGGTCAGGGCACCGATGCGGCCGTTGCCACCCAGCGTGCCACCTGCGTTGACCGTCACCGCCGATTGCAGGCTGCCGTTGACCACCAGCAAGCCACCCTCGACCCGGGTCGGGCCGCGGTAGCTGCTGTCCCCCGTGAGCGCCAGCCAGCCAGCCCCGGACTTGACCAGGCTGCCTTGGTAGACCCGCTGCGCGGCAGCCGCGTCGCGGGCCATGCCCAGGGCATAGTCGCTGCGATCCTGCTGGCTGGCGCCCGCGGCCAGCCCATGCTCCCAACCGCGATCCTTGAGAGTCTGCTGCCAGGCTTGACGTTCCGCGGCGTCCTCGGCCTGACGCTGCACCAAGGCCTGGTCGGAGATGCCGTTGCTCCAGCTATCGCCCTGCCCGCGCCCCAGGTTGACGTCGAACTCACCCAGCAACTGCCCGGGGCCGTGCAACGCCCGGCCCAGGTCCGGGACGCCCCACCCCACCCGGTCGCTAGGCCCCTGGGTCGGCGAACCATCGAGCTGGCGTGAGGTGGTCAGCAGCACTTGCAGGGCCTGCTGGTTGTTCAGGTAGGGGTAACGCTCCATGACCAGGGCCAAGGCCCCGGTGGCATGAGGCGCGGCCATGGAGGTGCCGTTGTAGGTGGCATAGCCGCCCCCGGCCACGGTACTGGTGATCGCCGCCCCCGGGGTCGCCAGGCACCAGTACTTGGCGATGCCGCACTGGTTGTATTTCTGCTGGTTGTTCTTGTCCAGGCCCGACACCGCCAGCCAGTGGCCCTCCAGCTCCGGCTGGAAGTACGGCAGCGCCGAGCGCACGCTGGCATTGGCATATCCGCTGTTGCCGGCGCTGAACACGTTGATCACGCCACGGCGCGCCACGTCACCGGCGGCGTCGAGCCAGGTGTCCTGCTGGAAGTGCTGGGCATAAGCCGCACGCAGGCCGCCCAAGGTGTTGTAGTTGACATCCTTGGGCTGGCTGCCCCAGCTGTTGTTGATGGCCCGCACCCCGGCATCCACCAGGGCATCGTAGACCGCCTTGAAATACTTCGGGTCGGGGCCGGGGCCGAACAGGAAACTGTCGTTCTTGTTGGTGTTGCCCACGTAGACCTGGGCATTGAAGGCCACGCCATGCATGCCAGCGCCATCACGGGCCGCGCCCATGGTGCCGGTGACATGGGTGCCATGGTTGTCGTTGGCGCCATTGAGCACCCCGGACACACTGAACGGGGTGCCGTCCAGGTACTGGCCGGTGGCGGTCACCGGGTGAAATCGTCCGGGGCTGGCCTCAGGATGGGCGGCATCGAAGCCCGAGTCCAGGGCACCGATGCGGACCCCGGCGCCGGTGATTCCGGCGGCGTAGGCCTGGCTCGCCTGCATGCGCTCCAGGCCCCAGTCCTGCTGGTACTCGGCCGAACGCCAGCTGGCGGGGTCGCCCAGGCGGCCGGTTTCCTGATAGGCCGCCGCAGCCGACAGCGGCAGCCCGGTGGCGAACGCCAGGCACAGGGTGCCCGTCAGCGTCTTGAGCTGATCACATCTCACATCCATGTTGATGACTTCTCTTGTTTTTGTTGTCGGGTCGCCCGTTCCTGGTCGACCGGTGTGTCGCTGCATTGTTCGGCCGCAAGCCTGCGGCACCAGAGCCAAAGGCGCTCTTGCGTCTCTGGTCAGGTTACTTCGGCCTCAGGCCAAGTAGGTTGCCTTCGGTTACAAAAATGCGAGCTTCTGAAATTGGTCACAATAAGTCAATCCGTCTTGATACACCCTCGGCAGAATCAGCGCACTGTCAGGCCAATGCGCTGGAGCATGGTTGAGTACGGCCGATTGAAATGGAGTGGGGCATGAAGATGCTAATGTGCAGCACCGCGACCCCGAGCAAGTGAGGAACCCCAAGATGGTTGACACCCCCTCCACCGTGAGTGAACAGCCGCCCTCGCAAGCGGCCCGGCAGCCCGTCGGCTTGTTCGAAGCCTTCCTGTTCTGGCTCAAGTTGGGGTTCATCAGCTTTGGCGGGCCCGCCGGGCAGATCGCGATCATGCACCAGGAGCTGGTCGAGCGCCGGCGCTGGCTCAGCGAGAAACGCTTTCTGCATGCGCTGAACTACTGCATGTTGCTGCCTGGCCCTGAGGCCCAGCAGCTCGCCACTTACATCGGCTGGCTCATGCACCGCTCCTGGGGCGGTGTGATTGCCGGCGCCTTGTTCGTGCTGCCTTCGCTGTTCATCCTGATCAGTTTGTCCTGGGTCTACGTCGCTTTCGGCGAGGTGCCCGTAGTGGCCGGGATCTTCTATGGCATCAAGCCGGCCGTCACGGCGATCGTCGTTCACGCGGCCCACCGGATCGGCTCGCGAGCACTGAAGAACGGTGTGCTGTGGGCCATGGCCGGGGCCTCGTTCGTTGCCATCTTCGCCCTCAATGTGCCGTTCCCGGTGATCGTGTTGGTTGCCGCCATCGTTGGCTATGCAGGAGGCCGCCTTGCCCCAGGCAAGTTCGCGATCGGCGGCGGCCATGGGGCTATCAAGGACAGCGTTGGCGGGGCCCTGATCGATGACCACACCCCACCGCCGCCGCATGCCCGTTTCAGCTGGGGGCGCCTGCTGCGTCTGCTGCTGGTCGGTGCCGCGCTCTGGGGCCTGCCCATGGGGCTGCTGACGCTGTCATTCGGCTGGGGCGCAACCCTGACGCAAATGGGCTGGTTCTTCACCAAGGCCGCCCTCTTGACTTTCGGTGGCGCCTACGCGGTATTGCCCTATGTCTACCAGGGCGCTGTCGGGCATTACGGCTGGCTGACACCGCCCCAGATGATCGATGGCCTTGCCTTGGGGGAGACCACGCCAGGCCCCCTGATCATGGTGGTCGCCTTCGTCGGCTTCGTGGGGGGGTATGTGCATCCGATGTTTGGCACCGACCACCCGTTCCTTGCCGGCGCGGTTGCAGCGAGCCTGGTCACCTGGTTCACCTTCCTTCCATCGTTCCTGTTCATCCTCGCCGGTGGCCCGTTGGTGGAGTCGACGCACAACGAGATGAAGTTCACCGCACCGTTGACCGGCATCACGGCGGCGGTTGTGGGGGTGATCCTGAACCTGGCCCTGTTCTTCGGCTACCACGTGCTTTGGCCGCAAGGCTTTGGTGGGGCCTTCGACTGGCCTTCAGCGGTGATCGCAGTTGCTGCAGCCATTGCCCTGTTCCGCTTCAAGCAGGGTGTGATCCAGGTGCTGCTTGCCTGCGCCCTGGCCGGGCTGGCGGTCCACCTGTTGCGCGTGTGATACCCGCAGCCCCGTCATCCAGCTGTCACTCAACTGTCGTAATCTGCGGCGCAACTCCGTGCCAAAGGTCCCCGGCATGCCTCGCCTGATCCCTCTGTTGCTGTGTCTGCTCCCGGTGCTGGCCATGGCCGCCCCCATGCAGTTGCGCATTCAGGGCTCCAACACCATCGGTACCGCACTGGCCCCAGCGCTGGTCAGTGGCCTGCTCAAGGCCCAGGGCGCCAGCTCAATCGTGGTGACGCCTGGGCCCGCGCCCAACGAGACGCTCATCAGCGCCCGGGGCCGCGACAACCAGCCGGTGCGTATCACCATCGCCGCCCATGGCACCCGCACCGGCTTTGCCGCCCTGGCCAGCGGCGAGGCCGACCTGGCGACCGCCTCGCGGCCGATCAGCAATGCCGAAGCGCAGCAGCTGCAGGCCCTGGGGGACATGCGTGGCGCCCGCAGCGAACAGGTCATTGGCCTGGACGGCGTAGCGGTGATCGTCCACCCCGACAACCCGCTTTCACAGCTGAACACCACACAACTGGCGCAGGTTTTTTCCGGGCAGGTCCAGCGTTGGGAGCAACTGGGCGTGCCCGGCGGCGCCATCCACCTGTATGCCCGTGACGACCGCTCCGGCACCTTCGAGACCTTCAAGGCGCAGGTGCTTGACCCTCGGCACGGCGAGCTGTCGCCCCAGGCGCGGCGCTTCGAATCGGCCGACGCGCTGGCCGAGGAGGTCCTGGGCGACCGCCAGGCCATCGGTTTCAGCGGCCTGGCCACGGTGCACGGCACAAAGATGCTGGCAGTGGCCGAGGGCGATGCGCCCGCCCTCCCCCCCAGCCTCGCCCTGGTGGCGAGCGAGGATTACCCGGTGTCGCGTCGCCTGTTTTTCTATCTGCCCGACAATGCCAAGCCCCTGGCCCGGGCGCTCGCCGAGTTCGCCCAGAGCCCCGCCGGCCAGGCCATCGTCGCCGACCAGGGATTCGTCGCCCAGCAGATCAAGGCGTTGCCCGTCCCCGTCCAACCCGGCATGCCGCCGCGCTATCGCGCCCTGGCCAGTGAAGCCCGGCGCCTGACCGTGAACTTCCGTTTCCAGGAAGGCAGCGCCAACCTCGACAACAAGGCCCTGCGTGATGTGCAGCGGGTCGGCGACTACCTGCGCCACGCGGGCAAGTTGCATGAGCAGGCCGTGCTGGTGGGCTTCGGCGACCCCAAGGAAACCCCGGGCCGCGCCGCCCTGCTCTCGCGCCTGCGGGCCATGGCGGTGCGCCGTGAGCTGGCCCGCGCAGGGGTGGCGGTCAAGGATGTGGCGGGGATGGGCGACGAGCTGCCGGTGGCCGGCAACGACCTGGAGCAGGGGCGCTTGCGCAACCGGCGTGTCGAGGTCTGGGTGTACTGACCCGTTCAGCGGTAGTCGGGCAGTTCGACCCGCGCCACCAAGCCTGCGCCATTGCGATTGCGCAAGGTCAACTCGCCCCCCTGTTCACGCACGCTGGCCCGGGCGGCCGACAACCCGAGGCCGACGCCACCGGTGTCGCGATTGCGCGACCCCTCCAGCCGGTAGAACGGATCGAACACACGCTCCAGCGCCTCGTCGGGAATGCCCGGCCCCCGGTCACTGACCTCGATGACGATCAAGTGCGCACTGCGACTCAGCGCGATCTGTGGGTCACGTGCATATTTCACGGCATTTTCCAGCAGGTTGACGATCACCCGCTTGGTCGCCAGCGGGCGGCCGTCATGCACCAGGTGCGCAGGGCCGCTGTACTCGACGGCCACCTGCTGGTCGCGGTAGTCGTCGACGAGGGTCTGCAACAGCTCGGCCAGGTCGTAGGCAGTGCGCTGCTCCAGTTGCGTGCCTTCGCGGAAAAACGCCAGGGCAGCGTTGATCATCGTCTGCATCTCGTCGACATCGCTGACCAGCTTGCGTTGATGGTCGGTATCCTCCATGAACTCGCTGCGCAGGCGCATGCGCGTCAACGGTGCGCGCAGGTCATGGGAGATGGCCGCGAGCAGGTGGGTGCGCTCGCGCAGGAAATGCTGGATCTGCGCCTGCATGGTGTTGAAGGCGATGATCGCCTGGCGGATCTCCTCGGGGCCTTCGACCACGATGGGTGGCGCCTGCAGGTCGCCACCGAAACGCCGTGCCGCGCTGGCGAAGCGCTGCAGCGGGTTGGCCAACTGGCGGGTGGCCCACCAGGCGACCAGCAGGGTCGCCACCAACCCCAGGCCGATGACCACCGCCAGCCGCGCCGTCACGCTCAGGCCCCAGCTGCGCTGCGGCGGCACGAACGACAGCCAGCTGCCGTCGGGCAGCGCAACCAGCGCCGCGTAATGCGCTTCGGTGCTGCCCGCGGGCCAGTCAGCTGGGTTGTACACCTCGATGGCACGCTCAGGCCCCAGCAACTGCTCCAGGGCCGGCACTTGCCGCGAATAGAGCTGCGTACCAGGGCCAGGCAAGCCAAGCTCATCACGCTGAGTGCTCCAGCGCACCTGTAGTGTGGGTGTGCTCGCCGCCTGTGCCAGTTGCAGGCGCAACGATGCCGGCGCGGTCTCGATCACCCGGGTGGTCACGGCGATCTGCTCGAGCAGGCCGGTACGGTCGATGGGCGGCCGCGCCCAGCTGCCGGCCACCTGGACGAACAAGGCATTGAGCGCCAGCGAGGCCAGCAGCGCGATGAAGATGGTCAGGGCGATCCGCCGCCTGAGCGTGTCGCGGCCGAGCAGGCGCCAGATCACGCGCGGGTCACCTTGGCGGTGAACAGGTAGCCGCCGTTGCGCACGGTGCGGATCAGGTCCGGGCGTTTGCTGTCGGGTTCGATCTTGCGCCGTAGCCGGCTGACCTGCACGTCGATGCTGCGATCGAATGCGTCATGGCCATGGCCACGGGTGAGGTCGATCAGTTGCTCGCGGGTGAGGATGCGCTGGGGGTGCTCGAGAAACACCACCAGCAGGTCGAACTCCGCACCCGACAACGGGATCATCACATTCTCGGGCGAACGCAACTCGCGGCAGGTGATATCCAGGCGCCACCCGGCAAAACCGATCACCGGCCGGGCGGCCTCGCCTCGTGGCACCTGCTCGCCAGCGCGACGCTGCACGGCGCGCAGGCGGGCCAGCAGCTCGCGGGGGTCGAAGGGTTTGGTCAGGTAGTCATCGGCGCCCAGTTCCAGGCCGATGATGCGGTCGCTCAGTTCCGCCATGGCGGTAAGCATGATGATCGGCACCCCGAGCTGCGCACGCAGCTTCTGGCACAGGCTCAGGCCACCCTCGCCCGGCATCATCAGGTCGAGGATGATCGCGTCCGGGCACTGCCGCTCGATCGCCGCCCACATCGACTGGCCCTCGGTGGCCAGGTCCACCTCGTAGCCCTGCTGGACGAAGAACTGCTTCAACAGGGCAAGGATTTCCACGTCGTCATCGACGATCAGCAATCTGCTCACGGTCATACCGGTCCAGGAAAAAGGCGTATCTAAAACCATTGCACAGCGCCGGTCATATATTTCAATCGCGCAACATTTCATCACGCCCGACACGTTCCAGACATCACCTGGCAAAAATAGCCCTGCACCCTGCGGGCCTTCAACTACTCGAGGGCTCATCATGACGATCACCGACACCCGCAACTGCATCGACCGCCGCGAAGGCATCGCCCCCCTGGTGCTCAGCGCGCGCACCACGAGCCGTGGGCAAACGGGTTCGCTGCTCGTGCAGCAGGTGAGCCTGGACCTCGCGGACGATCAGAGCCAGATCACCCTGCGCCGTTACTTCGAGCATTACGACCCGCAGTGCGGCGAATGGGTCGAGTACTGCCACAGCGTGCCGACCCGGGACCTCGTCAACTGGCTGATGGCCCACGGGCAACTGCACATCCATGAATCGCGGGACGGCGCCCCCCGTCGGGCCCTGCAAGCAACGCCACATGAAGGCACGCGCCCATGAGCCGCCGCCATCTGCTGGCCGTGGTGCTGACCAGCACCCTTGGCCTGTCGGCGTGCAGCAGCAAGCCGGCGCCGTCCGGGTTTCTCAGCGACTACAGCCTGCTCACCCGGCAGCAGGCGTCATCGGACCAGACCGTGCTCAGCTGGGTCGACCCGCGATGGCCACGGGGCCGCTACATCGAGGTCTACCTGCAACCGAGCCAGTACTATCCCGCGCCGACACCCAGCACGCGCATACCCCAGGCCACCCTCAGCGCCATCAGCCACTACTACGACAAAACGCTGCGCAGCGAGCTGGGCAAAGTGATGACCGTGGTCGACAAGCCCGGCCCCAACACCTTGGTGGTCAGGCCGGCCATCACCCGCGTCAGCGCCGATACCCAGAGCCTGCGCTTCTACGAATGGCTGCCGGTCACCCTGGTGGCGGCGGGGGTCAGCAGCGCCGCGGGTATTCGTGACCGCGACAGCGACATCGCCACCGAGCTGGTCTTCGAGGCGGGCACCAGCGGCCGGGTCATCGCCGAGGCGATGCTCAGCGGCACCGGCACACCGCTGGAAAACGATGCGCAGGCAATGACCGCCGACAACGTCAAGGCCGTGCTCGACGGCTGGGCGGTCGGCTTGCGCCAGGCGTACGTGGCGAACTACCGGTAGTGGACTGCGCTCGAAGCAACGAAATGTAACAGCCTCGTGCAGGCACCTCCGGCATTCACATCTAGTATCAACTCCATGTGATGCCGGGCCCCTCTGACGGTTAGCGCCGCCATGTCGGAATCACTGTTGCCATGCAACGTCGACAATCAAGGAGGGGCTCATGACGGCTCTGCATACATTCCTCACCGATTCATTCCTCGGCACCAGCACCTGGTTGTGGCTGGTGTTCATCGTCATCGTCATCGGCCTGCTGGTGCTCGACCTGGGGGTGCTGCACCGCCAGGAGCGCGAGATCGAGATGCGTGAAAGCCTGCTGCTGTATGCCGGCTACTTCAGCGTCGGCGTGCTGTTCGGCGCGTGGGTCTGGCATGAGCTAGGGGCCCAGGCGGCGCTGGAGTTCTACACCGGTTTCCTGGTCGAGCAGTCGCTGTCGATGGACAACGTGTTCGTCATGGCGTTGATCTTCAGTTTCTTCGCCATCCCCCGCCGCTACCAGCACCGCGTGCTGTTCTGGGGCATCCTCGGCGTGGTGGTGCTGCGGGCGATCATGATCGGCGTGGGCGCGGCGCTGGTGCAGCACTTTGCCTGGGTGCTGTACATCTTCGGCGCCTTCCTGCTGTTCACCGGGGTGAAGATGGCGCTGGCCAGGGACGATGCCCACCCGGACCTGGCCAACAACCCGGTGCTGCGCTTCGTGCGCCGGCACATGCGGGTCACCGAGCAGATCCATGGCCCGCGCTTCTTCGTGCGCCTGACGCCTCCCGGGGCAACCAGTGCGATCCGCTATGCGACGCCGCTGTTCCTGGCCCTGGTGCTGATCGAGCTGGCCGACCTGGTGTTCGCCGTCGACAGCGTGCCGGCGATCTTCGCCATCACCCAGGACCCGTTCATCGTCTACACCTCGAACATTTTCGCCATCCTCGGCCTACGCTCGCTGTATTTCGCCTTGGCGGCCTTGCTGCACCGGTTCATCTACCTCAAGTACGCGCTGGCGATGGTGCTGATCTTCATCGGCTGCAAGATCTTCTACCACGGGCTGGTGGGCAAGGTGCCGGCAGCCTTGTCGCTGGGGGTGACGTTCGGGTTGCTGCTGGGTGGGGTGTTGTTGTCGCTGCTGCGTACCCGTGACAAGAAGCCGGATGCAGTGGACAGCGATGAGGCCAGGCGGTCGTGAACCACCTGGAGCGCATTCGCGGGTGAACCCGCCCCCACCAGCTGAACGCCGAACCTGTAGGAGCGGGTTTACCCGCTATGGGCTGCAAAGCAGCCCCAATTCCACCAGCACGCAGGCTCTGAAGTCAGGGGGCCACCCCCTCGACAATGATCACCCGCGCCTGGGCCACCCCCTGGCGATGCCGGCAGGCCGCCTGGTACAGCTCGGAGCGATAACACGCGACGGCCTGCTCATACGAATCGAACTCGATCACCACGCTACGCTGGGGCGTCACCCCGCCTTCCATCGCCTCGCTGCGCCCACCCCGGGCCAGGAAACGCCCGCCAAACGCGGCGAACGCCGCCGGCGCGCGCTGGGTGTATTGCTGGTACTGCTCGGGGTCGCTGACATCCACATGGGCGATCCAGTAGGCCTTCATTCGTCGTGCTCCTGTTGCAGGGTGAATTATGTATTATGGTATACCATAATTTCACTCAACCACCGTGAGCGTGCAGCATGGCCTTCAACCGCATCGAAGAACTCCTCGACGACTATCGCCAAGGCAGAATGGTCCTGCTGGTGGATGACGAGGACCGGGAAAACGAAGGCGACCTGCTGATCGCCGCCGAGCGCTGCGACGCCCAGGCCATCAACTTCATGGCCCGCGAGGCGCGGGGCCTGATCTGCCTGACCCTGACCGACGAGCACTGCCAGCGCCTGGGCCTCGAGCAGATGGTGCCGAGCAATGGCAGCGTGTTCAGCACCGCCTTCACAGTGTCGATCGAAGCGGCCAGCGGTGTCACCACCGGCATATCCGCCGCCGACCGGGCGCGCACCGTGGCCGCCGCCATGGCGGCTGATGCCCGCCCCGAAGACCTGGTGCAGCCCGGCCACATCTTCCCCTTGCGTGCCCGCGAAGGCGGCGTGCTGACCCGAGCTGGCCATACCGAGGCCGGTTGCGACCTGGCCCGCCTGGCCGGCTTCAGCCCGGCGTCGGTCATCGTCGAGGTGCTCAACGACGACGGCACCATGGCCCGGCGCCCGGACCTGGAAGTGTTCGCCGCCCGCCATGGCATCAAGATCGGCACCATCGCCGACCTGATCCACTACCGCCTGAGCACCGAGCAGACCATCAAGCGCATCGGCGAACGCGAACTGCCCACGGTGCACGGCACCTTTCGCCTGGTCACCTACGAGGACCGCATAGAAGGCGGTGTGCACATGGCCATGGTGATGGGCGATATCCGCCGCGAACAGCCGGCCCTGGTGCGGGTACACGTGATCGACCCGCTGCGCGACCTGGTGGGGGCCGAATATGCCGGGCCGGCCAACTGGACGCTGTGGGCGGCGCTGCAGAAAGTGGCCGAGGAAGGCGCCGGGGTGGTGGTGATCCTGGCCAACCATGAGTCTTCGCAAGCCCTGCTGGAACGGGTGCCGCAGCTCACACAGCCGATGCGACCCTACCAGCGCGGGCAGTCGAAGGTGTATTCGGAGGTCGGCACCGGTGCGCAGATTCTTCAGGACCTGGGCGTGGGCAAGCTGCGCCACCTCGGGCCACCGCTGAAATACGTTGGCCTGGCTGGGTATGAGCTGGAAGTGGTGCAGAGTATTCCGTTCGAGGGCAACTGATATTTGTGGTGCCTGCAATCGCGGGGCAAGCTCACTTCCACAACCTGTGGGAGCTGGCTTGCCCTGCGATTACGCCACCTTGATTCAGATATTGGCAGGGACAACAGCTACCCATGAACGCGATAGAGGCCTACTGCGATGCAGGATAGAAAGAGCCCACCAAGCATCATTACCTCGCCAGCAAACAAGCGCCGCCTGAGGTCTGCTGGAAAATTTCGCAATTCGAGCCTATCGAGCTCGCCGCGCCTGATGTGAATGCTGGACCAAGCGAGAATCCCACTGACCGCCCCCAGCAAAAGCCATCTAGACCCAAAGGCGGTAGTTCCCCAAATGTTTTTCTGAAGTTCAAGCCAACTGCTACTGCGAAGGGCGGTCATGACCCGATCGAAATCACGGCCCCATGCAAGATGGGCAATCAAGGCCATTCCTGCCAGGAAACTTGCAATAGGCCCTAAAAGAAAAATCATCTGATAACCCACCCACCAATTACGCGGATTAGGAATCATTGAGGCATCCATTCGTATATGACCTCCCCCGTGATTTCTCCAATCTCGTTTCCTGATGGACCAAACCATGGGAAGCTCATCCGATGCCGCCCTATATAAATGCTCATAGCTTCCCAGACTGTATCAACATGCAAGCAA
This sequence comes from Pseudomonas entomophila, assembly GCF_023277925.1. Lineage (NCBI taxonomy): Bacteria > Pseudomonadati > Pseudomonadota > Gammaproteobacteria > Pseudomonadales > Pseudomonadaceae > Pseudomonas > Pseudomonas entomophila. The sequence goes on from NZ_CP063832.1 coordinate 1,787,538, forward strand.
CAATTAACCAACCTGCACCTAGGAATTCCAGAGAGATCGCCAGCTTCATCCGTCGTCTCAGATAGACAGGGAAACTTTGACTATCCTCAGGGTCTAGCCACCCCTGTCGAAGTGCCAATTTCGGCCACAGCGCAGCCACTGACATGGCACTCACAACTAGGAACCTCGACTTCAGCGTTGACCCCCCATATCTTCACCTCTTCGTACAGACCGCTACTTCGCCGAAAGGAAGTACACATCACTTCGAAGTGACGTTTACTTGCAATGTGCAATAAAATTATGAGCCCTGAAAGCAGGATCAGAAACGGTGCCACCAAGAAAGCAATCCTGTAGGCCAGGGCCCACTCTCTGAAATCAGTCATTCGATGCCTCATAGATCAGCTTCCCTGCCACTTCACCACCTTTACCAAGAGATAATTAGCTGCCACCCACAATGGTTATACCGCAGACTGTTTTACCCCAGAGATCCAATACAACGCCTGACCTGGCCCAATGCATCGCCCCCTTGGCTGCACGCAGGGCTCGCTATGAAAACTACATTTCAAAACCGAAAAATATACATGGACAACAACAATAACACCCCAATAGTAAGGCAATTTATTGCTAATTTAATACGGAATTTCAGGTACTTCGGAAACTCGTCAACATCTCTAGGGTCCAACCATCCTCGGCGAACCCCCAGAGATGGCCAGGTGAATGCCGAACTCATCGCCGATATTATTAATGCCCGAGACCGAAGGGAATGTGTTCCCCATACCCTGATTTCTTCCTCCAGCCCTGAGCTTCTCCCAAAAGCGCAACACATCACTTGAAAATGGCGGGACCCAGCAATTTGGAGCGTTATAAAAATGCCTGTCAACATGAGCAGAAATGGAGTACCCAGCAACACAAGCTTGAGGATATTAGGCCAGCCGCTTATATCAATCATATACGACCTCATAGAGCAACTCCCCAAACTCACCCCCGAAGTACTCACCCGACTTCGCCGCAACCAAAGAAGATCCACCGACCAAGGCTATACCGCAGACTGCTTTACCCCAAGGGCCAAGCCTACATACGGCGTTGGCTGCGTACGACCCTGAAGCAGCTCCCGCTCCAGCGCCTACTACCCCCCCAGAGAAGCTCCCCGTTTCAGTAAAGCGAATTTTCCGGCATTCCTCCGTCTCTCCTGCGCGACAAGCTTCCTGCACCTTCAAATACGACGCAGCTGCTCCCAGCCCTATCGCCACATACCCACCGTATTTCAAATACCGTGCTGTCTTCGCCACTTCATCCAGATGCGTGGCATACCCCGGTATCTGTCCCGCTCCACCAGCCTTTTTCCAGTGGTGCACCAAGCGCTTGGGCGATATCCCAAGGTCACGGCGCAGGGTGTCGTAGGTGCCCAGGTTCAAGCGTTTGTGCAAGAACGAAGTGCTCAACTGCGCACTGAGCTGCTGATACAGCGCCTGGCGCGATGCGAAGAACTCTGGGCTTCTGAGGTGCCCCTGCAAGGCGAACTGACGTTGATGCAGCGCTTCAATGCCTTTGAGAGTGTTCTTGACCTGCCCCAGACCTTTTTCAAGCATGTCTTTGCCCACCCCCATCGAAGTACTTGCACCACTCAGCACACCCGCGATTTCACCGATGTGCTCCATCATGAAATTGGCTTCTTCCTCATCGAGCATCGCCAGCGCTTGACGCGCACGTTCGGCGGCACGCATCAGCTCCGCTTCTTCGCGGGTGCAGGCGGTGGTGTTCCAGGGGTCGCCAATGATGAACATTTCCCCGGCCTTGAACCCTTCGTCGAAGGTCGGGTTCAAGCGCCTCAACCGATTGATCGGCAGCGAAGCCTGGTCCGTGCTCAGGTTTAGCAGCACCCGTTCACCGGACATGCTGCGCGGCACGATGTAGAAGCCGGGTTCGAGCGCAGCCTGCGAAGGCGAGACGCGGCCCGGCGTAGATATCGCGGAAAATGCCTGGGCGTTTTCGGCAGCGGGTGCCGGCCGGGCAACGGGGGTTGCAACACCAGGCGTTCGGTTGTGCAAAGCGTTGTCGTGCAATGGTGCCATCACCCTGTTGCTACCACTCGGACAGCCACAGGTCACCTGCGCGCCATCCATCACCACTGCCTGGCCGTCGGAAGTGAACCAAGGGACACCCTCGACGACTACGCCTGCTTTGCCACACCGCGGGCATCGTGTGGTCACATCCCCAACCCGGAGGACCTTGCGCCCGTCATAGATGTAACTACTACCACTGGCAATGCAGACTGCCCCCGTCGTGGTGACGTCGCCATCGACTGCCTGGCCTTTGCCATCAATATTGGCGCGATTCATGTGCAGGTTCCTTTTGCTTGGGGAAGCTCGGGAACCTAGCAGGTGAATTTGCGTGCGTTGGCTGGGCGGTAGCGGAAGAGACGCTTCCTACATCCAGAGAGGAAGTTTCTGCGATCGAGTCGCGGGACAGGTCAGTGAATACGACAGGCCCTTGGGCGCAAGGCAATGGTTCGAGTGGCGGCGGCCACATGCCTGGCGATGGCCTGGCAGTGCTCTTGAGATCGAGCGCCGCCCGCGCGGCGCATCGCGGATAAATCCGCTCCTACATTCGTTGCAACGTGCCTATGCCTGGCAGGCCATGGTTGTCCGCCTTGTTGGTATGACGCGATCTATCGATTGGCGCTACCGCCCTGTAGGAGCGGATTTATCCGCGATGCGCCGCGCAGGCGGCGCTCGGCCTCAGCGGCGCTGCAACGCCAACGCCGCCCCCCTAGAAGGGTTCTCCGCCATCCGTGGGTAATCCGCTGATGGCCGGTCGCGCCGTCCTCTTGCGAAAAGTTTGGAATACCATAATATGATATCCCGTAGACCTTAAAGACTGCCGGCCACACCTACACTTCAGAAACGGCCACGCATCACCCGTTTGTAGCTGCTCCCCGAACACATTTGGCGGGCGCCAGAAGCCCGCCTCGAATAACAAAAGCAACGAGGGCGTAACCATGCTGTTGAGCAAACGAGTCACCGCAGTGCTGGCTGCCAGCCTGCTGACCTTGGCCTGCCAGGCCACCCAGGCGGCCGACAGCCTGAACTTCGTCAGCTGGGGCGGCACCACCCAGGACGCGCAGAAACAGGCATGGGCCGAGCCCTTCTCCAAGGCCAGCAACATCAAGGTCGTGCAGGATGGCCCCACCGACTACGGCAAGCTCAAGGCCATGGTCGAAAGCGGCAACGTGCAATGGGATGTGGTCGACGTGGAAGCCGACTTCGCCCTGCGCGCCGCCAGCGAAGGCCTGCTCGAACCCCTCGACTTCAGCGCCATCCAGCGCGAGCGCATCGACCCGCGCTTCGTCTCCGACCACGGTGTCGGCTCGTTCTTCTTCTCCTTCGTGCTCGGTTACAACGAAGGTAAGCTCGGCACCAACAAGCCGGTGGACTGGACCGCGCTGTTCGACACCAAGACCTACCCCGGCAAACGCGCCCTGTACAAATGGCCGAGCCCCGGCGTGCTGGAACTCGCTCTACTGGCCGATGGCGTCCCGGCCGACAAGCTCTACCCACTGGACCTGGACCGCGCCTTCAAGAAACTCGACACCATCAAGAAAGATATCGTCTGGTGGGGCGGCGGCGCTCAGTCGCAACAGTTGCTGGCCTCGGGTGAGGCTTCGCTGGGTCAGTTCTGGAACGGCCGCGTGCATGCCCTGCAACAGGACGGCGCGCCGGTCGGGGTGAGCTGGAAGCAGAACCTGGTCATGGCCGATTTCCTGATCATCCCCAAGGGCGCGAAAAACAAGGACGCGGCCATGAAGTTCCTGGCCAACGCCAGCAGCGCCAAGGGCCAGGCCGACTTCGCCAACCTCACCGCCTACGCCCCGGTCAACCTCGACAGCGTCAGCCAGCTGGACCCGAAGCTGGCCCCCGACCTGCCCACCGCCCATGCCCCGGACCAGGTGACCCTGGACTTCGCTTACTGGGCGAAGAACGGCCAGGCCATCGCCGCCCGCTGGAATGAGTGGTTGGTCAAATGAAAGTCGCCATCAACGCCCTGCACAGTGCGCAAGGTGCCCCCAGCGGCACCGGCGCACCCACGGCGGCCCCGCGCCGCCAACCCCTGGCCCAGCGCTGGCGCGGCAGCCGCAACCTGCTGCCAGCGCTGCTGTTCCTGGGGCTGTTCTTCTTCGCGCCGCTGATCGGCTTGCTGCTGCGCGGGGTACTGGAGCCCGTGCCGGGCCTGGGCAACTACGAACAGCTGTTCGCCAACTCGGCCTATGCCCGGGTGCTGTTCAACACCTTCTCGGTGGCCGGCCTGGTCACCCTGATCAGCGTGCTGCTGGGTTTCCCGCTGGCCTGGGCAATCACCCTGGTGCCACGGGGCTGGGGCCGCTGGCTGCTGAATATCGTGCTGCTGTCGATGTGGACCAGCCTGCTGGCGCGCACCTATTCCTGGCTGGTGCTGCTGCAGGCGTCGGGGGTGATCAACAAGGCGCTGATGGCACTGGGCATCGTCGACGCGCCGCTGGAGATGGTGCACAACCTCACCGGCGTGGTGATCGGCATGAGCTACATCATGGTGCCGTTCATCGTCCTGCCGCTGCAGGCGACCATGCAGGCCATCGACCCGATGGTGCTGCAGGCTGGCGCCATCTGCGGCGCCAGCCCCTGGACCAACTTCTGGAAGGTGTTCATCCCGCTGTGCCGCTCGGGCCTGTTCTCCGGGGCGCTGATGGTGTTCGTCATGTCGCTGGGGTACTACGTGACCCCGGCGCTGCTCGGTGGTGCGCAGAACATGATGCTGCCGGAGTTCATCGTCCAGCAGGTGCAGTCGTTCCTCAACTGGGGCCTGGCCAGCGCCGCCGCCGCGTTGCTGGTGTTGATCACCCTGGTGCTCTTCTACTTCTACCTGAAGCTGCAACCGGAATCCCCGGTCGGCAACGCGAGGTAAGCCGCCATGCTCCTGACCCCCAACGCCATGGGCCGCCCGCTGCGCACGGGCCTGTACCTGACCACCGGGCTGATCGCGGCGTTCCTGTTGCTGCCGATCCTGTTCATCGTCCTGCTGTCGTTCGGCTCTTCGCAGTGGCTGGTGTTTCCACCGCCAGGCTGGACCCTCAAGTGGTACGGCCAGTTCTTCTCCAACCCCGAATGGATGGACGCCGCCCTGGCCAGCCTCAAGGTCGCCGTGCTGACCACCCTCGCCGCCGTGGCCCTGGGCCTGCCCACCGCCTTCGCCCTGGTGCGCGGGCGCTTCCCCGGCCGCGAACTGCTATACGGGCTGTTCACCCTGCCGATGATCGTGCCGCTGGTGATCATCGCCGTGGCGGTGTATGCGCTGTTCCTCAAGCTGGGCTACACCGGCACGCTGGTCGCCTTCGTGGTCAGCCACGTGATCGTCGCCCTGCCCTTCACCATCATCTCGATCATCAACTCGCTCAAGCTGTTCGACCAGTCGATCGAGGACGCCGCGGTGATCTGCGGTGCCTCGCGCCTGCAGGCGATCATCAAGGTGACCTTCCCGGCCATCCGCCCGGGGATGATCGCCGGTGGCCTGTTCGCCTTCCTGGTGTCCTGGGACGAAGTGGTGCTCAGCGTGATGATGGCCAGCCCCGAACTGCAAACCCTGCCCGTGAAGATGTGGACCACCCTGCGCCAGGACCTGACCCCGGTCATCGCCGTCGCCTCGACGCTGCTGATCGGCCTGTCGGTACTGATCATGGTCATCGCCGCCGCCCTGCGCCGGCGCAACGAAGTCAGCGCCTGAGCGCCCGGAGACAACAACAATGAGTGCAGTGATGAAAGACGATGCGCGCGGCTTGCCCCTGGTCAGCCTGCGCAACCTGAACAAGCACTACGGCGACTTCGCCGCGGTGGACAACATCGACCTGGATATCCAGGACGGCGAGTTCCTCACCTTCCTCGGCTCCAGCGGCTCGGGCAAGTCCACCACGCTGTCGATGCTGGCCGGGTTCGAGACCCCGAGCAGCGGCGAGATCCTGGTCCAGGGCCAGTCGCTGGTGAACGTGCCGCCGCACAAGCGCGGTATCGGCATGGTGTTCCAGCGCTACTCGCTGTTCCCGCACCTGAACGTGCGCGACAACATCGCCTTCCCCCTGGCCATCCGCAAGCACAGCGCGAGCGAGATCGCCAAGCGCGTGGACGCCATGCTCAAGCTGGTGCAGCTGGAGCCGTTCGCCCACCGGCGCCCTGCCCAGCTCTCCGGTGGCCAGCAGCAGCGCGTGGCGATTGCCCGGGCGCTGGTGTACGAGCCGCGCATCCTGCTGATGGACGAACCGCTCGGGGCGCTGGACAAGAAGCTGCGCGAGGACCTGCAAGACGAGCTGCGTCAGCTGCATCGGCGCCTGGGCATCACCATCGTCTACGTGACCCACGACCAGGAGGAAGCGATGCGCCTGTCGCAGCGCATCGCCATCTTCAGCCATGGGCGGATCGTGGGGCTGGGCACGGGCTACGACCTCTACCAGAACCCGCCCAATGCCTTCGTCGCCTCGTTCCTGGGCAACTCCAACTTCCTGCGGATCACGGCCAGTGGTAATGGCGCGGGCAGTTTCGAGGGGCAACCAGTGGCGATTCGTCTGACACCGGGGTTGGCGAACGGGCAGGCCGCACAGGTCATGGTGCGGCCGGAAAAAGCAGTGGCGTTGACACTTGAGCAAGCGACACGCGAGCCGCTGCCTGGCGGCTGGAACGAGGTGGACGCCCGTGTCGGCGAGGTGCTGTTCCTGGGGGAAAGCCAGACCTGCCATGTAGTGACCCAGGGCGGGACGGAACTGACGGTCAAGGCGTTGTCCGCCGCCGGCATGCCCATGCAGCCGGGCGACCGGGTCAAGGTGCGCTGGGCGCTGGCTGATGCCTGCATCTACACCGAGCTGTAGCTGAAAAGCTTTCGCCGGCAAGCCGGCTTCTACGGGTACAGCGCCGACTGCGCGCCTGTAGGAGCCGGCCTTGCCGGCGAATGGGCCTCAATCCCGCGCCAAGGCCTCGATCGGGTCCAACCGCGCGGCATTCCTCGCCGGCACGAAACCGAACACGATGCCGATCAGTGTCGAGCAGACGAACGCGGTCACGATCGACCCCAGCGAGAACACCATTTCCCACTGCTTGACGAACAACGCGAACAGGTAGCCGATCCCGTACGACAGCCCGATCCCGATCACCCCGCCGATCAGGCAGACCATCACCGCCTCCACCAGGAACTGCTGGCGGATATCCGACTGTCGCGCCCCCACCGCCATGCGGATGCCGATCTCGCGAGTACGCTCGGTCACCGACACCAGCATGATGTTCATCACCCCGATGCCCCCCACCACCAGCGAGATCACCGCGATCAGTGACAGCAGCAGGGTCAGCGAGCGGCTGGTCTTCTGCACCGTCTGCATGATGCTGTCGAGGTTGTTGGTGAAGAAGTCCTTGGTGCCATGGCGCTGCAGCATCAGCTTGTTGACCTCCTCCTCCACCCGCTTGCTCGGCAGGCCGTCCTTGATCCGCACGCTGATGCTGTCCAGGTGGCGCTGGCCCAGCACCCGCCCGGCGGCGGTCTCGTAGGGCATCCACACGTTCAGCGAGTTGCCGGCGACGAACAGGTTCTTGTTCTCGGCAGTCACGCCGATCACCGTACACGGCAGGCTACCCACCAGGATCACCTGCCCCAGCGCCTCGACCCCGGGCGCGAACAGGCGCTTGCGGGTGTTGTGGTCGATCACCACCACCTGCGCCTGGCGCCGGGCGTCGTCGGCGCTGAACACGATGCCCTCGGCCAGGGGGATGTTGCGTACCTGGAAGTACTGCTCGCTGACCCCGTTGAGCTGCACGTCGGCGTCGATGTTGCGGTAGCGCACCAGCGAACCCTGGCCGATCACCGGGGTGGCGCTGTCGACGTAGTACAGCTCGTTGAGCGCGGTGACATCGGCCGGCGACAGGGTTTCGATGGCCTTGGCGCGGCTGTCACCAAAACTTTTGCCCGAGTAGATGTCGATGGTGTTGCTGCCGATCGCCTGGATATCCTTGAGCACATAGCCCTTGGCGCCCTCGCCGATCGCCGAGATCGACACCACCGAGGTGATGCCGATGATGATCCCGAGCATGGTCAGCAAGGTACGCATGCGGTGCGAAATCAAGGCGATCCAGGCCATCTTGAAGGCCTCGCGGAACAGCCCGAGGCTGGCCACCAGCCGCCGTGGCGCCCGTTCGGCGGCCGGCTGCACCTCATCAACCGGCTTCGCCACCTCGCGCACCGTGCGCCGGTCGTCGACGATCTGCCCGTCGCTGACTTCGATGATGCGCTCGGCATGGGCGGCCACCTTGGGGTCGTGGGTCACCAGGATCACCGTGTGCCCGGCGGCGTGCAGTTCCAGCAGGATGTTCATCACCTCCTTGCCGCTGGCGGTGTCCAGGGCCCCGGTGGGCTCGTCGGCGAGGATCACCTCGCCGCCGTTCATCAGCGCCCGGCAGATGCTCACCCGTTGCTGCTGGCCACCGGACAACTGGCTGGGGCGGTTCGCCAGGTGCCCGGCCAGGCCCAACCGCGTCAGCAGTTCGCGGGCCCGTTGGTGGCGCCCGGCCTGGGGCACGCCGGCGTAGACCGCAGGGATCTCCACGTTGCGCAGGGCATCCAGGTGCGGCAACAGGTGATAGCGCTGGAAGATGAAACCGAAGTGGTCACGCCGCAGCGCGGCCAGGGCGTCGTCGTCCAGGTCGCGGGTTTCCTGGCCATTGACCTGGTAGCTGCCGCTGCTGGCGTGGTCCAGGCAACCAAGGATGTTCATCAGCGTCGACTTGCCCGAGCCCGAGGCGCCGATGATCGCCACCAACTCGCCGGCACGGATCTGCAGGTCGATATCCTTGAGTGCCAGGAACTCGCGGTCGCCGGCCATGAACCGCCGGCTCACGCCCGTCAGGCGCAACAGCGGCTGGCCCTGCGCCACCGCCCGCGTTCGCTGCGGCGACAACTCGACAGTCATGTCCATGGTCATGCCCCCGCCTCGCCTGCCACCGGCTCGCCGATCACCACCCGGTCGCCCTCGGCCAGGCCCGCCTTGACCTGCACCTTGACGTTGTTGTTGATCCCGGCCTGCACCTTGCGCACCTGGGCGAAGCCCTTGGCGTCGAGCACCCGCACCGCGAAGCTGCCATCCTTGTCGCGTGGGCCCAGCGCCGCCACCGGCACGGTCAGCACCCCTTGCGCGGTGTCGAGGACGATACGCACCTGGGCGGTCATCGAGATGCGCAGGCGGTGCTCGGGGTTGGGCACCTCGAACAGCGCGTTGTAGAACACCGCGCTGGCCTGGCGGGACGCGCCGCTGCTCTTGTCGCTGCTTTCCAGGTAGTTCTGCGGCGCAGGCTCGGTGCCGCGCAGCTTGGCGTAGTAACGCTGGTCGTCACCGAGGATGGTGAAGTACACCTGCTGGCCGGGGCTGATGTGGATCACATCGGCCTCGGACACCTGCGCCTTGATGGTCATGGTGTCCAGGTCGGCGAGCTTGAGCAGTATCGGCGCCAGCTGGTTGGCGATCACGGTCTGGCCTTCCTGGGTGACGACCCCCACCACATGGCCATTGATCGGCGCGACGATGCGGGTGTAGCCCAGGTTGACCCTGGCCGTGTCGACCTGCACCTGGGCGCTCTTGATCTGCGCGTCCAGCGACAGCAGGTTGGCCTGCTGCACCTCGTACTCGGACTCGGCGTTTTCAAAGTCCTGTCGCGAGATCGACTCGTCCGTCTGCAGCACTTCGTAGCGCTCGTAGACCCGCTTGGCCTGCTTGAGCTTGGCCTGGGTCGAGCGGCGTTCGGCCTGTAGCTTCTCTGCGTCCACCTCGGCCTGGCGCAGGGTGTTGCGCAGCACCAGCGGGTCGATTTCGGCCAGCCACTGGCCTTCGGTGACTTTGTCGCCCAGCTTGACCTTCAGCGACTTGAGCTGCCCGGAAACCTGGGCACCGACATCCACCTGGCGGATTCCCTCCAGGGTGCCGGTAGCCAATACCGCGTTCTCGATGTCGCCCCGTTCGACCGTGGCGGTGATGTACTGCGGCGGCTTGGCCGGCGCCTGCACCGCGTACAGCACGATACCGGCGACCAGGGCGGCCGCGGCGCCCAGCGTGACCTTGCGAAACTTCGACTTTTCCATGAGTTCCCACTACTGATCAGAGAGGGGCCGCGCTGCGGCCCTTTCGCGACACAAAGCCGCTCCCACAGACAATCTTTCGCCTGGCTTCACGACAACCTCGTCTTCAAGGCCAAGGCCTGGCCGTCATGCCACCACGCCGCCAGGCTGAACACATCCGGCACCTTGAGGATGCTGAAGTGGTTGCCTGGCCCCTGCCACACCTCCAGGGTTGGCGTCAGTTGCCGCCAGCCCTCCTCCATGGCCCGTTGCTCGCGCTGGTTGCCAGCGGCATCCAGGGCCGGGTCGGTCACCAGCACCAGCCGCGCCAGGCCGTCGAAAGGCACCTGTGGCCGGTAGACTGTGCGCAACGCACTGGCGAAGGTGCGTACCACGCCCGCCAGGGCCAGGGGCGTGGAGCGCGACGGCAACAGCCCGACCCGCACCATGGCCCCGTGCAATTGGTTCAATTGCACATGGTCGTCCGCCTCGGCGAAGGCTTCGGCGGCAATGCCCAGCGACTTGCCGGTGGACAGCTGCAACGACTCGACCAGCCGCTGCAAGGCTTCGGTGAAGGTGTGCGGCTTGCCGCAACCGCCACCGCCGCCCGGCGCCTCGCTGTCGATCAGGGTCAACGACCGCACCTCGCGGCCCTTGGCCTGCAAGCGCGCCGCCATGGCATGCGCAACCCAGCCGCCAAACGAATGCCCGACCAGGTTCACTGGCCCCTGGGGGTAGAACGCTTCGATGGCCCGTACATGGCAATCCGCCGCGGCCTCCACGCTGCTGTGCGGCACTTCGCCTGCGGCCAGGCCCCTGGCCTGCAGCCCATGCACCGGCCAATCCTGGCCCAGGGCCTCGGCCAGCCCAATGAAGCTGGTGACGCTGTCCCCCGCGCCCGGCACGCAGAACACCGGCACATGCCCGGGCGTGCCGCTCTGGATCGCCAGCAGCGGCTGGTGGGCCGGCAACGCGTGGCCTTGCGCGGTCGCCATGGCCTGGGCGATGGCCTCGCCGAGCACCGCCGCGTTGGGCGCCTGGATCAAGCTCTGGTGGTCGCCGGGCACCGTCAGGCAGTGCAACACCTGCCCCGGAAGCGCTTCGGCCCAGCCCAGGGTCGGGCTGTCGCAGGCGACGCTGTTCTCGCGCTGCTCGGCCTTGAACAGGTGCAACGGCACCGGCAGCGGCGCCAGGTGGTAATGGGCCAGGGCGTGGCCGTGGGCGACATGGCGCTCGAAGAAGTGGCGCAGTTGCTCATCGCTGGCCTGGGCCAGGCCCGGTACCAGCAACTGGCGCTCGCGGCAGTGGGCGAGCAGCGCATCGAACGCCCTGTCGTCGCTTTGCAGTGCCTCGACTTGCGCCCGTTGCGCAGCCCCCGCCTCTCCCTGGTCCTGCCAGTGCAACCGGCAGTGCTGCAGCAATTGCGCCTCGGCCTGCCGCGGACCTTGCCAGCGCGCCTTGCCCTGGTCGACCAGGCGCGGCACATAGGTGTCGATCAGGCCGACGAAGGCCACCGCTTCGTCCGCCCCCAGCAACTGGGCGGCCACCTCGTACGCCAGCACCCCGCCAAACGACCAGCCGGCCAGGTGGTACGGGCCATGCGGCTGCACCGCCCGGATCCGCCGCACCAGGCGCGCCGCCAGGCATTCCAGGGTGTACAACTGCGGCTGGCCGACGGGGACGCCGGGTAGCCCGTAGATCGGGAAGTCACCCGGCACATGCCGGCCCAGGACCGGGAAGTACAGGTCCAGGCCGCTGAACTCGTGAAGCAGGAACAGCGGCGGCAGGCTGCCCTCGGCACGCACGGTGACCAGGCTGTCGTCGTCCGTCCGCGCCTCACGCTCGCCCAGGCACTCGGCCAGTGCGGCGATGTTCGGATGCTGGAACAACTCCGCCAGGGTGGTGCGCAGCCCGCTACGCGCCATCTCGCTCACCAGGCGGATCGCCAGCAGCGAATGCCCACCCAGCTCGAAGAAGTTGTCATGCCGACCGACCCGTTCGACCTCCAGCACCTGCGCCCACAACGCCGCCAGGGTATGTTCCAGGGCATTGGCCGGGGCCTCGAAGGCAGCCACCAGCATGTCCTGCGCGCCAGGCAGCGGCAGTGCCTTGCGGTCGACCTTGCCGTTGTTGGTCAGCGGCAGTGCCTCCAGTGCCACGAAGGCCGCTGGCAGCATGTACTCCGGCAGCCGCTCGCGCAGGAACGCCCGCACCTTCAGACCGTCGAGCGCCGGGTCGTGACGGGTGAACCAGGCCACCAGGCGCAGCGGCCCCTGTTCCAGGCGCAAGGCCTGCACCACCCCTTCATCCAACCCCGGGCATTGGGCCAGGTGCTGCTCGATCTCGCCCAGCTCTATGCGGAAGCCACGGATCTTGACCTGGTCGTCGTTACGCCCCAGGCACTCCAGCTGGCCGTCCGGGCGCCAGCGCGCCAGGTCGCCGGTACGGTACATCCGCGCGCCGGGAACAGCGCTGAACGGGTCGTCGAGGAAGCGCTCGGCGGTCAGTTGCGGGCGTTCGAGGTAACCCAGGGCCACGCCGTCGCCGCCGATGTACAGCTCCCCGGTCACCCCTTCGGGCAGCACCCGGCCCTGGTGGTCGAGCACATAGACCGTGGTGTTGCCAATGGGGCGGCCGATCGGCACGTGCTCGGCATCCTCGGCCAGCGCCCGCACTTCATGGGTGGTGGCGAAGGTGGTGGTTTCCGTGGGCCCGTAGCAATGCACCAAGCGCACGTTCGGCGCCTGGGCCAGCAACGAACGGAAGGCGCCGGGGTCGCCACGCTCGCCGCCGCACAGCAGGATGCGCAGCCCGGCCAGGGCTTCGGGGATCAGTTGCACGTACTGGTTGAACAGTGCGGTGGTGACGAACAGCACGCTGGCACCGCCCTCGCGCAAGGTGGCGCCGAAGCGTGCCGGCTCCAGCAGCGTCTGGTGATCGATCACCAGCACCTGGCCACCGTTGAGCAGCGCGCCCCAGACATCCAGGGTGGCGGCGTCGAACGCCGGGTTGGCGGCGAAGGCGATACGGTCCTGGGCATTGAAGTCGGCGTAGCCGTTGTTCAGTACCAGGCGGGTGATGCCCCGATGCGCGACACGCACCCCTTTCGGCGTGCCGGTGGAACCGGAGGTGTACATCACGTAGGCCACGTCGGCGGCGTCCACGGCCAGGCCCGGGTTGTGCCCGGGCTGGTCGTCGAGCGCCAGGCAATCGAGGTCGACGCGCCGCACACCCAGGTCCGCGGCAATACCGCCAAGGGTCAGCAGCGCCACCGCCTGGCAATCGAGCGCCATGAACGCCTGGCGCTCGGTGGGCGCGTTGATGTCCAGCGGCACATACACCGCGGCGCATTTGAGCACTGCCAACTGGGCCACCAGCAATGGCAGCGAGCGCGGCAGCAGGACCGCCACGTGGTCACCCGGCGCCACGCCTTCGCCGATCAGCCAGTGGGCCAGCTGGTTGGCCTGCTCGTTGAGCTCGCCGTAGGTCAGCTGGCGTTCATCGTGCACCGCGGCGGGGGCCAGCGGGTGACGCGCCACGCGCTGTTCGAACAGGCGCTGCACCGGCTCTTCGCGTGGGTAGTCGCGGTCGCTGGCGTTGTACTCGACCAGCAAGCGCTGGCGCTCCTCGGCCGGGACGATGCCGAGCCGCTCCAGGCCCTGCTCCGGTGCCGACTCCAGGGCTTGCAGCAGCCCTTGCACAGCGTGTTCGAGATAACCACACAAACGACCGGCGTCGATGCCTGGCGCGCACTGGGCGGAGAAACAGAAGGCCTCGCCCAGGTCGTCGATGCTCAGCACCAGCGGATAATTACTGCCTTCACGGGCTTGCAGCAGCTGGATGCCCGCCCAGGCCTGCGCGGCCTGCGCATCGGCACGCACAGCCGCAGCGCTGTGGCGATAGTTCAGCAAGGCACCGAACAGCGGCGCCCCGGGGGGCAGTGCACTGCAACGCTGGGCCAGGGCGAGCTGGGCATGCTCATGCACCAATAGCCCGGTCAGGCGGCGATGGGTGTCGAGCACCGCCTCGCGCACCGACAGCCCGCTGACATCCAGGCGCAGCGGCAAGGTGTTGATGAACATCCCCAGCGCCCGCTCCACCCCTTCGCCACCCTGCAGCCGGCCCAGCAACACCGTGCCGAAGACCACGCTGTCGCGCCCCGACAGCTGCCCCAGTACCAGCCCCCAGGCCAGGTGCAGCAGGCTGGCGGCGCCGACGCCAAGCTGGCGGGCCTGTTCGCGCAGCCGGCGTGACAGCGCATCGTCCAGCATTTGCCGGACCTCGGCCTCGGCGTCCTGGTGTGGGTGTGGATGGGCGCCGTAGGCCAAGGTCGGCTCGTCGATGTCGCCCAGCTGTTCACGGAAGTAAGCCTCATGCTGGGCTTCATCCGCGCCTTGCAGCACCTGGGCGATGTAGTTGCGGTACGGCACTGGCGCGGGCAACTGATGTGCTTTACCGAGCAGGCAGGCTTGCAGTTCGGCACGCAGTACGTCTTGGGCGACGTGGTCCATGACCATGTGGTGGAACAGCAAGGTCGCCTTGATCGCACCGTTGCCCTGGGCCTGGTGGTGAACCAGGCGCAGCAGGGGGGCGCGGGTCAGGTCCAGGCGCAGGGCTGGGGTTTCGCCGTCGCCGATGGCCACGACTTCCAGCGGGGCCCGGCGCCAGACCACCTGCACCGGCTGCGCCAGGCCCTCCCAGTACAGCGAGGTGCGCAGGATGTCGTGGCGCGCGATCACCTGGTCCAAGGCACGCTGCAAGGTCGCCAGGCGTTCGGCATCATCCAGCAGGAAAGTGACCTGCTGGACATAGGGGTCGGCCCCCTCGCTGGCCAGGTGGTGGAAATGAATACCTGCCTGCAAGGGGCCCAGGGGGTAGATGTCCTGCACATTGGCGGTGCCCCCCGGCACGCTGGCGACGATCCGGTCGATAGCCTGTTGCTCCAGCGCGACCAGCGTCAGCAGCTCCGGCGTGATGTGGGTGCAGTCGTCACCGATGCGATTGGCCGGCACCTGCGTCTCGGACGCCTGGCCGAGGGTGGCGGCCAGGGCCGCTACGGTCGGCTTGTCGAACAGCACGCGGATATCCACCGTCATGCCTTGCGCACGCAGACGCGAGGTCAGGGTCACGGCCAGCAGCGAGTGGCCACCCAGCTCGAAGAAGTTGTCGTGCCGCCCTACCCGCTCCACCCCCAGCAACTCGGCCCAGAGATCAGCCAGCAGTTCCTCGGTCGCGCCTTCGGGCGCCTCGTAGGCCCGGCTCTGCATCATCTCCGGCACTGGCAGCGCCTTGCGGTCGAGCTTGCCGTTGGGGCTCAGCGGCAGCGCCTCCAGGTGGATGAACTGCGCCGGCACCATGAACTCCGGCAGCCGCTCCAGCAGCGCCGCGCGCAGGACCTCTGTGGCGTGCGGGGTGCCGGTGCAGTACGCCACCAGGCGCTGCTCGCGGGCCAGTACCACCGCCTCCTTGACCCCCTCGATGCGCGTCAGGCAGGCCTGGATTTCGCCCAGCTCGATGCGCAGGCCACGCAGCTTGACCTGGTCGTCGTTGCGCCCCAGGTACTCCAGGTTGCCGTCGGCCAGGTGCCGCGCCAGGTCGCCGGTGCGGTACAGCCGCCCGCCCGGGCGGGTGCCGAACGGGTCGTCGAGGAAGCGTTCGGCGGTCAGTTCGGCTCGGTTCAGGTAACCGCGGGCCACCTGCACCCCGCCGATGTACAGCTCGCCCGCCACCCCTTGCGGCACCGGCTGGCCGTGGCCGTCCAGCACGTACAGCGTGGTGTTGGCGATTGGCTTGCCGATCGGCGTGTTATCCGGCGCCGTCGTGCAGTGCCAGGCACTGACGTCCACCGCCGCCTCGGTCGGGCCGTACAGGTTGTGCAGCTCGACCGTCGGCAGTTGCGCCTGGAAGCGCCGCACCAGCGCGCCGGGCAAGGCTTCGCCGCTGCACAGCACGCGCTTGAGGCGGTCGGCCTGGACCGCGCCATGGGCGAGGAATACATCCAGCATCGAGGGCACGAAGTGCAAGGTGCTGACCTGCTCGGCGCGAATCACCTCGCGCAGGTATTCCGGGTCGCGGTGGCCACCGGGCCGGGCCATGACCAGGCGCGCGCCGGTCTGCAACGGCCAGAGGAATTCCCACACCGACACGTCGAAGCTGAACGGGGTCTTCTGCAGCACCACGTCGTCCAGGCCCAGCGGATAGGCGTCCTGCATCCACAGCAGGCGGTTGACCACCCCGGCGTGCTCGTTCATCACGCCCTTGGGCAGGCCGGTGGAGCCGGAGGTGTAGATCACATAGGCCAGGTGGCGCGGGGTCAGCCCGGCCAGCACCGGGGCCTGCGTCGGTTGCGCCAGCCAGCTCGGTTGGTCGAGGTCGATCAGCGGCACCGTGGCGGCCTCGGGCACGTGGCGCGTGGCCGCGTGCACCAGCACCGCCACCGGGGCGCTGTCACTGAGCATGTGGCGAATGCGTTCGGCCGGGTACTCCGGGTCCACCGGCACATAGGCGCCGCCGGCCTTGAGGATGGCCAGCAGGCCGACCACCATCGCCAGGCTGCGTTCGACGCAGATCGCCACGCGGTCGTCGGGTTTTACCCCCAGGGCGAGCAGGTGATGGGCCAGGCGGTTGGCCTGCTCGTCGAGCTGGCGATAAGTCAGCGCGCCCTCCTCGGCCTTCACCGCCACCGCGTCCGGAGTCCGGCGCACCTGGGCTTCGATCAGCCCGTGCAGGGTTTGCTCCAGGTCGTAGTCCACCCGCGTGTCGTTAAAGTCCACCAGCAGTTGCCGGCGTTCCGCAGCACCCAGCAATACCGACTCGGACGGGATCACTTCACCCGAAGCGATGAAGCTCCACAACAGTTGCTCCAGATATCGGGCATAGCGCTGCACCGTCTCGTGGTCGAACAGCGCCGTCGCGTAGACCAGCGCGCCGACGAAACCGTCGGTACTTTCGCCCATGCTCAGGCTGAGGTCGAACTTCGCTACGCGAGCCTCGGCTTCCAGCAGCGAAAGCGACAACCCCTCAAGGTGCAGCGGCGGCTGGCCAACGGTGCCGTCCCAGTCCAGCGCGGCTTGGTACAGCGGCGTGTGGGACAGGCTGCGCGGTGGGCGCAGCAGCTCCACCACTTGCTCGAACGGCACATCCTGATGGTCCTGGGCGGCGATCACCACCGCCTTGACCCGGGCGAGCAAGGTGCCCAGGTCCGGCGCCCCCGAGGTGTCGATGCGCAAGGCCAGGGAGTTGACGAACAACCCGATAAGCCCCTCGACCGCGGTTTGCCGACGGTTGGCCACCGGCGTACCGATTACCACCTCGGCCTGCCCCGACAGACGCGCCAGCAGCACCGCCCAGGCGGCGGTGAACAGCATGAACGGCGTGATCCCGTGGTGCTGGCAGAGCGCCTTGAGCTCGGTGCTCAGGCGTGGGTCCAGGCTCAGGTCGACACGCTCGCCGGTGTAGTCCTGGTGCGGCGGACGCGGCCGATCGCTGGGCAGGGCCAGCAACACCGGCGCACCGGCCAGCGCCTGGCGCCAGTAGTCGCCCTGGCGCTGCAACTCGTCCCCCGTCAGCCAGCGGCGTTGCCAGATGGCGTAGTCGCCGTACTGGATCGCCAGGGGTACCAGCGGGTCCTCGCCACCGGCGGCGAATGCCGGGTACAAGGCCGCCAGTTCCTGGGTGAGCACGCCCACCGACCAGCCGTCGGCGACGATATGGTGCAGGGTGAGCAGCAGCACGTGGTGGTCCGGCGCCAGGCACAGCAAGCGGCCACGGATAGGTAACTGATGCGCCAGGTCGAACGGCAGCGATGCCTCCTCCTGGGCCAGCGTTCGCAACAGCTGCGGCTGCCCGCGCAAGTCGTGCCAGGCCAGGGCGAAGCCGCCGTGCCCGGGCACCACCCGCACCCGCGCTTCGGCGCCCTCCTGGTTGAACTGGCTGCGCAGGCTCTCATGGCGTTCGACGATGCGCGCCAGGGCGCGCTCCAGCGCCGTGCGCTCCAGCGGCCCACGCAGCTCCAGGCCCAGCGGAATATGGTAGGCGGCGCTGGCATCGCCCATCTGCGCCAGGAACCACAGGCGCTGCTGAGCAAACGACAGTGGCTGCGACTGGCCCCGCGCCGCCGCTTCCAGCAACGGCAACGCCCGCCCCTGGTTGCCCGCCAATGCCGCCGCGACGGCCTGCAGGCGGTCATCGGCGAACAACGTGCCCAACGCCAGCTCCAGGCCCAGGCGCTGGCGCAACTGGCCGACCATGCGCATGGCCAGCAGCGAGTGGCCGCCCAGCGCGAAGAAGCGGTCCTGGCGCCCGACCCGCTCGACCTGCAGCAGCTCGCTCCAGAGCTGGGCCAGGGCAATTTCCAGTTCACCTTCGGCCGCTTGGTAAACCTGCTCGGCCAGCGCCTCGCGCTCGGGCGCCGGCAGCGCGCGGCGGTCGACCTTGCCGTTGGCGGTCAATGGCCACGCCGCGAGCCGCACCAGCGCCACCGGCACCATGTAGGCTGGCAGGCGCTGCTGCAACAGCGCGCGCAACTCGGCGGGCGTCGGCGCCTCGTCCCGGGCGATGAACCAGGCCACCAGCCGTGGCTGGCCCGCTTGCTCCTCGCGGGCCAGTACCAAGGCCTCTTCGATACCGGGCACTTGCAGCAATTGGGCTTCGATTTCACCGAGTTCGATGCGCAGGCCGCGCACCTTCACCTGGTCATCGTTGCGCCCCAGGTACTCCAAGGTGCCGTCGGTGTTCCAACGCGCCAGGTCACCGGTGCGGTACATCCGCGCCCCCGGTGTTTCGCTGAACGGGTCTGAGAGGAAGCGGGCCTCGGTCAGGTCAGGGCGGTTGAGGTAACCCCGCGCCACGCCCGCACCGCCCACATAAAGCTCGCCCGCCGCACCGGATGGCACCAGTTGCAGGGCCTCGTCCAGCAGATAGGCGCGGGCATTGGCGATCGGCCGGCCGATATCCAGCGCGCCGCCCGGCAGTACCAGCCCGGACGTGGCGACCACAGTGGTTTCGGTGGGGCCGTAGTTGTTCACCACCACGCAGCCCGGATCGCTGTTGAACTGGCGCAGGCGATCGCCGCCGATCAGCAACACGCGCAAGGTCGGATGGCGCAGCCCTTGGCTGAAGGCGTACTCGGCCACCGGGGTGGGCAGGAAGGCCACCTTCAGCGGCTGCGCCAGCCACCAGGCCAGCAGCGCGTCGAGCTGCTCGTTGCCCAGCGGCTCTGGGGGCAAATGCAGCACCGCGCCGGCGCACAGGGCCGGCCAGACCTCCCAGGCCATGGCGTCGAAGCCAAAGCCGGCAACGCTGGCGGTGTGGTCCCCGGCCCTCAGCTCGAAGGCCTTGCGGTGCCAGTGGATGAGGTTGGCCAGGGCCCGGTGTTCGACCATCACCCCCTTGGGCTCGCCGGTGGAGCCGGAGGTGTAGATCACATAGGCCAGGTGAGCGGGGGCCAGGCCCGCGACCACGGGGTTGTCGGGGCGCGCCGGCCAGTCGGGCTGGTCGAGGGCCAGTAAAGGCACCTGCAGACCTTCAAGACGCTCGAACAGCACCCGCTGGGCCAGCACCGCCACCGGCGCGCTGTCGCTCAACAGGTAACGCACGCGCGAGTCGGGATGGGCGGGATCCACCGGCACGTAGCCGGCACCGGCCTTGAGCACCGCCAGCAAGGCGACCAAGGTGTCCAGCCCGCGCCGTGCCACCACCGCCACGCGGTCGTCGGGGCGTACGCCCAGCTCGATCAGGCGATGGGCCAGGGCATTGGCCTGGCGGTTCAGTTCGCCATAGCTCAGGGTTTGCTCGCCGGCCTTGGCCGCCAGGGCTTGCGGCGCCTGGGCCACCTGGGCCTCGAACAGCCCCGGCAGGGTCTGGCCACGGGGGAAGGCCCGTGTCGTGTTGTTGAAACCATGCAGCAGGCGCTTGCGCTCCGCGTCACCGACCAGCGCGACTTCGGCCAGCGCTTGCCGGTCATTGTCCACCATGGCCTGCAGCAGCGTTTCGAAGTAGCCGGCAAAGCGCTGCACGCTGGCCTGGTCGAACAGCGCGGTGGCGTACTCCAGGCTGCCGACCAGCGCCTCGCCCTGCTCGCCCATGTTCAGCGACAGGTCGAACTTGGCCACCTGGATGCCCTGCGCCACCGCCTCCAACTGCAGCCCTGCCAACTGCAGGACGGCGCCATCGCTGGCCAGCCAGTTGAGGGTGGTCTGGAACAGCGGCGTGTGGCTGAGGCTACGTGCCGGGCGCACGATCTCCACCACCTGCTCGAACGGCAAGTCCTGGTGCGCCTGGGCCTGGAGCAGGCGCTGCTGCACCTGGGCCAGCAAGGCTGCGGCGCACGGCGCGCACGCCAGGTCGATGCGTATTGCCAAGGTGTTGACGAACAGCCCCACCAGGGGCTCCAGTTCGGTGCGGCCACGCCCGGCCACCGGGCAGCCCACCACCACCTCGGCCTGGCCGGCCAGGCGGGACAGGGTCGTGGCCCAGGCACTCATCAGCACCGTGTACAGGGTCACCTGGTGACGTTGGGCCAGGGCCCGCAGGCCGGCCGCCAACTGCTCGTCCAGGCGCAGCACCAGGCTGGCGCCGCTGAAGTCCTGGCGCGCCGGGCGCGGCCGGTCGCTGGGCAGGCTAAGCAGGGTCGGCGCACCGTCCAGGGTTTCACGCCAGTAGTCGGCCTGGCGCTGCAGTTGCTCGCCCGCCAGCCAGCGGCGTTGCCACACAGCGTAGTCGCCGTACTGAATCGCCAAGGGTGGCAGCGGGTCTTCCTGGCCCTGGCACAGGGCCGGGTACAACACGCCGAGCTCGCGAGTCAGCACACCCAGGGACCAACCATCAGCAATGGCATGGTGCACGGTCAGGGCCAGCACATGGTGCTGCTCGCCCAGCTGCAACAAGCTGGCGCGCAGCAATGGCCCGGCGACCAGATCGAACGGCGCGACGGCCTCGTTGCGCAGGCGCGCGGGCAGGTCTTTGTGTGCCAGTGCCTCGCGGCGCAACCAGCCCGGTTGCGGGGTCGCATCGACGCGCACTGCGGCGCTGTCGCCACAGGGCACGAAGCGGCTGCGCAAGGTTTCGTGGCGCTCGACGATACGTAGCAAGGCACGCTCCAGCGCCGTAGCATCCAAGGCACCTCGCAGGCCCAGGGCCAGCGGCATGTTGTAGGCCTGGTTGCCGCCTTCCAGCTGGGCCAGGAACCACAGGCGCTGCTGGGCGAACGACAACGGCAGGGCCTGCTCGCGATCGATCGCCACGATCGCTGGGAGGTCGCTGGCACTTGCATTGGCCAGCACCTGGGCCAGTGCGGCCAGTTCGGCATTGGCGAACAGGTCGGCCAGGGCCAGTTCCACGCCAAGGCGCTGGCGCACCTGGGACACCAGGCGCATGGCCAGCAATGAGTGGCCGCCCATTTCGAAGAAGTGGTCGTGGCGGCCGACCCGCTCGACCTTGAGCAACTCGGCCCAGATCGCCGCCAGGGCGGTTTCCACCTCACCCTGGGGTGCCTCGAAGCCTCGGCGGATCACGTCTTCGTTGCCCGGCTGCGGCAATGCGCGGCGGTCGAGCTTGCCGTTGGCGGTCAGTGGCAGAGCCTCCAGTTGCACATAGGCCGACGGCAGCATGTAGTCCGGCAATTGGCCTTGCAGTTGCTGGTGCAACTCGGCGATTGCTTCATGGCCGGTGAAATAAGCCACCAGGCGCTTGTCGCCCGGGGCGTCCTCGCGCAGCACCACGGCCACGTCGCGCACACCTGTGCACGCCGCCAAACACGCCTCGATCTCGCCCAGCTCGATACGGAAACCACGCAGCTTGACCTGCTGGTCGGCGCGCCCCAGGTAGCGCAGGGTGCCGTCCGCCTGCCAGCAGGCCAGGTCACCGCTGCGGTACATGGTCCCGCCGTGGAACGGGTCGGCCAGGAAACGCTCGGCGGTCAGCTCGGGCTGGCCCAGGTAGCCCAGGGCCACGCCGTCACCGGCAATGTACAGCTCGCCCACCGCGCCCACCGGCAGCAACTGCCGACGGGCATCGAGCACATAGCAACGGGCGTTGCCGATCGGCTTGCCGATGGGGATGCTGCCCTCTCCCACGCTGACGATTTCGTGGGTGGTGCTGAACGTGGTGGCTTCGGTCGGGCCGTAACCGTTGAGCAGGTGTTGCGGCGCGCCGTCACGCAGCACGCGGGCGATGACTGCCGGGTCCAGCACATCACCGCCGACCATCAGGTAGCGCAGCCTGCGGAACGCCGGCAGCAGGTCATCGGCGAACTGGTGGAACAGCCCGGCCGTCAGCCACAGCACGGTCACGCCCTGGGCCAGCAGTGCGTCTCGGAGGGCCTGGCGCGACAGCACCTGG
Organism: Pseudomonas entomophila; assembly: GCF_023277925.1. Lineage (NCBI taxonomy): Bacteria > Pseudomonadati > Pseudomonadota > Gammaproteobacteria > Pseudomonadales > Pseudomonadaceae > Pseudomonas > Pseudomonas entomophila. Next base: position 1,809,966 of record NZ_CP063832.1, read on the forward strand.
TCCTGGTCGATCACCACCACCGCGCCGCCATTGAGCAGCGGCGCCCAGACTTCCAGGGTACTGGCGTCGAACGCCGGGTTGGAGGCGAACGCCACCCGGTCCTGGCTGTTGAAATCGGCAAAGCCGTTATTGATGGCCAGGCGCACGATGGCCCGGTGCGGCACCTGCACCCCTTTCGGCATGCCGGTGGAGCCGGAGGTGTACATGATGTACGCGGCGTTGCCGGCGTCCACCGCCAGGTTCAGGGGCTCGCTGGCGTAGCGGCCGAGGTCGAGCCGGTCCAGCGCGATCCTACGTGCGCCCTCCACATCTGGCTGGTCACTGTGGGTCAGCAACACCACGGCCTGGCTGTCCGCGACCATGAACGCCTGGCGTTCGACCGGCGCATTGCCGTCCAGCGGCACGAACACCGCCGCGCATTTGCTCACGGCCAACTGGGCCGCCAGCAGGTCGAAGCAACGGGGCAGCAGCAAGGCCACCCGATCACCAGCCTGCACGCCCAGCTCCAGCAGATAGCCCGCCAGTCGATTGGCGTGCTGGTCAAGCGCGCGATAGCTCCAGTGGCGCTCGCCATGGATGACTGCCAGCGCCTCAGGGTTCAGGCTGGCGTGCGTCTCGAATACGGTATGCACGGCCCTGTCGCGTGGGTAATCGCGCGGGGTGTCGTTGAACAGCCGCAGCACTCGCTCGCGCTCGTTCGCCGGCAGCGCGACCAGGCTGTGCAGCGGTGTCGCTGGCGCGTGCTCCAGCGCCTCGGCCAGGTGTGCCAGGACAACCTGCAACAGCTGGCAAACCAGACGCCCGTCCACGCCCGGCACGGCCTGCACGGTCAGGGAGAAGCCACTGCCCAGGTCATCGACGCTGACCACCAGCGGGTAATTGGTGGCCTCGACGGAGTGCACGATCTCGATACCGGCCCAGCCGGTACGCAACACCGCCTCACTGCCCCCATGGCCACTGTGCCGGTAGTTGAGCAAGGTGTTGAATAACGGCGTCGGCGCCGCCACGCCACTGCAGCGCTGGGCCAGGGCCAGCGGTGCGTGCTCATGGCGCATCAGGGTGCTCAGGCGCTGGTGGGTGGCCTTGACCGCCGTGGGCAGGTCGCTGCCCACCAGCGCCACACTGAACGGCAAGGTATTGATGAAGATACCCAGGGCCCGGTCGGCGGCTTCGGCACCGACCAGGCGGCCCATCAGCACCGTGCCGAACACCACCTGGTCACGCCCGGTCAGCATGCCCAGCACCCGCGCCCAGGCCAGGTGGAACAGGCTGGCGACACTCACCCCCTGGGCCCGCGCCTGGTTGCGCAGGCCTTGGCACAGGGTCGGGTCGAGGGCCAGGCGCTGTTCGTCCAGCACCGCGCCATCACCCTGCACATCGCCCAGGCCATAGGCCAGGGTCGCCTCGTCGATCATGCCGAGCATGTCGCGGAAGAACACTTCGTGCTCGGCTTCGCTCACGCCCAGCAGCGCCTGGGCCACATGGTTGCGGAACGGCACCGGGCGACCCAGCTGTTGCGGCTGGCCTAACAGGAAAGCGAGCATCTCGTGGCGCACCACATCCAGGGCGCTGTGGTCCAGGGCGACATGGTGGAACTGCAAGGTCGCCCGCACCCGACCATCCGCCTCCTCAGGCTGGCATTGCAGGCGGATCAGCGGCGCCTGGGTCAAGTCGAAACCGGCCTCGGGCGCCTCGCCTTCGGCCAGTTGCGTCACCCGCAGCTCGGCCTTGCGCCACACCACCTGCAACGGCTGGTCGAAGCCCTTCCAGTGCACCGAGGTGCGCAATATGTCGTGACGCTCGATCACCCCTTGCAAGGCCTGGGTAAAGGCTGCCACGCGCTCGCGGCTGGCAAACACGAAGGGCGCCTGCATCACGTAGGGGTCATGCTCGCCGGCACTGGCGTGGTGGAACAGCATGCCTTGTTGCAGGGGCGCCAGTGGGTAGATGTCCTGTACGTTGGCGGCGCCACCAGGGATGGCGGCCACCAGGCGATCGATGTTCGCCTGGTCGAGCTCGACCAGGCTGAGCATGGCCGGGGTGATTCGCGTACAGCCAGGCAGGATGCGGTTTTCCGGCACCTCGACCGCGCCCTGGCGGGTGGCCACGTACTCACCACGTTCGAGCATCGCCAGCAGCGCCGGCTTGTGCTCGCGCAGTTGCGCCACCAATGCCACGTCGGTCAGGGCCTGGCGGTTACCCTGGACCACCAGCTGGCCATCCTTGAGCGCCAGTTGCACGTTGTTGGCTGTCAGTGTTGCCAGTAGTTCGTTGATGCTCACAGGACGATCTCCATTCTGTCTGTGATGGCGGCATAGCCTGCCAGCGTCGGTTGCTCGAACAGGGTGCGCACGTCGGCTTCCAAGCCGGCTTCGCGCAGCCGCGAGATCAGGGTCACGGCCAGCAGCGAGTGGCCACCCAGTTCGAAGAAGTTGTCGTGCCGCCCTACCCGCTCCACCCCCAGCAACTCGGCCCAGAGATCAGCCAACAGTTCCTCGGTCGCGCCTTCGGGCGCCTCGTAGGCCCGGCTCTGCATCATCTCCGGCACTGGCAGCGCCTTGCGGTCGAGCTTGCCGTTGGGGCTCAGCGGCAGCGCCTCCAGGTGGATGAACTGCGCCGGCACCATGAACTCCGGCAGCCGCTCCAGCAGCGCCGCGCGCAGGACCTCTGTGGCGTGCGGGGTGCCGGTGCAGTACGCCACCAGGCGCTGCTCGCGGGCCAGCACCACCGCCTCCTTGACCCCCTCGATGCGCGTCAGGCAGGCCTGGATTTCGCCCAGCTCGATGCGCAGGCCACGCAGCTTGACCTGGTCGTCGTTGCGCCCCAGGTACTCCAGGTTGCCGTCGGCCAGGTGCCGCGCCAGGTCGCCGGTGCGGTACAGCCGCCCGCCCGGGCGGGTGCCGAACGGGTCGTCGAGGAAGCGTTCGGCGGTCAGTTCGGCTCGGTTCAGGTAACCGCGGGCCACCTGCGCCCCGCCGATGTACAGCTCGCCCGCCACCCCTTGCGGCACCGGCTGGCCGTGGCCGTCCAGCACGTACAGCGTGGTGTTGGCGATCGGCTTGCCGATCGGCGTGTTATCCGGCGCCGTCGTGCAGTGCCAGGCACTGACGTCCACCGCCGCCTCGGTCGGGCCGTACAGGTTGTGCAGCTCGACCGTCGGCAGTTGCGCCTGGAAGCGCCGCACCAGCGCGCCGGGCAAGGCTTCGCCGCTGCACAGCACGCGCTTGAGGCGGTCGGCCTGGACCGCGCCATGGGCGAGGAATACATCCAGCATCGAGGGCACGAAGTGCAAGGTGCTGACCTGCTCGGCGCGAATCACCTCGCGCAGGTATTCCGGGTCGCGGTGGCCACCGGGCCGGGCCATGACCAGGCGCGCGCCGGTCTGCAACGGCCAGAGGAATTCCCACACCGACACGTCGAAGCTGAACGGGGTCTTCTGCAGCACCACGTCGTCCAGGCCCAACGGATAGGCGTCCTGCATCCACAGCAGGCGGTTGACCACCCCGGCGTGCTCGTTCATCACGCCCTTGGGCAGGCCGGTGGAGCCGGAGGTGTAGATCACATAGGCCAGGTGGCGCGGGGTCAGCCCGGCCAGCACCGGGGCCTGCGTCGGTTGCGCCAGCCAGCTCGGTTGGTCGAGGTCGATCAGCGGCACCGTGGCGGCCTCGGGCACGTGGCGCGTGGCCGCGTGCACCAGCACCGCCACCGGGGCGCTGTCACTGAGCATGTGGCGGATGCGTTCGGCCGGGTACTCCGGGTCCACCGGCACATAGGCGCCGCCGGCCTTGAGGATGGCCAGCAGGCCGACCACCATCGCCAGGCCGCGTTCGACGCAGATCGCCACGCGGTCGTCGGGTTTCACCCCCAGGGCGAGCAGGTGATGGGCCAGGCGGTTGGCCTGCTCGTCGAGCTGGCGATAAGTCAGCGCGCCCTCCTCGGCCTTCACCGCCACCGCGTCCGGAGTCCGGCGCACCTGGGCTTCGATCAGCCCGTGCAGGGTTTGCTCCAGGTTGTAGTCCACCCGCGTGTCATTGAAGCCTTGCAGCACTTGCAAGCGCTCGGCCGGGGCCAGCACCGGCAGTTGCAGCAATGGCTGCTCCGGCTGCTCGTCCAACGCCTGGGCCATACGCTGCAGCACCTGGCTCAACTGCTCGCAGATCCGCGCCGCGCCCACCTCGTTCGAGGTCATGGCCACCAGGCGGAAGCGCTCGCCGATGCTGTCCACGTTCACCCCCAGCGGGTAGTTGCTACGCTCCTTGCTCTCCAGCGTCTCGATGCCTTGCGCGGCCTGGCGCTGGGCCTCGCTGGCCTGGCTGCCGTGGCGGTAGTTGAGCATGGCGCTGAACAACGGCGTCGGCGCGGCCACGCCACTGCAACGCTGGGCCAACGCCAGCGAGGCATGCTCGTGGGCCAGCAACCCGCTCAGGCGTTGCTGGGTGGCCTGCGCCGCCTCGCGCAAGCTCATGCCCGTCAGGTCCAGGCGCAGGGGCAAGGTGTTGATGAACATGCCCAGGGCCTGCTCGGCCCCCTCGCCACCTTCAAGACGGCCCAGCAGCACGGTGCCGAACACCACGCTGTCACGGCCGCTGGCGGCGGCCAGCAGGCGTGCATAGGCCAGGTGGAACAGGCTGGCGACGCTGATGCCCAGGCGCCGGGCCTGCTGGTGCAGGCACGCGGCCAAGGTGTCGTCGAGCCACAGCTGCGCCTCTTCGATGCTTTGCACATCCACCTGCACGTCAACCAGGCCATACGGCAAGGTCGGCTCATCGATATCGCCCAGTTGCGCACGGAAGAACGCCTCGTGCTCGGCCTGGCTGACACCCAGGCGGGCCTGGGCTACATAGTTGCGGTACGGCACGCCGGGTTCAGCCGGTACCGGCGCCCCTTGCAGGTAGCCCGCCAGCTCACGACCGATCACCTCCATCGCCACATGGTCGAGGACGATATGGTGCAACCGCAGAGCCGCCAGCAGGCCGGGCCCGTTCGGGTCTTGCCAGTGGTACAGGCGCACCAGTGGCGCCTGCGCCAGCGGTAAGCCATGCGCCACTTGCGCCTCGTCGGCCACCTCGAGCACCGCCAGCGCCGTGCGCCGCCAGACTACCTGCACCGCTTGCGGCAGCCCTTCCCAGAGTACCGAGGTGCGCAGCACGTCATGCCGGCCGATGACCTTGTTCAGGGCATCGACGAAGGCCTCCAGCCGCTCGCGGCTGGCAAAGGCCATGCGCGAGCCGAGCACATAGGGGTCGTGCTCCGGCGCGCTGAGGTGGTGGTAGAGAATGCCCTCCTGCAACGGCGCCAGCGGGTAGATATCCTGCACGTTGGCCGCGCCACCCGGCACTGTGGCGACGATACGCTCGATGGCGGCCTGATCCAGCACCACCAGGGGCAGCATATCCGGCGTGATGTAGGTGCAATCGGCCGGGATCAGATTCGCTGGCACCTGCACCTGGCGGCTGTGGCCCAGGGTGGCCGCCAGCGCCGCCACCGTCGGCTGGCCGAACAGCGTGCGCACGTCGGCTTGCAGGCCGGCCTGGCGCAGGCGCGCGGTCAGGCTCACGGCCAGCAGCGAGTGGCCACCCAGTTCGAAGAAGTTGTCGTGCCGGCCTACTTGCTCGACACCCAGCAACTGCGCCCAGATATCGGCCAGCAAGCGCTCGGTCTCGCCCTGCGGTGCTTCGTACTCGCGCCCTTGCACGTCCGGCACCGGCAGCGCCTTGCGATCAGGCTTACCGTTGGGGGTCAACGGCATCGCGTCGAGGTGAATGAACAGCGCCGGCACCATGTATTCCGGCAACTGCGCCAGCAAAACAGCCCGCAGGTGATCGGCGGCCTGTGGCTCGCCGGTGTGGTACGCCACCAGGCGCGGGCCGCTGTGCGGGTGCTCGTGCACCAGCACCAGCGCTTCGCGTACACCCGCGATCCGGTTCAGGCAGGTCTCGATCTCACCCGGTTCGATGCGCAGGCCACGCAGCTTGATCTGGTGGTCGGTGCGGCCGAGGAACTCCAACACGCCGTCCTGGCGCTGACGCACCAAGTCGCCACTGCGGTACAGACGGTCGCCTTCGACGAACGGGCTGGCAATGAAGCGCTCGGCCTGTTGCTCCGGCAAGCCGAGGTAACCGCGTGTCACACCGGCACCACCGATGTGCAGTTGGCCAGTCACACCGAATGGCACGGGTTGGTCATGCGCATCGAGCACATACAAGCGGGTGTTGTCGATCGGTCGACCAATCGGCAGCGCACCGGACGGCAGCGGATCCTGCGGTTCCAGGGTCCAGGCACTGCAATCCACCGTGGTCTCGGTCGGGCCGTAGACGTTGTGCAGCCGCACCTGCGGCAGGCGCTCGCGCACCTGGCGGGCCAACGCCTCGGTCAGTTCGCCGCCACCGCAGACAATGTCGGTGAGGCTGGAGCAACGGGCGCTGCCCGCCTGCTCAAGGAACTGCTGCAACAGCGCCGGCACAAACTGCACCACACCGACCCGTTGTTGCTCGATCAGCTCGACCAGGTACTGCGGATCGCGCTGCCCATCCGGGCGCGCCAATACCAGGCGCAACCCGCTGCACAGCGGCCAGAACAGCTCCCACACCGAGGCGTCGAAGCTCACCGGGGTCTTGTGCAGCACGGCGCCGTCTACCGGGAACAACCCGGCACTCCAGTGCACCAGGTTCACCACGTTGCGGTGCTCGACCATCACGCCCTTGGGCACGCCGGTGGAGCCAGAGGTGTAGATCACATAGGCCAGGTGATCCGAAGTCAGGCCAGGCACCTGCGGGTTGCTGGCCGGCAGCGCCGCCCAGGTCGGCTGATCCAGGTCGACCAGCGTCGTCGGCGATACCACCAGGGCTCGGGTAGCCCCCTGCACCAGCACCGCCCGTGGCTGGCTGTCGCCGAGCATGTGGCTGATGCGCTCGGCCGGATAATCCGGATCGACCGGCACATAGGCACCACCCGCCTTGAGAATGGCCAGCAGACCAACCACCAGCGACAGGCCTCGTTCGACACAGATCGCCACCCGATCATCGGGTTTTACCCCGAGCGCAATCAGGTGATGGGCCAGGCGGTTGGCTTGTTCATTGAGCTGGCGATAGCTGAGCTCACCTTGCTCGGCCGTGACCGCTATCGCTTCGGGCGCCTGGGCCTCGATCAGGCCATGGAGCGTCTGCGCAACGTCACGGGATACCTCGGTGCGGTTGCACTCGGACAGCAGCCGACGGCGCTCCTCCTCCTGCAACACCGGCAATTGCAGCACTGGCAGCCGCTGCGCCTGGTCCAGCGCCTCGGCCATGCCGAGCAGCACCTGCCCCATCTGCCCGCAGACACGCGCCGCCCCTACGTCGGCCGGAGTCATGGCGACCAGGCGGAAGCGACCGCCGATATCGTCCACGCTGAGGCTCAGCGGGTAGTTGCTGCGCTCGCTGCTCTCCAGCGTCTCGATGCCCTGCAGGGCCAGGCGCTTGGTCTCGCTCGCCTGGCTGCCGTGGCGGTAGTTGAGCATGGCGCTGAACAGCGGCGCCGGCGCGGCCACGCCGCTGCAACGCTGGGCCAGGGCCAGCGAGGCGTGCTCGTGCACCAGCACGCCGCTCAGGCGCTGCTGGGCGGCCTGGGCCGCTTCGTGCAGGCTCAGGCCCGCCAGGTCCAGGCGCAACGGCAAGGTGTTGATGAACATGCCCAGCGCCTGCTCGGCACCTTCACCGCCTTCCAGGCGCCCCAGCAACACGGTGCCGAACACCACGCTGTCGCGGCCACTGGCGGCGGCCAGCAGCCGTGCATAGGCCAAGTGGAACAGGCTGGCGACGCTGATGCCCAGCTGGCGGGCCTGGCGTCGCAGGCGCGCGGCCAAGGCGTCATCCAGCCACAGCTGCGCCTCTTCGATGGCCTGGCCGTCGATCTGCACATCGCCCAGGCCGAACGGCAAGGTCGGCTCGTCGATATCGCCCAGTTGCGCACGGAAGAACGCCTCGTGCTCGGCCTGGCTGATGCCCAGGCGCGCCTGGGCCACATAGTTGCGGTACGGCGCGCCGGGCTCGGTCGGCAGCGGCAGGCCTTGCAGGTTGTTCACCAGTTCCTGGCCGATCACCTCCAGGGCGGTGTGGTCGAGGACGATATGGTGGAACTGCAAGGTCGCCAGCAGGCCTGGGCCCTGCGGGGCCGGCCAATGGTACAGGCGCACCAGCGGTGCCTGTGCCAGCCCCAGGGCATGGGGCACCGCCTGCGCGTCGGCCACGGCGTACAGCGCAAGCCGGGCCTGGCGCCAGACCACCTGCACCGGCTGCGGCAGGCCGTCCCACAGCACCGAGGTGCGCAAGGCGTCGTGACGGGCGATGACCTTGTCCAGTGCCTCGGCAAAGGCATTCAGCCGCTCAAGGCTGGCAAAGGCCATTTGCGAGACCAGCACGTAGGGGTCGTGCTCCGGCGAACTGAGGTGGTGGTAGAGAATCCCCTCCTGCAACGGCGCCAGTGGGTAGATGTCCTGCACGTTGGCCGCGCCACCCGGCACCGTGGCAACGATCCGCTCGATATCGGATTGTTCCAGCGCCACCAACGGCAGCATGTCCGACGTAATTTGCATGCAACCGGCCGGAATCAGATTGGCCGGCACCTGCACCCGACGGTTCTGGCCGAGCGTGGCCGCCAGCGCCGCCACGGTCGGCTGGCCGAACAGCGTGCGCACGTCGGCTACCAGGCCCGCCTGCCGCAAGCGCGCGGTAAGGCTCACGGCCAGCAGCGAATGGCCGCCCAGTTCGAAGAAGTTGTCGTGCCGCCCCACCTGCTCAACGCCCAGCACCTCGGCCCAGATTGCCGCCATCGCGGCCTCGGTTTCGCCCGCTGGCGCGACATAGGCCTGCTGCGCCTGGAGCAAAGGTTCCGGCAGCGCCTTGCGGTCGAGCTTGCCGTGAGGGGTCAGCGGCATGGCATCCAGGCGCGTGAAGGCCTGTGGCACCAGGTGCGCCGGCAGGCAGGATTGCAGTCCTTGCCGCAGAGCCTCGACATCGACCGGCGCCACCTCGGTGAACCAGGCCAGCAGGCGTTCGTTGCGCACCAGCACCACGGCATCGGTAACGCCCGGTTGGGCCTTCAGCGCCGCTTCGATCTCACCCAACTCCACCCGCACACCGCGAACCTTCACCTGGTCGTCGTTGCGCCCCTGGTAATCCAAGGTGCCGTCGGCGTTCCAGCGCACCAGGTCGCCGCTGCGATACATCCGCGCCCCCGGCTCGTCACTGAACGGATCGGCGAGGAAGCGCTCCTCGGTCAGGTCGGGACGGTTGAAGTAGCCTCGGGCAACCTGGGCGCCGCCAATGTACAGCTCGCCGATCACACCCACCGGTACAGGCTGGCGGTGTTCGTCCAGCACATAGGCGCGGGTGTTGGCGGTTGGCTTGCCGATATGCAGCACACCGCCTGGTTGCAGGTGCCCGGAAGTCGCCACCACCGTGGTTTCGGTCGGGCCGTAGTTGTTGACCAGGGCGAAACCTGGGTCGCGGTCGAACTGGCGCAGGCGGTCACCGCCCACCAGCAGCGTGCGCAGGGTCGGGTGCTGACGCTCGCGACGCAGCGCCTGCTCGGCTACCGGCGTAGGCAGGAAGCTGACCTGCAACGGCTGCTCCAGCCACCAGTCGAGCAGTTCGTCCACGTGCTCGCCGCCGATATGGGCAGGGGGCAAGTGCAGCACCGCCCCGGCGCACAGCGCTGGCCAAGCCTCCCAGGCCATGGCATCGAAACCGAAACCCGCGACGCTGGAGGTATGGCCGCCCGCCCCCAGTTCAAAGGTATCGCAGTGCCAATGCACCAGGTTGGCCAGCGTGCGGTGCTCGACCATCACGCCCTTGGGCTGGCCGGTGGAACCCGAGGTGTAGATCACATAGGCCAGCTGACGGTCATCCAGCCCCGCCACGACAGGGTTGCTGTCCGCTTCACCGCGCCAGGCCTTGCCGTCCAGTGCCACGGTCGCCACCTCGCCCACCAACGCGGTGGTGGTCGACTCGACCAGCACCAGCGCTGGCCTGCTATCGCTCAGCAGGTAAGCGATACGGTCGGCCGGATAGGCCGGGTCGACCGGCACATAGGCGGCACCGGCCTTGAGCGCGGCGAGCATGGCCACCAGCCGTTGCGGCCCCCGCTCAAGGCACAGCGCCACCCGGTCGCCACGCAGGACGCCGCGCTTGATCAGATGATGGGCCAGGCGGTTGGCGCGCAGGTTCAGCTCGCCGTAGCTCAGACGCTGTTCACCCTGCACCAGCGCCAGTGCTTGCGGCGCCGCGCTGGCAAAGGCCTCGACCTGCGCATGCACGGTCTGCCCCTGCGGGTAGGCCTTGCCGGTGGCATTGAAGCCCTCCAGCACCCGGTGCTGTTCGTTAGCGTCGAGGATCGGCAGTGCATCGACCTGGGCCCCACCGCCTTGCTCCAGGGCCTCGACCAGTTGCGTCAGCGCGCCGGTCATCCAGCCCGCGACCCGTTCGGCGCCGATACCCTGCTGGGCCAGCACGCTCAGGCTGAAGCCCTCGCCCAGGTCGTCCACGCTCAAGGTCAGCGGGTAGTTGCTGCGCTCTTCACCACCGAGCTGGTAGATGCCGTGGAAACTGTCGACATCGGTCGCCGCGCCTGCCGCCGTGTGGCGGTAATTGAGCAAGGCGCTGAACAACGGCGCCGAGGCCGCCACGCCGCTGCAACGCTGGGCCAGTGCCAGCGACGCATGCTCGTGGCCGAGCAACGCCGACAGCCGCTGGTGGGTGACCGCGACTGCCGCGCTGGCGCCCACCGCCGTCTCGATGCGCAGCGGCAACGTGTTGATGAACACCCCAAGCGCCCGGTCGGCGCCCTCGCCGCCTTGCAGGCGCCCCATCAGCACGGTGCCGAACACCACGTCATGCCGCCCGGCCAGCACCCCCACCACGCGGGCCCAGGCCAGGTGCATCAGGCTCGCGGCACTGACGCCGCGCTGTCGTGCCTGCTCGCGCACCCGGCGCGCCAGCGCCGGTTCGAGCAGCTGCCGCGCCTCTTCGATATCGCCGCCGTCGCCCTGCACGTCGGCCAGGCCCATGGGCAGGGTCGGCGCGTCGATATCCCCCAGCAAGTCGCGGAAGAACGCCTCGTGCCCGGCCTCGGCGGCGCCCAGGCGCACCTGGGCCACATAGTTGCGGTAAGGCACCGGGGCCGTCAGCAGGTGCCCACGGCCGGCCAGCAATGCCTGCATCTCGTGAACGATCACCTCCATCGCCGTGTGGTCCAGGGCCAGGTGGTGGAAATGCAGGATCGCCACCACCCGGCGCTGGGCCGGGTCCGCGGCATAGGTCAGGCGCAGCAACGGCGCACGGGTCAGGTCCAGGCGCTGGCGACGGGCATCGAAGTGCGCCTGCAGGTGCTCGACCACGGCCGTCTCGCCCAGCCCGGTGACCTCGTTCACCTCGAGCCTGGCCTGACGCCAGACCACCTGCACCGGCTCGTCCAGACCTTCCCACACCACCGAGGTGCGCAGGATATCGTGGCGGTCGATGACCTGTTGCAGGACAGCGGCGCACGCCTGCAGCCGTGTCAGGTCATCGAACGCCAGCCGCGACTGCAACAGGTAGGGGTCGCCTTGCTCGGCGCTCAGGTGGTGGTAGAGGATGCCCTCCTGCAATGGCGCCAGCGGGTAGATCTCCTGCACGTTGGCCGCGCCGCCCTGCACCGTGGCGACGATGCGATCAATAGCCACCTGGTCGAGGTCGATCAGGCTGAGCATGTCCGGGGTGATATGGGTGGCCCCTTCAGGCACCCGATTGGCCGGCACCTCGACCTCACGACCACTGCCAACGGCCGCGGCCAGCGCGGCCAGGGTCGGCTGGGCGAACAGCACGCGCACGTCGGCGGTGAGCCCGGCCTTGCGCATGCGCTCGATCAGGCTCACCGCCAGCAGCGAGTGGCCGCCGAGTTCGAAGAAGTGGTCGTGGCGGCCGACCCGCTCGACCTTGAGCAACTCGGCCCAGATCGCCGCCAGGGCGGTTTCCACCTCACCCTGGGGTGCCTCGAAGGCGCGGCTGACCACGGACGCGCTATCTGGTTGCGGCAATGCACGGCGGTCGAGCTTGCCGTTGGCGGTCAGTGGCAGTGCGTCCAGTTGTACATACGCCGACGGCAGCATGTAGTCCGGCAATTGGCCTTGCAGTTGCTGATGCAGTTCGGCGATCGCCTGTTGGCCAGTGAAGTAGGCCACCAGGCGCTTGTCGCCCGGGCTGTCCTCGCGCAGCACCACGGCCACGTCGCGGACACCCGCGCACGCCGCCAAACGTGCCTCGATCTCGCCCAGTTCGATACGGAAACCACGCAGTTTGACCTGCTGGTCGGCGCGCCCCAGGTAGCGCAGGGTGCCGTCCGCCTGCCAGCAGGCCAGGTCACCGCTGCGGTACATGGTCCCGCCGTGGAACGGGTCGGCCAGGAAACGCTCGGCGGTTAGCTCGGGCTGGCCCAGGTAGCCCAGGGCCACGCCGTCACCGGCAATGTACAGCTCGCCCACCGCGCCCACCGGCAGCAACTGCCGACGGGCATCGAGCACATAGCAACGGGCGTTGCCGATCGGCTTGCCGATGGGGATGCTGCCCTCTCCCACGCTGACGATTTCGTGGGTGGTGCTGAACGTGGTGGCTTCGGTCGGGCCGTAACCGTTGAGCAGGTGTTGCGGCGCGCCGTCACGCAGCACGCGGGCGATGACTGCCGGGTCCAGCACATCACCGCCGACCATCAGGTAGCGCAGCCTGCGGAACGCCGGCAGCAGGTCATCGGCGAACTGGTGGAACAGCCCGGCCGTCAGCCACAGCACGGTCACGCCCTGGGCCAGCAGTGCGTCTCGGAGGGCCTGGCGCGACAGCACCTGGTCCTGGTCGATCACCACCACCGCGCCGCCATTGAGCAGCGGCGCCCAGACTTCCAGGGTACTGGCGTCGAACGCCGGGTTGGAGGCGAACGCCACCCGGTCCTGGCTGTTGAAATCGGCAAAGCCGTTGTTGATGGCCAGGCGCACGATGGCCCGGTGCGGCACCTGCACCCCTTTCGGCGTGCCAGTGGAGCCGGAGGTGTACATGATGTACGCGGCACTGCCGGCATCCACCGCCAGGTTCAGAGGTTCGCTGGCGTAACGGCCGAGGTCGAGCCGGTCCAGCTCGACCCGGCGCACGCCCTCGACTTGCGGCTGATCGTTATGGGTCAGCAACACCACGGCCTGGCTGTCCGCGACCATGAACGCCTGGCGTTCGACCGGCGCATTGCCGTCCAGCGGCACGAACACCGCCGCGCATTTGCTCACGGCCAACTGGGCCGCCAGCAGGTCAAAGGATCGCGGCAGCAGCAAGGCCACCCGATCACCAGCCTGCACGCCCAGCTCCAGCAGATAGCCCGCCAGTCGATTGGCGTGCTGGTCAAGCGCGCGATAGCTCCAGCGGCGCTCGCCATGGATGACTGCCAGCGCCTCGGGGCTCAATTCGGCGTGCGCCTCGAACAACGCATGCACAGCCCTGTCACGCGGGTAGTCGCGTCGGGTGTGGTTGAACTGGCGCAGCACCCGCTCACGCTCAACCGCAGGCAACGCGACCAGGTTATGCAATGGCGTCACGGGCGCATCTTCCAACGCCTGGGCCAGCTGTGCCAGGGCGGCCAGCAGCAGTTGGCAGACCAACGTGCCATCCACTTGCGCCACGGCCTGCACGGTCAGAGAGAAGCCGCTGCCCAGGTCGTCGACACTGACCACCAACGGGTAGTTGGTGCGTTCGTGGGCGGTCAGCAGCTCGATGCCCACCCAGGCTTCGTGCTGCTCGGTACTGGCGGCGGCGCTGTGGCGGTAGTTCAGCAGGCTGGTGAACAGCGCCTGCGAGGCCGGCACGCCACTGCAGCGCTGGGCCAACGCCAGCGACGCCTGCTCATGGGTCAACAGTTGTGCCAGGCGCTGGTGGGTCAGGCGCACGCCATCGGCCACGCCGGCGGCATTGACGCTGACCCGCAGCGGCAAGGTGTTGATGAACATGCCCAGGGCCTGCTCGGCCCCTTCGCCGCCTTCAAGACGGCCCAGCAGCACGGTGCCGAACACCACCTCTTCGCGGCCGGACAACTGCGCCAGCACCTGGCCCCAGGCCTGGTGCACCAGGCTGGCGACGCTGATCCCCAGTACCCTGGCCTGTGTGCGCAAGCGTTGTGCCAGGGCGATATCGAGCACGTGATGGTGGTCGTGCACCTGGCCGCCATCGCCGCGCACATCGCGCAGGCCGAACACCTGCGTCGGTTCGTCGATATCGCCCAGCAGTGTCCGGAACAGCGCCTCTTGCGCTGGAATATCAGCCCCCAAGCAGGCCTGGGCCACGTAGTTGCGATACGGTACGCCGGGCTCAACCGGCACCGGTGCCCCTTGCAGGTAGCCGGTCAGCTCGCGGCCGATCACTTCCATCGCCACATGGTCGAGGACGATATGGTGCAGTCTTATCGCCGCCAGCAGGCCGGGCCCGTTCGGGTCTTGCCAGTGGTACAGGCGCACCAGTGGCGCCTGCGCCAACGGCAAGCCGTGTGCCAACGCAGCCTCGTCGGCCACTTCGAATACCGCCAGCGCCGTGCGCCGCCAGACTACCTGCACCGCTTGCGGCAGCCCTTCCCAGAGTACCGAGGTGCGCAGCACGTCATGCCGGCCGATGACCTTGTTCAGGGCATCGACGAAGGCTTCCAACCGTTCACGGCTGGCGAAGGCCATGCGTGAGCCGAGCACATAGGGATCGTGCTCCGGCGCGCTGAGGTGGTGGTAGAGAATGCCCTCCTGCAACGGCGCCAGCGGGTAGATATCCTGCACGTTGGCCGCGCCACCCAGCACTGTGGCGACGATACGCTCGATGGCGGCCTGCTCCAGTTCCACCAGGGGCAGCATGTCCGGCGTGATGTAGGTGCAATCGGCCGGGATCAGATTCGCTGGCACCTGCACCTGGCGGCTGTGGCCCAGGGTGGCTGCCAGCGCCGCCACCGTCGGCTGGCCGAACACTGTGCGCACATCAGCTTGCAGGCCGGCCTGGCGCAGGCGCGCGGTCAGGCTCACGGCCAGCAGCGAGTGGCCACCCAGTTCGAAGAAGTTGTCGTGCCGGCCTACTTGCTCGACACCCAGCAACTGCGCCCAGATATCGGCCAGCAAGCGCTCGGTCTCGCCCTGCGGTGCTTCGTACTCGCGCCCTTGCACGTCCGGCACCGGCAGCGCCTTGCGATCAGGCTTACCGTTGGGGGTCAACGGCATCGCGTCGAGGTGAATGAATAGCGCCGGCACCATGTATTCCGGCAACTGCGCCAGCAAAACAGCCCGCAGGTGATCGGCGGCCTGTGGCTCGCCGGTGTGGTACGCCACCAGGCGCGGGCCGCTGTGCGGGTGCTCGTGCACCAGCACCAGCGCTTCGCGTACACCCGCGATCCGGTTCAGGCAGGTCTCGATCTCACCCGGTTCGATGCGCAGGCCACGCAGCTTGATCTGGTGGTCGGTGCGGCCGAGGAACTCCAACACGCCGTCCTGGCGCTGACGCACCAAGTCGCCACTGCGGTACAGACGGTCGCCTTCGACGAACGGGCTGGCAATGAAGCGCTCGGCCTGTTGCTCCGGCAAGCCGAGGTAACCGCGCGTCACCCCGACACCGCCGATGTGCAACTGGCCGGCCACACCGAATGGCACCGGCTGATCATGCGTATCCAGCACGTACAGCCGCGTATTGTCGATCGGCCGGCCGATCGGCAGCGCACCGGACGGCAGCGGATCCTGCGGCTCCAGGATCCAGGCACTGCAATCCACCGTGGTCTCGGTCGGGCCGTAGACGTTGTGCAGCCGCACCTGCGGCAGGCGTTCACGTACCTGGCGGGCCAACGCCTCGGTCAGTTCGCCGCCACCGCAGACAATGTCGGTGAGGCTGGAGCAACGGGCGCTGCCCGCCTGCTCAAGGAACTGCTGCAACAGCGCCGGCACAAACTGCACCACACCGACCCGTTGTTGCTCGATCAGCTCGACCAGGTACTGCGGATCGCGCTGCCCATCCGGGCGCGCCAGCACCAGGCGCAACCCGCTGCACAGCGGCCAGAACAGCTCCCACACCGAGGCGTCGAAACTCACCGGGGTCTTGTGCAGCACGGCGCCGTCTACCGGGAACAGCCCGGCACTCCAGTGCACCAGGTTCACCACGTTGCGGTGCTCGACCATCACGCCCTTGGGCACGCCGGTGGAGCCAGAGGTGTAGATCACATAGGCCAGGTGATCCGAAGTCAGGCCAGGCACCTGCGGGTTGCTGGCCGGCAGCGCCGCCCAGGTCGGCTGATCCAGGTCGACCAGCGTCGTCGGCGATACCACCAGGGCTCGGGTAGCCCCCTGCACCAGTACCGCCCGTGGCTGGCTGTCGCCGAGCATGTGGCTGATGCGCTCGGCCGGATAATCCGGATCGACCGGCACATAGGCGCCACCCGCCTTGAGAATGGCCAGCAGACCAACCACCAGCGACAGGCCTCGTTCGACACAGATCGCCACCCGATCATCGGGTTTTACCCCGAGCGCAATCAGGTGATGGGCCAAACGGTTGGCTTGTTCATTGAGCTGGCGATAGCTTAGCTGGGCACCATCCGCCTGCACGGCAATCGCTTCAGGATGGCGCTCGACCTGCCGTTCAAACAGCGCATGCAGAGGCTGCGTCAGATCGTGGTCTCGTACGGTCGCGTTGCACGCCTGATGCAGATGCTCACGCTCCTCGGGCAACAGCACCGGTACGTGCAGCAACGCCTGCCGGGGCTGCGCATCCAGGCCTTCGGCCAGGGCCTGCAGCACCTGCCGCAGTTGCGCGCAGATCCGTGCGGCGCCCACCGACGCCGGGGCCATGGCCACCAGGCGCAGCCTTTCACCCATGTCGTCCACGCTCAGGCTCAGCGGGTAGTTGCTGCGCTCCTGGCCATCGAGGAACTCGACCCCCTCCCATTCCAGGCGCCGCGCCTCGTCCACCTCACTGCCGTGGCGGTAATTGAGCATGGCGCTGAACAGCGGTGCCGGCGCGGCCACGCCACTGCAACGCTGGGCCAGGGCCAGCGAGGC
Organism: Pseudomonas entomophila; assembly: GCF_023277925.1. Lineage (NCBI taxonomy): Bacteria > Pseudomonadati > Pseudomonadota > Gammaproteobacteria > Pseudomonadales > Pseudomonadaceae > Pseudomonas > Pseudomonas entomophila. Next base: position 1,827,025 of record NZ_CP063832.1, read on the forward strand.
GTGTTCGTGCACCAGCAGCGCGCTGAGGCGTTGCTGGGTCTGGCGCACGGCCTCTTCGAGCGTCAGCCCTGCCAGGTCCAGGCGCAGCGGCAAGGTATTGATGAACATGCCCAGGGCGCGCTCGGCGCCCTCGCCCGCTTCCAGGCGCCCCAGCAGCACGGTGCCGAACACCACGCGGTCGGTGCCGCTGACCGCGGCCAGCAGGCGTGCATAGGCCAGGTGGAACAGGCTGGCGACGCTGATGCCCAGGCGCCGCGCCTGGTGGCGCAGTTGCGCGGCCAGGGCGTCATCCAGCCACAGCTGCGCCTCCTCGATACCCAGGCCGTCACCTTGCACATCGCCCAGGCCGAACGGCAGGGTCGGCTCGTCGATATCGCCCAGTTGCGCGCGGAAGAACGCCTCGTGCTCGGCCTGGCTGACGCCCAGGCGCGCCTGGGCCACGTAGTTGCGATAAGGCACCGGCGCCTGGAGCGGTGTGCCAGCCCCTTGCAAGTAGCCCAGCAGCTCCTGGCCGATCACCTCCAATGCGGTGTGGTCGAGGACGATATGGTGGAACTGCAACAGCGCTTCGATGCGCTGATTGCCCGTCGCCGGGCCATGGAGCAGGCGAATCAGCGGTGCCTGCCCGATATCGAGGGACTGCGTGCGCTGCGCGTCGAGCGGTGCGACCTGCAACGCGGCCTCGCGCCAGACCACCTGTACCGGCTGCGGCAAGCCATCCCACAGCACCGAGGTGCGTAGCACGTCATGCCGGGCGATGGCTTGGCGCAGCGCGTCGGCAAATACGTGCAGGCGCGCCGGGCTGTCGAAGGCAATGCGCGATTGCAGCACGTAGGGGTCGTGCTCCGGCGAACTGAGGTGGTGGTAGAGAATCCCCTCCTGCAACGGCGCCAGTGGGTAGATATCCTGCACATTGGCCGCGCCACCCGGCACCGTGGCAACGATCCGCTCGATATCAGATTGTTCCAGCGTCACCATGGGCAGCATGTCTGGCGTGATATGCGTGCAACCGGCGGGAATCAGATTGGCCGGGGCCTGCACCTGACGGCTTTGGCCCAATGTGGCGGCCAGCGCCGCCACCGTCGGCTGGCCGAACAAGGTGCGCACATCGGCGTCCACGCCCGCCTGCCGCAAGCGCGCGGTAAGGCTCACGGCCAGCAGCGAATGGCCGCCCAGTTCGAAGAAGTTGTCGTGCCGCCCCACCTGCTCAACGCCCAGCACCTCGGCCCAGATTGCCGCCATCGCGGCCTCGGTTTCGCCCGCTGGCGCGACATAGGCCTGCTGCGCCTGGAGCATAGGTTCCGGCAGCGCCTTGCGGTCGAGCTTGCCGTGAGGGGTCAGCGGCATGGCGTCCAGGCGCGTGAAGGCCTGAGGCACCAGGTGCGCCGGCAGGCAGGATTGCAGGCCTTGGCGCAGAGCCTCGACATCGACCGGCGCCACCTCGGTGAACCAGGCCAGCAGGCGTTCGTTGCGCACCAGCACTACGGCGTCGGCAATGCCCGGTTGGGCCTTCAGCGCCGCTTCGATCTCACCCAACTCCACCCGCACACCGCGAACCTTCACCTGGTCGTCGTTGCGCCCCTGGTAATCCAAGGTGCCGTCGGCGTTCCAGCGCACCAGATCGCCGCTGCGATACATCCGCGCCCCCGGCTCGTCACTGAACGGATCGGCGAGGAAGCGCTCCTCGGTCAGGTCGGGACGGTTGAAGTAGCCTCGGGCAACCTGGGCGCCGCCAATGTACAGCTCGCCGATCACGCCCACCGGCACCGGCTGGCGGTGCGCGTCCAGCACATAGGCCCGCAGGTTGGCGATGGGTTTGCCAATATGCAGCGCCCCGCCTGGAACCACCGTACCGGCTGTCGCCACCACCGTGGTTTCGGTCGGGCCGTAGTTGTTGACCAGGGCGAAACCTGGGTCGCGGTCGAACTGGCGCAGGCGGTCACCGCCCACCAGCAGCGTGCGCAGGGTCGGGTGCTGACGCTCGCGGCGCAGTGCCTGCTCGGCCACAGGCGTGGGCAGGAAGCTGACCTGCAACGGCTGCTCCAGCCACCAGTCGAGCAGCTCGTCCACGTGCTCACCGGCAATATGAGCCGGTGGCAAGTGCAGCGCTGCCCCGCTGCACAGCGCCGGCCAGACCTCGAAAGCCATGGCGTCGAAGCCGAACCCGGCGACGCTTGAGGTATGGCTGCCCGCCTGCAACGCGAAGGCTTCGCGGTGCCAGTGCAGCAGGTTGGCCAGGGTGCGGTGCTCGACCATCACGCCCTTGGGCTGGCCGGTGGAACCCGAGGTGTAGATCACATAGGCCAGCTGACGGTCGTCCAGCCCCGCTACGACGGGGTTGCTGTCGCGCTCATCGAACCAGGCGCCGCCATCCAGATTGACGGCCGACACCTCGCCCACCAACGCTGCGGTGGTCGACTCGACCAGTACCAACGCTGGCCTGCTATCGCTAAGCAGGTAGGCGATACGGTCGGCCGGATAGCTCGGATCGACCGGTACATAGGCGGCACCAGCCTTGAGCGCGGCGAGCATGGCCACCAGCCGTTGCGGGCCCCGCTCTAGGCACAGTGCCACCCGGTCGCCACAGGTAACGCCGTGCTCGATCAGATGATGGGCCAGGCGGTTGGCGCACAGGTTCAGCTCGCCGTAGCTCATCCGCCGCTCACCTTGCACCACCGCCAACGCCTCGGGCGCCGCCACGGCACAGGCCTCGACCATCGCATGCACGGTCTGCCCCTGGGGATAGGCCCTGGCGGTAGCGTTGAAGTCCACCAGCACCTGGCGCAACGCTTTGTCATCGAGCATCGCCACCTGGTCGAGCGCCTGCCTTGGGGCATGTTCCAGCGCCTGTACCAGGCGGGCCAGCACATTGACCATCCCGGTCGCGACCTGGGCGGCATCGATGCCCTCGACGGCCAGCACGCTCAGGCCGAAGCCCTCGCCCAGGTCGTCCACGCTCAAGGTCAGCGGGTAGTTGCTGCGCTCCTCGCCGCCCAGCAGCCGCACGCCTTGCCAGATGCCCTCGCCGTCGCGGGCGACCGCCCCTGCGCTGTGGCGATAGTTGAGCAAGGCGCTGAACAGCGGCGCCGAGGCTGGCACACCGCTGCAACGCTGGGCCAACGCCAACGGTGCGTGTTCATGCCCGAGCAGCGCCGACAAGCGCTGGTGAGTGGCCTGCAACGCCTGCTCCAGCGGTTGCGAGGTCTCCACCCGCAACGGCAAGGTATTGATGAACATGCCCAACGCCCGGTCGGCACCTTCGCCACCTTGCAGGCGGCCCATCAGCACGGTACCGAACACCACGTCATGCCGCCCGGCCAACACGCCCACCACGCGGGCCCAGGCCAAGTGCACCAGGCTGGCGGCGCTGACCCCACGTGCGCGGGCTTGCGCGCGCAGCACCATGGCCAACGCAGGCTCCAGGGTCAATCCGGCGTGTTCGATGCGACCGCCGTCGCCCTGTACATCGGCCAGGCCGAACGGCAAGGTCGGCTCGTCGATATCGCCAAGCTGCTCACGGAAGAACGCCTCATGGCGGGCCGCGTCATCACCGAGGCACACTTGGGCGACGTAGTTGCGATACGGCACCGCGGTCGGCAAGTTGGCGCTCCGGCCATCGAGCAGTGCCTGCATTTCCTCGCCGACCACGGCCATGGCCGCGTGGTCCAGGGTCAGGTGGTGGAATTGCAGGATCGCCACCCATTCGCCATGGCGTGGATCCTCGGCATAGACCAGCCGCAACAGCGGCGCCCGCGACAGGTCCAGGCGCTGCTGGCGAGCATCGAAACGCGCCTGCAGTTGCTCGATCACCGCCTCTTCGCCCAGCCCGGTGACCGCGACAGTGTCCAGCCGGGCTTCGCGCCAGACCACCTGCACCGGCTGCGCCAGCCCCTCCCACACCACCGACGTGCGCAGGATGTCATGCCGCGCGATGACCTGTTGCAGGGCCTTGGCCCAAGTCTGCAGGCGCGCCAGGCTGTCGAACGCCAGCCGCGACTGCAACAGGTAGGGGTCGCCTTGCTCGGCACTCAGGTGGTGGTAGAGGATGCCCTCCTGCAATGGCGCCAGCGGGTAGATCTCCTGCACGTTGGCCGCGCCGCCCTGCACCGTGGCGACGATGCGATCAATAGCCACCTGGTCGAGGTCGATCAGGCTGAGCATGTCCGGGGTGATATGGGTGGCCCCTTCAGGCACCCGATTGGCCGGCACCTCGACCTCACGACCACTGCCCACGGCAGCGGCCAGCGCGGCCAGGGTCGGCTGGGCGAACAGCACGCGCACGTCGGCGGTGAGCCCGGCCTTGCGCATGCGCTCGATCAGGCTCACCGCCAGCAGCGAGTGGCCGCCGAGTTCGAAGAAGTGGTCGTGGCGGCCGACCCGCTCGACCTTGAGCAACTCGGCCCAGATCGCCGCCAGGGCGGTTTCCACCTCACCCTGGGGTGCCTCGAAGGCGCGGCTGACCACGGACGCGCTATCTGGTTGCGGCAATGCACGGCGGTCGAGCTTGCCGTTGGCGGTCAGTGGCAGTGCGTCCAGTTGTACATACGCCGACGGCAGCATGTAGTCCGGCAGTTGGCCTTGCAGTTGCTGGTGCAACTCGGCGATTGCTTCATGGCCAGTGAAATAAGCCACCAGGCGCTTGTCGCCCGGGGCGTCCTCGCGCAGCACCACGGCCACGTCACGCACACCTGTGCACGCCGCCAAACGCGCCTCGATCTCGCCCAGTTCGATACGGAAACCACGCAGTTTGACCTGCTGGTCGGCGCGGCCCAGGTAGCGCAGGGTGCCGTCCGCCTGCCAGCAGGCCAGGTCACCGCTGCGGTACATGGTCCCGCCGTGGAACGGGTCGGCCAGGAAACGCTCGGCGGTCAGCTCGGGCTGGCCCAGGTAGCCCAGGGCCACGCCGTCACCGGCAATGTACAGCTCGCCCACCGCGCCCACCGGCAGCAACTGCCGACGGGCATCGAGCACATAGCAACGGGCGTTGCCGATCGGCTTGCCGATGGGGATGCTGCCCTCTCCCACGCTGACGATTTCGTGGGTGGTGCTGAACGTGGTGGCTTCGGTCGGGCCGTAACCGTTGAGCAGGTGTTGCGGCGCGCCGTCACGCAGCACGCGGGCGATGACTGCCGGGTCCAACACATCACCGCCGACCATCAGGTAGCGCAGCCTGCGGAACGCCGGTAGCAGGTCATCGGCGAACTGGTGGAACAGCCCGGCCGTCAGCCACAGCACGGTCACGCCCTGGGCCAGCAGTGCGTCTCGGAGGGCCTGGCGCGACAGCACCTGATCCTGGTCGATCACCACCACCGCGCCGCCATTGAGCAGCGGCGCCCAGACTTCCAGGGTGCTGGCGTCGAACGCCGGGTTGGAGGCGAACGCCACCCGGTCCTGGTTATTGATATCGGCAAAGCCGTTGTTGATGGCCAGGCGCACGATGGCCCGGTGCGGCACCTGCACCCCTTTCGGCGTGCCAGTGGAGCCGGAGGTGTACATGATGTACGCGGCACTGCCGGCATCCACCGCCAGGTTCAGAGGTTCGCTGGCGTAACGGCCGAGGTCGAGCCGGTCCAGCTCGACCCGGCGCGCGCCCTCGATTTGCGGCTGATCGTTATGGGTCAGCAACACCACGGCCTGGCTGTCCGCGACCATGAACGCCTGGCGCTCGACCGGCGCGTTGCCGTCCAGCGGCACGAACACCGCCGCGCATTTGCTCACGGCCAACTGGGCCGCCAGCAGGTCGAAGGAACGGGGCAGCAGCAAGGCCACCCGGTCGCCAGGTTGCACGCCATGCTCGACCAGGCAATGGGCCAGGCGATTGGCCTGGGCCTCGAGCTGGGCATAGCACCAGCGTTGCTGCCCATGCACCACCGCCAACGCTTGCGGCGTGCGCAAGGCATGCTCTTCGAACAGCCGGTGCAGCGGCTGGACGCGAGGATAGTCACGTAGCGTGGCATTGAACCGGTGCAGCACGCGATCACGCTCGGCTGCCGGTACGCCATGCAGGCTGTGCAAGGCGGTCGACGGCGCCTGTTCAAGCGCCGTGACCAGCTGTTCCAGGGCCAGGTGCAGCAGTTGGCAGACCTGATCGCCCGCCACCGGCGCCACCGCCTGAACCGTCAAGCGCAAATCACTGCCGAAGTCATCGACACTGACCACCAGGGGATAGTTGCTGCGTTCCTGCGCCTCCAGCAACTCGATGCCCTGCCACACCGGCCCCTGGGCCGGCTGCCCCGCGCTGTGGCGGTAGTTCAGCAGGCTGGTGAACAACGCCAGCGAGGCCGGCACGCCACTGCAGCGCTGGGCCAGCGCCAGCGACGCCTGCTCATGGGCCAGCAGGTGCGCCAGGCGTTCATGGGTCAGGCGCACGCCATCGGCCACGCCACCGGCACCGACACTGACCCGCAGCGGCAAGGTGTTGATGAACATGCCCAGCGCCCGGTCGGCGCCCTCGCCACCCTGCAGGCGGCCGAGCAGCACGGTGCCGAACACCACCTCTTCGCGGCCGGAGAGTTGCGCCAGCACCTGGCCCCAGGCCTGGTGCACCAGGCTGGCGACACTGATCCCCAGCGCCCTGGCCTGCTCGCGCAGGCGGGCGGCCAGGGTCGATGCCACAGGCAGGCGGCTGTCGCTCACCGGCCGGTTGCCGACCGAGACCTCGCGCAGGCCGTACACTTCGGTCGGCTCGTCGATATCGCCCAGCAGCTCGCTAAACAGGGCTTCATCACCCTCACGGTCCACGCCCAGTCGCGCCTGGGCGACGTAACTGCGGTAGGCAATGCTCGGTGGCAAGTCGTCCCGCCCCTGCAGCAGGGCCCCAACCTCGGTCACCAGCTGCTCCACGGCCGTGTGGTCGAGCAGGATGTGGTGCAGCAGCAGGGTGGCCTCCAGGCGGTCGCCCTCGACATGACTGCTCAGGCGCATCAGCGGCGCGCGTCCCAGATCCAGGCGTGGCACCTCCAGCGCAGCAGTCAGCAGCAGCGGCGCCTCGCGCCAGACCACCTGCACGGCTTCCTCCAAGCCCTGCCAGTGCACGCTGGTGCGCAGGATGTCATGGCGGGCGATGACCCGGTTCAACGCCACCACAAATGCGTCCAGCGCGGCCTGCCCGGCGAAGGCGAAGCGCGCCTGCACCACATAGGGGTCGGCGCCTTCGCTGGCCAGGTGGTGGTAGAGGATGCCCTGTTGCAGCGGGGCCAGACCGTAGATGTCCTGGACATTGGCCACACCACCAGGGATGCGCATCAGCAGCGTATCGATGGCGCTCTGGTCGAGGCTGGCCAGGGGCAGCATGGCCGGGGTGATGCGTGCGCAGTTCGCGGGGATGAGGTTGTCCGGCACCGTGACGGGCGCCTGCCCGCCCACTGCGGCGGCCAGCGCTGCCACGGTGGGCCGGCCAAACAGGACGCGCACATCGGCATGCAACGCCTGCTGGCGCATCCGCTCCACCAGCCTTACCGCCAGCAGCGAATGCCCGCCCAGCTCGAAGAAATTGTCATGCCGCCCTATGCGCTGCACACCCAACAGGTCCGACCAGATGGCCGCCAGCCGTTGCTCAGCCTCGCCCATGGGCGCCTCGTACTGTCGCGTTTGCGCCTCCGGTGCCGGCAATGCGTTGCGGTCGAGCTTGCCGTTGGGGGACAGCGGCATGGCATCCAGATGCATGAACAACGCGGGCACCATGTACTCCGGCACATGCTCCAGCAGGGCGTCACGCAGGTGCTCGGCGGGGTGCTCCACGCCGCAGTAGTAGGCCACCAGGCGCGGGCCGCTGTGCGGATGCGCGTGCACCAGCGCCAGCGCTTCGCGTACACCTGCGACGGCATTCAGGGCCATCTCGATCTCACCGGGTTCGATGCGCAGGCCATGCAGTTTGATCTGCTGGTCGGTGCGGCCAAGGAACTCGAGGACGCCGTCCTCGCGCTGGCGTACCAAGTCGCCACTGCGGTACAGGCGTTCACCCTTGACGAACGGGCTGGCGATGAAGCGCTCGGCCTGCTGTTCCGGCAAACCCAGGTAACCGCGCGTCACCCCGGCCCCGCCAATATGCAGGTGCCCGGCGACGCCCCAGGGCAATGGCTGGTCGGCACTGTCCAGCACGTACAGCCGGGTGTTGTCGATCGGCCGACCAATCGGCAGCGGGCCTGGTGGCAGCGGATCCTGCGGTTCCAGGGTCCACACGCTGCAGTCCACCGTGGTCTCGGTCGGGCCGTAGACGTTGTGCAGCCGTACCTGCGGCAGGCGCTCGCGCATCAGGCGGGCCAGCGCCTCGGTCAGCTCGCCACCGCCACAGACGATATCGGTGAGGGAAGCGCAACGCGCACTGCCCGCCTGTTCGAGGAATTGCTGCAGCAGCGCCGGCACGAACTGCACCACAGCGACTTGCTGCTGTTCGATCAACTCGACCAGGTACTGCGGATCGCGCTGCCCATCCGGGCGCGCCAGCACCAGGCGCAGCCCACTGCACAGCGGCCAGAACAGCTCCCACACCGAGGCGTCGAAGCTCACCGGGGTCTTGTGCAGCACAGCCCCCTCGGCCGGGAACAACCCGGCGCTCCAGTGCACCAGGTTGACCACGTTGCGGTGCTCGACCATCACGCCCTTGGGCACGCCGGTGGAGCCGGAGGTGTAGATCACATAGGCCAGGCTGCGCGGCGTCAGCTCAGGCACCAAGGGATTGCGCCCTGGCAAGGCGCCCCAGGTCGGCTGATCGAGGTCGACCCTCGGTACCTCGGTGGTCCCTGCAACGGCACGCGTGGCAGCGTGCACCAGCACCGCGACCGGCGCGCTGTCGTCAAGCATGTGGCGGATGCGTTCGCCCGGATAGGCCGGGTCGACCGGCACATAGGCGCCGCCGGCCTTGAGGATGGCCAGCAAACCGACGAGCAAGGAAGGCCCGCGCTCGACACAGATCGCCACGCGGTCGTCCGGCTTCACACCCAGCCCGATCAGGTGGTGGGCCAGGCGGTTGGCCTGCTCGTTGAGCTGGCCATAGGTCAGTTGCCCGTCTTCGGCCTGGACCGCGATGGCCTGCGGCTGTGCCTGCGCCCGGTGCTCGAACAAGGCGTGCAGCGGCAGGTCCAGGTCATGGGCCACCGCCGTGGCATTGCAGTCCACCAACAGGTGCTGGCGCTCCCCCGCTGTCAGCACTGGCAGGCGCAGCAATGGCAAGTCCGGCTCGCCTTCGAGCGCCTCGACCAGGCTTTCGAAGACCTGCTCCAACTGCTCGCACAAGCGCTCGGCCCCCCAGGCGGCAAGCGCCTGGACGGTCAGGCGCAAGTCCTCCCCAAGGTCATCGACCGCCAGGCTCAATGGATAGTTGGTCCGCTCCTCGGCACCGACCACATCGACCCCCGGCGCTACCGCGATCACCTCGGCGGCATCGCCCGCGGCGCTGTGCCGGTAGTTGACCATGCTGTTAAACAACGGCGTCGGCGCGACCACGCCGCTGCAACGCTGCGCCAAGGCCAACGGCGCCTGCTCGTGGCCCAGCAGGGCGGTGAGCACGCGATGCGTGGCCAGCAACCCCTCGCGCACACCCTGCCCGCCCAGGTCGACGCGCAACGGCAAGGTGTTGATGAACATCCCCAGCGCCTGCTCGCTGCCCTCGCCGGCCGCCATGCGCCCGAGCAGCACGCTGCCGAACACCACCGACGCTCGCCCGGACAGCGCCCCCAGCAGGCGCGCCAAGCCCAGGTGCATGACACTGGCCGGGCTCACCCCCAACAGGCGCGCCTGGGTGCGCAGGCGCTGGCTGAGCGAGGGTGCCAGGGTCAGCCGTGCTTCTTCGATCGACTGGTTGCCCACTTCGCGCACCGCGAAGGCCAGGGTCGGCTCGTCGATGTCCGCCAGCATTGCCCGGAAGAACGCTTCATGGGCCCGTTCATCACGGGCCAAGCGGGCCCGGGCCAGCAGGTCGCGGAACGGCACGGGGGCCGGCAGTTGCTCGCCTTCGCCGGCCAGGCAGGCCTGGATCTCCCGGCGCACGATGTCCAGCCCAGTGTGGTCCATCACCGTGTGGTGGAACAGCAACAGCGCCACCACCTGCCCGCCCGGCTCGACGGCGTGCACCAGCCGCAGCAGCGGCGCCTGGCCCAAGTTCATGCGGTAGTGGCTGGCGTCATGGCGTGCACGTAGCTGGGCCAGGGCGTCCCCCTGCGCCTCGAAGTCGATCCGCTCGCTGTTGAGCGGCGCCCGGCGCCAGACCACCTGCAACGGCTCGTCCAGGTTTTCCCAGACCAATGCCGTGCGCAGGATGTCGTGCCGCTGGATCACCCAGTCCAGCGCCTCGGCGAACGCCTCAAGATGAGCTTCGCTGGCCAGGCGCAGTTGCGCCTGCAGAATGTACGGGTCGCCATCGTGGCTGGCGAGATGGTGGTAGAGCATGCCCTCCTGCAGGGGGGCCAGGGGATAGATGTCCTGCACGTTGGCCGCCCCGCCAGGCACCGTGGCGACGATGCGGTCGATGGCGGCCTGGTCGAGGTCGACCAGCGGCAACATGGCCGGCGTGATGCGCAGCGCCGGGCTCAGCCAATCGTTGTCCTGCTCCGCGAGCATCTCCAGCAAGGCCTGCTTGTGCGCCGCCAGGGCGTCCCACAGGGCGTCGTCGAGGGCATCGTCATCGCCGTCGACGACCAGGTCGGCCTCGTCGCGCTGAAGCCTGATCGCACGGGTAGAGAGCGTTGCCATGAGTTCGCTGAAGAGCATCGGTAAGCATCCTGCTTTGCCAGTCGGAAATGCTCGGAACGCTAATGGATCGGGGGTGGGGGGGATGACATGGGAAGGGGGGACAAAGGCCTGGGGCCTGGGCCTGCATGCCTTGGCGCCTTGCGGCGCATCGCGGACGAATCCGCTCCTACAGGCAACCTACGTAGGAGCGGATTCATCCGCGATGCGCTGCGCGGGCGGCGCTCGACCTCATCGGTGCTGCAACGTGCTCGACTAACACCGGCAAAGGCCTGCCGCTCAGAGCGCGTTGACCGCCAGCAGTTGTGTCAGCACATCGGCCAGCGCCTTGACCATCACATCCGCCGTCGGCCGATGCACGATCACGATCTCGTAGCTGTCGACCTCCGGCAGCCCCTGCGCGCTGCCCAGCACCCGGTGTTCGGCGGTTGCCGCCCGCGGCGGCAGCAAGCTGACACCCATGCCATCGGCCACCGCGGCCTGGATACCGCTCAGGCTCGAGCTGGTGAAACTGATGCGCCAGCGCCGCCCCATGCCTTCGATCGCGCTGATCATGTCGTCACGGTACAAGCCGCGTGGCGGGAAGGTCACCAGGGGGATCGGGTCGAGGTCGAAGGATGGCGCGCGCTCACTGTCGATCCACTGCAACCGCTCAGGCCAGCAGGCCACGCCTTCCCGGCTGTTGCGTCGCTGCTTGAGCAGCACCAGGTCCAGCTCACCGTTGTCATAGGCCTGGCTCAGGTCGCGGCACAGCCCGCTGGTGACTTCCAGCTTGACTTGCGGATGGCGCCGGCTGAACGCCGCCAAGGCGTTGGTGGTACGCCCACCCACGAAATCCTCGGGCACGCCGAGGCGCACGGTGACGCCGACCATCGCCCCGGCCAGGGCCTCGAGCATCTGGTCGTTCAAGGCCAGCATATGGCGGGCGTAACCCAGCAACGTCTGACCGGCATCGGTGGGCAGCACATCGCGATTGCCACGTACCAGCAAGCGATGCCCGACCATGTCTTCCAGGCGTCGGACTTTCTGGCTGATGGTGGACTGGGTAGAGTGCAGGCGCGCCGCTGCGGTGGTGAAACTGCCGCAATCGGCGACCACGACGATGGCGCGCAGCAGATCGAGGTCGAACAGGGCTCTATTCGGTTTTACGCTGATGGACATTCAAGTATTCGATTTATGAATGGCAAAGCGAATTTCTACCATGCCCCTTGTCGCCCGACAACCGTAGGAGCCCGCTTGCTGGCGAAGCAGCCAACAGATTGGCGCCTACCTGTCGCACCAATCCCCCCGTTTGAGCGGGCCTGCGTTTTACTCGACCGCCTCGAACGGCAACCCCACATAATTCTCGGCGATGTTCACCAACCCCGCCGGCGAACTCAGGAAGTACTCGCGGTCAGCCTCCTGCATCTTGCGGTCCCAGTCGTCTTGCTGGTCGCCAAAGTCATGCAATAGCTGGGTCATGAACCAACTGAAGCGCTCCCCTTTCCAGACCCGGCGCAAGGCCATGGGTGAATAGTGGGCCAGCAGGTCGGTGCGCCCTTCGCGGTACACCTTGACCAGGATCCGGTACAGGTAATTGACATCCGAGGCCGCCAGGTTCAGCCCCTTGGCGCCTGTGGGTGGGACGATATGGGCAGCATCGCCGACCAGGAACAGCCGGCCATGCTGCATGGGTTCGACCACATGGCTGCGCAGCGGCGCGATGCTCTTCTCCAGCGCGGGGCCAGTCACCAGGCGCGCCGCGACTTCCTGCGGCAAACGTGCCTTGAGCTCACCCCAGAAACGCGAATCCGGCCAGTCCTCCACCCGCTCCGCGAGCGGCACCTGCAGGTAGTAGCGGCTGCGGGTCTGGGAGCGCTGGCTGCACAGCACGAAGCCTCGGTCGTGATGGGCGTAGATCAGCTCGTGACTGACGGGCGGCGTGTCGGCCAGCAACCCCAGCCAACCAAACGGGTAGACCCGCTCGTACACCTTGAGCACCCCTGCCGGAATGCTCTGCCGGGAGACCCCGTGAAAACCGTCGCAACCAGCGATGTAGTCACAGTCGACGCGCTGCAAACGGCCATCCTTCTCGAATGTCAGGTACGGTCGCGTCGTGTCGATGTCATGGGGCTGCACCGCGCCGGCTGAATAGATGATCGGCGCGCCGCTTTGTTCACGGGCCTGCATCAGGTCGCGGGTCACCTCGGTCTGGCCGTACACCATGACCGTCTTGCCGCCTGTCAACGCCTTGAGGTCGAGGCGCTGGCGACGTCCGCCGACCACCAGTTCGACCCCCTCGTGGACCAGGCCTTCGCGGTCCATGCGCGCCGCCACTCCCGCCTCGCGCAGCAGGTCCACGGTACCCTGCTCCAGGACTCCGGCGCGAATGCGTCCAAGCACGTAATCCGGCGCCTGGCGCTCGACGATCAGCGTGTCGATACCGGCCCTGTGCAGCAGTTGACCGAGCAGCAGGCCGGAAGGGCCCGCACCGATGATTGCAACCTGAGTCTTCATTGTTGTTGTCTCTTTCTGGCGACGCCGGCCCACGACTGGCAGTGGCCGGGCATCTGCTGTTAAGGTTTACCTCCGCATTTTTAATGGCAAAAGGCCCGTTGAAAGTGTGATTTCCGGTTTGAAAACTGCACTTTCGCGAAAATCGTTCGATTAACGAACAGGCCCCCATGCTGACAGCCCTTCCTGGCATCCCACTGTTCCAACTGTATGGCGAGAGCCACACGCGGCCCGACACCGACCTGCTGCACTGCGAGTCGATCTCCGCGCGCAGCCGTCTGCACCACTGGGAAATCAAGCCACACCGCCACGCCGAGCTGCTGCAGCTTCTTTATGTGCAACGGGGCGAGGCGCAAGTGGAAATCGAGGGTTCGCGCAGCGTCATTTGCCAACCGGCCATCCAGGTGGTTCCCCCCCTGACCGTCCATGGCTTTCGCTTCAACGAGCAAATCCAGGGCCATGTACTGACGTTTGGTACAACACTGGTGGCTGAGCTTGAGCAGCGTCTCGGTGCCCCACTCAGCGTGCTGGCAGCGCCGGGCTGTTATCCGCTGGGCCAGGCGCATCGACGCCTGCACACCCTGATCGACGCCCTGCAACAGGAGTACCAGGGCAATGCCCCGGCACGGGCTGCGATGTTGCAGGCGTTGGTCACCACGCTGATGGTCTGGATCAGCCGCCAACAACACGACCAGCCGCCGCGCAATCGAGGCGAACGCGACCGCCAGTTGCTCAGCCAGTACCAGCGCCAGGTCGAAGCGCACTACCGCGAGCATCTGCCTGTCGATACCTTCGCCGCCCGCCTGGGTATCACCAGCGCACAGCTCAACCAACTGTGCCGTGGATTGACCGGCCAGAGTGCGTTGCAGATCCTCCACCAGCGCCTGCTGCTCGAAGCCCGGCGCAACCTGGTGTACACCCGCATGAGCATCGGCCAGCTGTCGGACAACCTGGGCTTCAGCGACCCGACCTACTTCGCCCGATTCTTCAAGCGCCTGAGCGGGCAGACCCCCAACGGCTTCCGGCGCTCGGCCCCCTGCGCATGAGCGCACGGGCCAGGCAGCCCCACGCGGTTGCAATTCACGCCGGGCTGTCCCAAGCTCTGCCCTCCCCTACGCCGCAGAACGTCCGATGCCCAGACGCCAGCTCATCCTGATCGCCCTGCTGCTCCTGATCCTGGTGCCAGGCGTGCTCGTCTATTGGTGGCATGCACCACAACCCACGCCGCCCAGCGTGCCCCCGCACAGCTACGCCAAGGCCTTGCGCCAGGCCCATGATGGCCAGCCCGGCGCCGCACGCGTGCTGTACCAGCAACTGCAACGTGACGACCTGGCGCCGATCCGCCGTGCCGCCCTGTACGCCGAACTGCCCAACTACCCTTCTCCCCTGGCGCTGAAGCTGGCCCAGCAGGATCTCGAACACGGCGACCCCATGGTCCGCCGTGCGGCCATCGCCAGCATCCGCCGATTGCTGCCGGCCGCCCAACGCAGCCTGGTGCTCGGGCCGCTGTTGGAAGATGACGAGCAAAGTGTGCGCTTCGCCGCGGTCGATGCCCTGCTCGGCCTCGACCCGGATGCCATCGGCCTGTATTTCGGACCGCTGCAGGACGCGCTGGAGCAATACGAGCAGACACTGGAGCAACAGCCCGACGACGCTGCCGCTCAAGTTCACCTGGCCAGGCTGTACATGCATGAGCAAGCGTTCGAACCCGCGACCAGAGCGCTGCAGCGCAGTCTCAGCCTGGCCCCCGAGGGGTTGCATGCCCTGGCCACCCAGGTGCGCCTGCTTGAACGGCAGGGCCAGCATGACGCCTCGCGCCAGGTGCTGGCCAAGGCCCTGGCGTTGCGCCCGGACTCGGCGTTCCTGCAGTACGAGTTGGGGCTGTGGCTTACGCGCCACGAACAACCGGAATATGCCCTGCTCGCATTGGCCAGGGCCGTCGAACTGGAACCGGACAACAGCGACTACCGCTATACCCTCGCCGTCACCCTGCACCAGCTGGAGCAAGTGGACGCCGCACAGAAGCAGCTGGAGGCCGTCCTCAACCACGAACCCGCCAATCGGCGAGCGCGGATCCTGCTGATCCAGTACTGGAAGGAGACCGGTCAGTTGCAGAACGTCCAGGTGCTGCTCGCCGAACTGGAGCGACAGAACCCAGACGACCCTTACCTGCAGCAAGGCCTGTGAAGTTGAATGCACGCCCCTGGGCTCACCCCTGCAGAATGCGGTGAACCTGCCCGACCAGGGTCTCCAGGGAAAACGGCTTGAACAGCAAGGCCGTGCCTGGCTCGTCGAGCATGGTCTGCTCGACAGGGTGCTCTGTAAAACCGGTGATGAACAGGATCTTCTGCTCCGGCTTGATCAGCCGCAACGCCCTGGCGACCTGACTACCGCTGAAGCCTCCCGGCAATCCGATATCGGTGATCACCAGGTCGAACGGCCCGGCATGACGGAACTGCCCCAAAGCGGCGTTGGCGTCCGTCACGTCGCACACCTCGAAGCCGCGCTCCACCAGCACTTCCTTCATCAAATTGCGCAGCGTGACTTCATCATCGACCAACAACACCCGCTCGCCCCGAGCTTGGCCAGTCACTAACGGCAAGGGTTCGGGCAGCGTGCCGTGGAACCTGGGAAACATCAGCACTACCCGGGCACCTTTATCCTTGGTCGACTCGATCCAGGCCTGCCCCCCCGACTGGCGTACGAAGCCATGGACCATGGGCAAGCCGAGCCCTGCCCCCTGGCCCAGTGGTTTGGTGGTGAAAAACGGTTCGAAGGCGTGTTCCAGGTCCTCTTGCGACATGCCATGGCCGTCATCTTCGACCTGGATCAGCACATAGTCGCCAGCCGGGACACCGGCCACCCCTTCAGTGGCGACGACAAGCCTTTCATTGACGGTACGGATCGACAGGTTGCCACGGCCCAGGCAGGCATCACGCGCATTGGCGCACAGGTGCAGCAGCGCGTTGCGCAGCTGGTCAGGGTCGAGCTGGACGGGCCAGGGGGCTGTGTCCAACTGCCACTCCAGGTTCATCTGACCACCCAGGGCCTGTTGCAGGACGGGTTGTGCCTCGCGCAGCACACGGTTGACATCCAACGCCACGGGGGAAAGTGGCTGACTGCGGGCAAACGCCAGCAGGTTGTGGGTCAGGCCTATGGCCCGCTGGGCACATTCACGGGCCATTCGCACGTAGCTGTCCAACCGTTCCAGCTGCCCTTGGGCGATACGTCGATCCAGCAGTTCCAGGCTGCTGCCAACCCCGGACAGCACGTTGTTCATCTCATGCGCCAGGCCTCCGGCCACGCTGACCACCGACTCCATGCGCTGGCTATCGCGCAAGGCCGCCTCGGCAAGCCGTTGGACGGCCTGGCGCTCATGAGTGATATCCCGCCCCACGAGAATCGGGAACTCTTGACCGGGTGTCGTGCGCCACCGGAACGAGCAGTAATGACCTTCACAGTGGCGCATCCGGGCTTCGAAGGCGTTGGTGACGATCCCCTGCTCGAGTGCCATGAGAGCCAGCTGAACCTCGCTGCGATCAGCTGGATGAAACAGCTCCAGCAAGGGTCCCTCGACCTGCGCTGCCTGCTCCCAGCCCAGCAACCGGGACCAGGCAGGGTTGGCCGTGCGTAAGCGCAGCTGCCCGTCGAGTATCAGCATCACATCTGGAGACAATTGCCAGGTATGTTCAGTATCGGCCAGGTAATGCGCCAACTGCCCTTCGAAGGACTGCGCCAGATCGCGCCATTCGCGCGTGCTCTGCCTGCTCGCCGTAGTGTCGAGCAACGTGTGCAGAAAACCGGCGACCGCCCCTTGATCGTCGCGGATCGGCGAATAGCAGCAAGTGAACCACGCCTGTGTTTGCTTGCCGCCACGCGATACTGTCAGCTCGGTGTTCTCCACCAGACTGCCTTGGCCTTCCAGGGTTTTGAACACAACGCCCCCCATGTGGTCCCAGGCGTCGCGCCAAAGCTGGTCGAAGCTTTCGCCCTGAGCGGCGCTTTTCTGCCCCAACAACGCCAGGTAGGCATCGTTGTGGATCACCGTCAGGTCCGCCCCCCACACCAATGCATTGGGGAAAGGTGACAACAACAACATGTCGACAGCGATACGCAAGGTCGGTGGCCACTGCGTCACAGGCCCCAACGGCGTGCGGCCCCAGTCGAAACGGGCAATCGCTTCGCTCATCCGCGCCGCAATCGGGGACGCGGGCGCCAGATGTATCACCTGGATAGCTCCGGGCGCTGGCAATGCGTCAGCGGCCAATATCTTCATTCCACAGTTGCGGTTTTTCCTTTATGAACTGGTTCATCAAGTCTCGACAGGTTTGGTCGTGACGTACGTCAAGCACAACGCCTCGGCTTGTGAGCAGTTGCTCTTCGCCCATAAATGTTTCGTTCTCGCCGATGACCACGCGCTTGATGCCGTAAAGAAGAATCGCGCCACTGCACATGGCACAGGGCGACAAGGTGGTGTAGAGCGTCGCCTCTTGGTAGACACTGGCCGGCTGACGCCCGGCGTTTTCCAGGGCGTCCATCTCGCCGTGGAGGATGGCGCTGCCATTCTGCACCCGGCGATTATGTCCCCGGCCGATGATCTTGCCGTCGTGCACCAGCACCGAGCCGATGGGGATCCCCCCTTCTGCCAGCCCCTTGTGGGCTTCGTCGATGGCCGCCCGCATGAATGCAGAGGTGTCCTGTTCCATGGTGTCGCCCCGTAATGCGTTTGTTGTGCAGCAGCCTAGCACAGCGTCGGAAGGTCATGGCACCTTGCCAATCGACGGCTATGCTCAATAGGCTTTCCCCTGCCGGTTAATGACTCTCACTGGGTTCAATGGGCATGCGAACATGAACAAGAAGATCCTGATCGTGCTGACCAATACCGCCAAGTACCCCGATCTCAAGCGGGCCACAGGGTTGTGGCTGGGTGAGGCCGTGCACTTCGTCGACAAGGTGCAACAGGCCGGCTACACGGTCGACTATGTCAGCCCGGCGGGTGGCTACGTGCCCATCGACCCGCACAGCCTGCAGATGGCACCAGAGCTGGACTGGCAGTGGTACAACGACAAGGCCTTCATGAACCGCCTGGGTGCAACCCTGAACCCGACCCAGGTCAAGGCCGAGCACTACAGCGCGATCTATTACACCGGCGGCCATGGCGTGATCTGGGATTTTCCCAGCAACCAGCCATTGCAGGAGCTGGCGCGGCGCATTCACGAACGCGGCGGCGTGGTCGCCTCGGTATGCCATGGTGCGGTGGGGTTGTTGAACATCAAGCTCAGCGATAACACCCTACTGCTCAAAGAAAGGGAGGTGACGGGCTTCTCCAACACAGAGGAGAAACTCGCCGAGCTGGATAGCGTAGTGCCGTTCCTGACCGAGAACGAACTGGGCGCGCGCGGCGGCATATACAGCAAGGCGGAGGATCCATGGATGCCCTTCGTGGTCGAGGACGGCAACCTCATCACCGGGCAGAACCCGGCCTCTACCACTGGCGTGGCCGAGGCGGTCCTGCGCTACCTGGACACCAGGAAATAGCCAGAAACATCGCGGGGCCAGCCGGCTCCCACACCATGAAGGGCGTGAGAGCCGGCTGGCCCCGCGATAGGTGTTGCAGGTGACGCGTGTTACTCGACGTTCAGCACGCCACGGCGCACCTGATCACGCTCGATCGACTCGAACAGCGCCTTGAAGTTGCCTTCGCCGAAGCCATCGTCGCCCTTGCGCTGGATGAACTCGAAGAATACCGGGCCCAGCAGGGTCTCGGAGAAGATCTGCAGCAGCAGGCGCTTGTCGCCCGCCTCGGACGCGCCATCCAGCAGGATCCCGCGGCTCTTGAGCTGGTCGACCGGCTCGCCATGGCCCGGCAGGCGTTCCTCGAGCATCTCGTAGTAGGTCTGTGGCGGCGGGGTCATGAAGCGCATGCCGAAGCCCTTGAGCGCGTCCCAGGTCTTGAGCAGGTCGTCGGTGAGGAAGGCCACGTGCTGGATACCCTCACCATTGAACTGCATCAGGAACTCTTCGATCTGCCCCGAGCCCTTCGACGATTCCTCGTTGAGCGGGATGCGGATCATGCCGTCCGGCGCGGTCATGGCGCGGGAGGTCAGGCCGGTGTACTCGCCCTTGATGTCGAAGTAGCGGATCTCGCGGAAGTTGAACAGCTTCTCGTAGAAGCCCGCCCAATACGACATACGCCCGCGATAGACGTTGTGGGTCAGGTGGTCGATGATCTTCAGGCCGGCACCGACCGGGTTGCGGTCAACGCCTTCGATGAACTTGAAGTCGATGTCGTAGATCGAGCTGCCTTCTTCATAGCGGTCGATCAGGTACAGCGGCGCGCCACCGATACCCTTGATCGCCGGCAGGCGCAGCTCCATCGGGCCGGTTTCGATCTCCACCGGCTGGGCGCCCAGCTCAAGGGCACGGGCGTAGGCTTCGTGGGCGTTACGCACGCGGAAGGCCATGCCACACACCGACGGGCCGTGCTCGGCGGCGAAGTACGAGGCAATGCCCGGTTCGTTGTTCAGAATCAGGTTGATGCCACCCTGGCGATACAGGTGCACATCTTTGGAGCGGTGGGTCGCCACCTTGGTGAAACCGAGCATCTGGAACACAGGTTCCAGCACGCCAGGGGTCGGCGAGGCAAGCTCGATGAATTCGAAGCCTTCCAGGCCCATCGGGTTGTCGAAGATATCTGCCATTTCTATGTCCTCATCTGCAGCGAAATACGATTGTTCAGTTGCTTTCGATGTAGAACTGGCGTGGTGGTGAGCACGGTATCCCGCGCACGCTGCGGGCGAGGAAGTCACCAATGATCAGCTTGAACCCATGGTATGTCATATGGACCCATTCTCGGCGGGTTTGATTCCCCGGGGGCGGAGAACCTTATTCTTGTATTCGTAACCGGATTCTATAGTGCGTAAATCGGTTTGTCGCGCTTTAGTTCGAAGGCCGCTCGACAAACGGCTATCCTCTGCATAATTCACGTCCGCCCGTCCGAAGGTCCCCCGCGCATGCCCCTGACACCCAAACGCCCTGCCCGCTGGAGCTGGCGCATGTTGCTACCCTGGTGCGTGGGCGTGCTGCCGCTGCTGTGCGGGCTGGCGGTGATGCGCTGGCAGACCGAGCGCGAGCTGCAGGCCAGCAGCGCGGCAACCGCCCACGAGGTGGTGCAACACCTCGAGACCGTGCTCGACAGCCTCTCCATCGCCGCCAGCCACCTGCTACCAAAAGCCGGCCAGCCCTGCCAGGACGTGCAACTGGCGTTGCGTATCGAAGTGACGCGCAACGCCTTCGTGCGCTCCACCAACCTGTTCGAACGCGACACGCTGTATTGCTCCTCCCTGTTCGGCGAATTCGACGAGCCGGTGGACGCCAGGGACTACACCGGTGGGCAACTGTGGCTGATGGATGGCAACTCGGTCACCCCTGGCCAACCGCTGCTGGTCTACCGCATCAGCGAGGGTGACCGCGGCGCCATCACCACGGTGGATGGCAATCATCTGCTCACCGCCTTGCGCCTGATCGGCGAGGACGAAGAACTGCAGGTGCAGGTGGGCAACCACTGGATGGGCAGGGACGGCCTGGTGCACAACGGCAGCCCACCTGCCGCGGCCAGCGCGGCGGTCACGTTCTCCTCGACGCGCTACCCGATCAGCGTGCACGGTGGCTATGGCCCTGCCAAGCCGGGCGAGCTGATGCGTTCGCGCTACCCGGCCCTGCTTAGCCTGCTGCTGGTACTGGGGATACTGGCCGGCGTCACCTGCCGCTGGCAGATTCGCCGCGCCTCCTCGCCCCGCGCCGAACTGCACCGGGCGCTGGAGGCCGGCGAGTTCCTGCCCTACTTCCAACCGGTGGTGCGCAAGGGCGACTACCACTGGGCCGGCGTCGAAGTGCTGATGCGCTGGCAACATCCGCGCGAAGGCCTGGTGCGCCCCGACCTGTTCATCCCCTACGCCGAGCACAGTGGGCAGATCGTCGCCATGACCCGCAGCCTGATGCTCAACACCGCGCAGGCGCTGGCCCCACACGCCGAGCTGCTGGAGGACGGGTTCCACATCGGCATCAACATCACCGCCGACCACTGCCGCGACCTGGGCCTGCTCGACGACTGCCAGACCTTCCTCCAGCATTTCCCGCCCGGGCGCGTGGTGCTGACCCTGGAACTGACCGAGCGCAAGCTCATCGAGCCGACACCGGTCACCCTGGCGCTGTTCGAAAGGCTTCACGCGATGGGGGTGATGATCGCCCTGGACGACTTCGGCACCGGCCAGTCCAGCCTCAACTACCTGCGCCAGTTCAAGGTCGACTACCTGAAGATCGACCAGGGTTTCGTCGCCATGATCGGCGGCGATGCGCTCTCCCAACACATTCTCGACACCATCATCGAACTGTCCGCCAAACTGGGGTTGGGCATCGTCGCCGAGGGTGTGGAGACCGACGTCCAGCGCGACTACCTGGCCCATCACGGCGTGGACTTCCAGCAGGGCTACCTGTTCGCCCGGCCGATGCCCATCGCCGAGCTGCTCCTGGCCCTCGCCGCGCGCCCCGGCAGCCCGCGGTTGCCGCAAGGCGCGGCCCCTGAGATCATGCGCGGCTGATCCCACCGCTCACTTCCCGTTTTCGAGGCATTCGTGTCAAAAGGCATTGTTTCGTCGGTCATGGCATCCTGCCTGTTCGCCGTGATGTACTTCTATACCTCCTTCCTCAAGCCGCTGGATGGCGAGGAAATCTTCGGCTGGCGAACCCTGCTGACCCTACCCTGCCTCACCCTGTTCATGCTCATTTCCAAAGACTGGAAGCGCGTCGGCGAGCTGCTGGGGCGTGTCCGGCGCACACCGCTCCTGCTGCTGGGCATGGTCGGCACCTCCTGGCTGATGGGCGTGCAGCTATGGCTGTTCCTCTGGGCACCGTTGCACGGGCGCAGCCTGGAAGTCTCGATGGGTTATTTCCTGCTGCCGCTGGCCATGGTCCTGACCGGGCGGCTGGTGTATGGCGAGCGCCTGTCACGCCTGCAGAAGGTGGCAGTGAGCTGCGCGGCCCTGGGCGTGGGCCACGAGCTGTACCAGCACGGCAGCTTCGCCTGGGAGACGCTACTGGTGATGATCGGCTACCCGATCTACTTCGTCCTGCGCCGCCGCTGCCGCACCGACCACCTCGGTGGCCTGTGGTGCGACATGTGCCTACTGCTGCCCTGGGCCCTGTACTTCGTGATCCAGGGCCCGCTGTCGGCGGCCGACCTTGCCGAACACCCCGGCCTTTACGGGCTGATTCCGCTGCTCGGGGCGATCAGTGCCTGCGCCCTGATCGCCTACGTGCTGGCCAGCCGCCTGTTGCCGTTCAGCCTGTTCGGCCTGCTCAGCTACGTCGAGCCGGTGCTGCTGGTGGGCGTTGCCCTGCTGCTGGGCGAGACCATCGGCCCGGACCAGTGGCTCACCTACCTACCGATCTGGGCCGCCGTGCTGGTGCTGGTGCTCGAAGGTTTCAAGCACCTGCTGCGCCAGCGTCGGCGCTCGGTGTAAGGCGCACCTGGCGTACCCGTCGCTCCTCCACCGCGACCACGGTCAGGGTCCAGCCGTTCCAGGCCAGCCGGTCGCCGACCATCGGCAAGCGATCCAGCAGGCTCATCACCAGGCCCGCGAGGGTCTGGTAGTCCTCGGTGGCGCGGGCGGCGAAGCCGGTCCGCGCCTGGATCTGGGCCAGGTTGAGTGCGCCACTGACCACGAAGCCGCCCTCCTCCTCGATTACGCCCGGCCCCTCGACCTCGCTGGCGTCCGGCAGTTCGCCGGCAATCGACTCGAGGATGTCGGTCATGGTCAGCACACCGGTGAAGTCACCGAACTCGTTGACCACGAAAGCAATGTGCGTGGATTGCCCGCGCATCTGCTCCAGGGCGTTGAGGATGCTGAAGCTCTCCAGCAGGTTGAGCGGCGCCCGCGCCAGGTTTTCCAGGTCCGGCTGATTGCCGGCCAGCAGCTCCCTGAGCAGCTCCTTCTTGTGCACGAAGCCCAGCGGTTCCTCGATCCGGCCATCGCGAATCAGCGGCAGGCGCGAGTACGACGAGCTGACCAGTACCTGGGTTATAGCCTCGGTGGGCTGCGACAGGTCGATCACGTCGACCTTGGCGCGCACGGTCATCAACGTGCGGATCGGCCGCTCGGCCAGGTTCAGCACGCCGCTGATCATCACCCGCTCGCGGCGGTCGAAGACCACGTGCTCGTCACCACCCTCGACCAGGTCGGCGATCTCCTCGCCCAGTTCGTCGGCCTCCACCCGCCGCCCGCCCATCAGGCGCAACACGGCGTGGGCGGTGCGTTCACGCAGCGGCCGATGCTGCTGCAGGCTGCGCTTGCGGCGGGCACGGGCCAGCTGGTTGAACAGCTCGATCAGCAGCGAGAAACCAATGGCCGCGTACAGATAGCCTTTGGGGATATGGAAGCCCAGGCCCTCGGCGGTCAGGCTGAAGCCGATCATCATCAGGAAGCCCAGGCACAGCATGATCACCGTCGGGTGAGCGTTGACGAAGCGGGTCAGCGGCTTGCTGGCGACGATCATGATGCCGATGGAGAAGATCACCGCGATCATCATCACCGACAGCTGTTCGACCATGCCCACCGCGGTGATCACCGCGTCCAGCGAGAACACCGCGTCGAGCACCACGATCTGCGCCACGATCGGCCAGAAGGCGGCATGACGCGCCACACCACCCGACTGGGCGACATGCCCTTCCAGGCGTTCGTGCAGCTCCATGGTGGCCTTGAACAGCAGGAACACACCACCGAACAGCATGATCAGGTCACGGCCGGAGAAGGTCTTGCCGAAGATATCGATCAACGGCGCGGTCAGGGTCACCATCCACGAGATGCTGGCCAGCAGGCCCAGGCGCATGATCAGCGCCAACGACAGGCCGATCACCCGCGCGCGGTCGCGCTGATGCGGCGGCAGCTTGTCCGCCAGGATGGCAATGAACACCAGGTTGTCGATACCCAGCACCAGTTCGAGGACGATCAGCGTCAACAGGCCCAGCCAGGCCGTGGGGTCGGCTAGCCATTCCATCAGCGGGTACTCACGGGGAAAGCGTCACGAGGACGGGGGAAGGTTGGCCGGGACGGCCGGGGACTGGGGGGCTCCGCGAAGGTGCTCATATAGACCTTGTTCGAAAAATGGGATGTCGATCCTACAATCGATGCAGATTTTTCTGATAGCGCGAAACTATTACAAAAGCTGTAACAGATGACCCCGGGCACGTTTGGCGCTGAACGCTGAACCCTGTAGGAGCGGCTTAAGCCGCGATGCAGCCATCGCGGTGGCTGGCACCCGCTTTGCAGGTGATCGCGGCTAAAGCCGCTCCTACAGAGGCCGTGTCAGACCATCGTTTCATGTTGCGCGCCATTAGCGCCGGCCTCCCGGCAGACCAAGGATGCTCCCGCTGCAAATCACCGCTACAATGCCCGCCTTACCGTGACAGCCCGACCTATAACGACATGTCCCTTCCAAAGAATCACCTGGAACTGCTCAGCCCTGCCCGTGACGTGAGCATCGCCCGCGAGGCGATCCTGCACGGCGCTGACGCCATCTACATCGGCGGCCCGAGCTTCGGCGCGCGCCACAACGCGTGTAACGAAGTCAGCGATATCGCCGAGCTGGTGGAGTTCGCCCGCCGCTACCACGCGCGCGTCTTCACCACCCTCAACACCATCCTCCACGACAACGAGCTGGAACCGGCGCGCAAGCTGATCCACCAGCTGTACGACGCCGGGGTCGACGCGCTGATCGTCCAGGATCTCGGGGTGATGGAGCTGGACATCCCGCCCATCGAGCTGCACGCCAGCACCCAGACCGACATCCGCACCCTGGAGCGGGCCAGGTTCCTCGACCAGGCCGGCTTCTCGCAACTGGTGCTGGCCCGCGAGCTGAACCTTCAGCAGATCCGCGCCATCGCCGCCGAGACCGACGCGGCCATCGAGTTCTTCATCCATGGCGCGCTGTGCGTGGCCTTCTCCGGCCAGTGCAACATCTCCCACGCCCAGACTGGGCGTAGCGCCAACCGTGGCGACTGCTCCCAGGCCTGCCGTCTGCCGTACACGCTCAAGGACGACCAGGGCCGCGTGGTGGCGTTCGAGAAGCACCTGCTGTCGATGAAAGACAACAACCAGACCGCCAACCTGCGCGACCTGGTCGATGCCGGCGTGCGCTCGTTCAAGATCGAGGGCCGTTACAAGGATGTGGGCTATGTGAAGAACATCACCGCCCACTACCGCAAGGAGCTCGACGCGATTCTCGAAGACCGCCCGGCGCTGGCCCGTGCCTCCAGCGGGCGCACCGAGCACTTCTTCGTGCCGGACCCGGACAAGACCTTCCACCGCGGCAGCACCGACTACTTCGTCAGTGATCGCAAGATCGACATCGGCGCCTTCGACTCCCCCACCTTCACCGGCCTGCCGGTGGGCGTGGTCGAGAAAGTCGGCAAGCGCGACCTGCTGGTGGCCACCGACGTGCCGCTGACCAACGGCGACGGCCTCAATGTGCTGGTCAAGCGTGAGGTCGTGGGCTTCCGCGCCAACATCGCCGAGCTCAAGAGCGAGTCCGAGGAAGACGGCCAGAAGCGCTACCGCTACCGCGTCGAGCCCAACGAAATGCCCGAAGGCCTGCACAAGCTGCGCCCCAACCACCCCCTGTCGCGCAACCTCGACCACAACTGGCAACAGGCCCTGCAGCGCACCTCCGCCGAGCGCCGCGTGGGTGTCGAGTGGCATGCGGTGCTGCGCGAGCAGCGCCTGATGCTCACGCTCGGCAGTGAAGAGGGTGTCAGTGTGCAAGTGGCCCTCGACGGGCCGTTCGGTGCCGCCAACAAGCCGCAACAGGCACTGGACCAACTGCATGACCTGCTTGGTCAGCTGGGTACTACGATGTACCACGCCACGGCCATCGAACTCGATGCACCGCAGGCCTACTTCATCCCCAACTCGCAGCTCAAGGCCCTGCGCCGCGAAGCCATCGAAGCGCTGACCGAAGCGCGGGTCAAGGCGCACCCGCGTGGCGGGCGCAAGGCCGAGACCACGCCGCCGCCGGTGTACCCCGAGTCGCACCTGTCGTTCCTGGCCAACGTCTACAACCAGAAGGCCCGCGATTTCTACCACCGTCACGGCGTGCAACTGATCGACGCAGCCTACGAAGCCCACGAGGAGCACGGCGAAGTGCCGGTGATGATCACCAAGCACTGCCTGCGCTTCTCCTTCAACCTGTGCCCCAAGCAGGCCAAGGGCGTCACCGGCGTGCGCACCAAGGTCGCGCCGATGCAGCTGATCCAGGGCGACGAGGTACTCACGCTGAAGTTCGACTGCAAGCCCTGCGAGATGCATGTGATCGGCAAGATGAAGGGCCATATCATCGACCTGCCGCCCCCGGGCAGCGCGGCGGTGGCGCAGGTGGTCGGGCATATCAGCCCGGAAGACCTGCTCAAGACCATCCCCCGCGCACCGCACTAAGCGATACCCCCTGTAGGAGCCGGCTTGGCGGCGAACACCGGCACAGCCGGTGCCAGCCACCGCGTTGCCTGGTTCGCCGGCAAGCCGGCTTCTACAGGTCCGCAGAATTTAAAAGTCTCATATGAGCTAATTTCGTCTCATATGTTATAGTCCACGATCTTTCGTCAGCTTTCGCCCGCCATCGGCACCTGCGGGCGATCATCGACTCGAGGTCATTCATGCGTAGATCCCTCCAAGAAGAACGCCTGCTCAAGGCGCTTGCCCATGCCATCGTGATTCAACCGCGTGCCACCCTGAAAGAGCTGGCGGAAACCGCCGGCGTCAGCAAGGCCACCCTGCACCGCTTCTGCGGCACCCGTGAGAACCTGGTGAACCTGCTCGAGGACCATGGCGAGCAGGTGCTGAACCTGGTCATCCAGGAGGCCGACCTGGAGCGGGCCGAACCCCTGGACGCCTTGCGCCACCTGATCGCCGAACACCTCAAACACCGCGAAATGCTGGTGTTCCTGATGTTCCAGTACCGCCCCGACACCCTGCTCAACAACGCTGAAGACCGCCGTTGGGAGGCCTACACCCAGGCCATGGATGCGTTCTTCCTGCGCGCCCAGCAGATGGGCGTGCTGCGCATCGACATCAGCGCGGCGGTGTTCACCGAAATGTTCATGACCATGATCTACGGCATGGTCGACGCCGAGCGTCGCGGGCGCGCGGCCAGCGCCAACACCGCCCAGGCCCTGGAGCAATTGTTCCTGAACGGTGCCCGCACGCCGGCTTGACGCTCAGGGCGCGGCCAGCCGCGCGACAATCGCCTCGGCCAGCGCCCGCACCCGCCGTGGCTGCACCCGGCTCGGCGGGTAGACGATCTGCAGCGCTACCTCACCAGCGCCGTAGGCGGCCAGCACCTCCACCAACCGGCCGCTGTCCAGGTCAGCCTGCACATCGCGGATCGACTTCAGGCACAGGCCATGCCCGGCCAACGCCCAGCGCCGCACCTGTTCGCCATTGTTGGCCACCCGACGCCCGCTGACCCGCACGGGGTATGCGTTGCCCCCCAGGCGAAACGGCCAGGTACGCTCGGCATGGATGCCAAAGCGCATGACGATGCAGTCGTGGTCCGCCAGCTCATCGGGATGGGCCGGGATGCCATGACGTTGCAGGTACTCCGGCGCGGCGCACACCACCCTGCGGTTGTCCCCCAGCACCCGCGCGCGCAACGAGCTGTCGGCCAATGTGCCATAGCGAATGGCGAAATCGATGCCCTGCCCCACCAGGTCGACATAGCCATCGGTAAGGTCGAGGTCGATGGCCACCTGCGGATGGTCCGCCAGGAAGCGGTCGAGGATGGGTGCGATGACGTTCTGCCCCAGGTCGACCGGCGCACTCAGGCGGATCAGCCCCGCGATGTTCTCGCTGCCATGCCTGATGCGCCCTTCCAGTTCGTCGGCCTCGGCCAGCAGGCGCCGCGCGCCATCGGCCAACACGCGCCCCTCGTCGGTAAGATTGAGCGAACGCGTGGTGCGGGTAAGCAGCGCCACGCCGTAGTGAGCCTCCAGCGCCGACAGGCGTTCGGACACCGTCGCTGGCGACAGCCCCCGCTCACGGCCTGCGGCTGACAGGCTGCCTTTTTCGATGATGGCCAGGAACAGCGCCAGGTTATCCAGCATGGTTTTCGCTTTTTCCGAAATATGAATTTGTCTGCCACCTGATTATTAGCGATTTACCCACTAATTACACTGACGCCTCCCCTACCCACCCCATCGGGAGACTATCGATGACCAGCAGGAGAGATTTCGTCAAAGGCACCCTCGTCGGCGGCATCGCCGCAGCGGCCGCAGGCACGGTGCTGACCAGTGGCGCCGCCACCCCGCCCCGCAGCAGCCCCGCCCCGGCAGGCGGTGGCGGGCCGTTCTGGCCCAACGGCGCGCAATTGGTGATCTCGATCTCGTTGCAGTTCGAGTCGGGCAGCCAGCCCGCCCACGCTGAAAGCCCGTTCCCGCCGCTGGATGCGCGCTACCCAGACACCATTGCCCCCAGCTGGTACCGCTATGGCCCGCTGGAGGGTGTGCCGCGCCTGCTCGACCTGTTCGACCGGCACGGTATCAAGGTCACCTCGCACATGGTCGGCAAGGCTGTCGAAGCCTACCCGGAGCTTGCCGCCGAAGTGGTGCGTCGCGGCCACGAGGCCGCGGCCCATGGCCTGTACTGGGCACCGCAATACAGCCTGACGCCCGCCGAGGAACGCCGTCACTACGAGCAGGCGGCGGCCATCGTCGAACGGGTTACCGGCCAACGCCCGGTGGGTTTCAACGCCTTCTGGATGCGCCATTCCCGGGACACCCTGAACATCCTCCAGGACCTGGGCTTCCTCTACCACATCGACGACCTGTCCCGGGACGAGCCGTCGATCACCCCGGTACGCGGCAAACCCTTCGTCGTGGTGCCCTACACCCTGCGCAACAATGATATCGGCCGCATCGCCGGCTCCACCGCGATGACCGGCGCCGCCCTGCTGCAGGAACTCAAGGACGAGTTCGACGTGCTGTATGCCGAAGGCCGCCAGCGGCGCCGGCTGATGTCGCTGTCGGCCCACGACCGCATCGGCGGCACGCCGACCGTGGCCCACGCCCTCGACCAGTTCATCGCCTATGCCAAGTCCCACCCCGGCGTGGCCTTCCTGCGCAAGGACGAGATCGCCCGCTGGACCCTGGCCCAGGGCAATGCACCGCTGAACCCGGCCAGGGTCTTCGACTGACTGCGCTCAGCGCGCGGCCAGCCCGGCCTGCTGCAGGAAGGTCAGGTTGTCTTCCAGGTGCCAGTCCTCGGCAATGCGGCCATCGGCGATGCGATAGATGTCCATGGCGATGAAGTCGATGGCCTCGCCCTGCCCCTGGCGCTCGCCCAGCTTGCCAGTGAAATGCCCGGTAAAGCGCAGGGCCGCGGTAACCCGGTCACCGGCAACGATCATCTGCAACACCTCGCAGCGCAGGTCCGGCACCGCCGCGCGGAAGGCCTTCGAGGCTTTCAGCGGGCCTTCGATACCTTGCGGCCGCCCCGCCGGCAGGGTGTTGTCGCGAAAGTCCGTGGCCAGCGCGGCGCGGGCCATGGCTTCGTCGCCGGTATTCCAGAAGGTGTCGTAGCGCCGGGCGGCGAGGATCTGCTGTTCGAGCTGTGCCTTGGGCGGGCTGTGGTCGACCACCAGCACGGCTGGCGTGACCAGTTCGCCGGCACTGGACAGGTTCGCGGCAGCCGCCAGCACCAGAGGGGTCAACCAGCGGCCGGCACGCAGCCCCGAAACCTTGGATTCGGTATTCATGTTCAATTCCTAAAAGTGTCGTCAGAGAAGGCATGGCGCGGCCGCGAACCATGCAGACAAGCCTATCCAGTTGGCGCCAAGCCCTCAAGAAGGCACTTTCCACTCACCTGGTCACCCTGGAGTAACCCCGTATGGCCCATTACCGGGAATGCCCCGCCTATGACGTATTCGCCCTCGCCTGCCCCGCGCGGATGGTGCTCGACCGCCTGGCGGACAAATGGGCCCTGCTGCTGATCGACCGCCTCAGCGCCGGTGAACGCGTGCGTTTCAACCAACTGCGCCGGGACATGGCCGGGATCTCGCAGAAAATGCTGTCGCAAACCCTGAAGCGCCTCGAGCGCGACGGGCTGATCGAGCGTGAAGTGCATCCCACCGTGCCGCCCACCGTCGAGTACGCGCTGACCGAACTGGGCGCGACCCTGGGCGACACGGTCGAGCGCCTGGCACGTTGGGCGGAGTCGAACATGCCTGCGATACAGCTGGCCCAGCAGCACTACGACCGCCAGGCTGCGCGCCACCTTGATTGACTCGCCCGCGCATAAATGCTCAGATGCGCCCCTTGTTTCAGGTGTCCCTGGCCGCCGTGCCAGGGGTTAAACGGGAAGCCGGTGCCTCGTTCAGCGAGAAGTCCGGCGCTGCCCCCGCAACGGTAAGCGAGCAAGGTATTCGACAGACCACTGTGCCAACGGCATGGGAAGGTGAATGCCCGTGCGCCTCGCAAGCCCGGAGACCGGCCTGCAACCTCTGTTTGGCAACTCCCGCGGTGGGCGGGCGCGTGCCGGTCTTGGGGCAGCCCGCTGCCTGCAATGCCTTCATGCGTCCACCTCGCCGGGCTTCACTTTCTCGCTACGGGCGCGTCCGCATGTCTTCACCCCTCCTGCGCATCGAGCGCCTGCACTGGTCACCCGCTACCGGCGAGCCTTGCCTGCTCGACGATGTCACGCTCGAAGTGCGCCCCGGCGAGTTCGTTGGGTTGATCGGCCCCAACGGCAGCGGCAAGACCAGCCTGCTGCGCTGCGCCTACCGTTTCAACCGCCCACAGGCCGGGCGCGTGCTGCTCGAGGGTGAGGATGTCTGGCAACGCCCGCCGCGCTGGGTGGCCCAGCGCATCGCGGTGATGCTGCAGGAGTTTCCCGAAGACTTCGGCCTCAGCGTGCGCGACGTCGTCGCCATGGGCCGCACGCCGCACCTTGGCTGGCTCGACGGCGACGGCGACCCGGCGCCCATCGAGGCCGCCTTGCGCCAACTGGGCCTGGAAGACCGCGCCGAGCAAGGTTTCGCCCACCTGTCCGGTGGCGAAAAGCAGCGTGTGCTGCTGGCCCGGGCCCTGGCCCAGCAACCGCGCCTGCTGGTGCTCGACGAACCGACCAACCACCTCGACCCGCGCTACCAGTTGGCCCTGCTGCAGCACCTGCGCGGCACCGGCCTGGGCCTGTTGGCCAGCTTCCACGACCTGAACCTGGCCGCGGCCTTCTGCGACCGCCTGTACGTCATCGAGCAAGGCCGCATCAAAGCCGGCGGCACGCCCGCCGAGGTGCTGACCGAGCAGTGCCTGGCCGAAGTCTTCGGCACCCGCGCCCTGGTCGACCGCCACCCCCTGGCCCATCACCCGCGCATCACCTGGATCAGCCCCGCATGAAGCGATCGTTACTCCCCCTGCTCGCCGCCTTGCCCCTCGTGGCGGCAGCCAGCGACTACCCCGTGAACGTACGCAGCTGCGACCGCACGGTGACCTTCCAGCAGGCACCGCAACGGGCGGTCAGCCACGACATCAACCTGACCGGCATGCTCCTGGCCCTCGGCCTGCGCGAGCGGATGATCGGCTACAGCGGCATCAGCGGCTGGAAAACCCTTGCCCCCTCCTTGAGCCAGGCATTGACGGGCCTGCCGGAACTGGCGCCACGCTACCCATCGGTGGAGAACCTGCTGGACGTGGACACCGACTTCCTGTTCGCCGGCTGGGGCTACGGCATGGAGGTCGGCGGGACGCTCACACCGCAGCGCCTGGCGTCGTTCGGTATCCCCGTCTACGAATTGAGCGAGTCTTGCTCGCGGATCATGCCCCGGCACCCGGCAAGCCTCGACGACCTCTACACCGACCTCGACAACCTCGGGCGCATCTTCGACGTGGCGCCACGGGCCCAGGCGCTGGTCACCCAGTTGCGCGGGCGTATCGCCAAGGTTGCCAAGACCCTCGCCAACGTCCACGACCGCCCCAAAGTGTTCCTCTACGACAGCGGCGAGGACCGCCCCACCACCTCCGGCAGCCTGGGCATGCCCCAGGCGCTGATCGCGGCGGCCGGCGGCGACAACGTGATGACCGACGTGCAAGCCAGCTGGACCGAAGTCAGTTGGGAAAGCGTCGTCGAACGCGACCCCGACATAATCGCGATCGTCGACTACGGGCCGACCACCTGGCAGCAGAAGCGCGATTTCCTGCTCCAGCTCCCGGCGCTGGCCGATGTGAAAGCCATTCGCGAACGTCGCTTCGTGGTGCTGTCCTACCTGCAGGTGACGCCCTCGGTGGACAACGCCGATGCCATCGAACAGCTGGCCGCTGCCCTGCACCCGCAACTGTTCGCGCAGGCGCGGCCGTGATGCCGCTACGCAGCCCCACGGCCTACCGGCTGCTGCTCGTCGGGTTGGTGGCCGCCCTGCTGCTGTCCTGCCTGGTTTCGCTCGGTTTCGGCGCGGCCCAGGTGCCACTGGCCAACGTACTGGACATCGTTCTGAAGCAGGTAGGGCTTGCCGAGGCCGGCAACTTCAGCCGTGGCCAGGAGCAGATCGTCTGGCAGATCCGCGCGCCACGGGTGCTGCTCGGCGCGCTGGTGGGCGCCGGGTTGGCGCAGGTTGGGGCCGCATTGCAGGCCGTGACACGCAATCCACTGGCCGACCCGCATTTGCTGGGGGTCAGCTCCGGGGCCGTGCTGGGCGCCGTGCTGGTGGTGTTGTTCCTCGGGCCCTTCGCCGGCGTGCTGAGCCTGCCACTGGCGGCGTTCCTCGGCGCCCTGGGCTGCATGCTGCTGGTGCTGGGCGTGGCCAGCCGGCGCGGCCGCCTGGACAGCGAGCGGCTGCTGCTGGCCGGCGTGGCGGTGTCGTTCGTGGTGATGGCGCTGGCCAACCTGCTGCTCTACACCGGCGACCCCCACGCCGCCAGCTCGGTGATGTTCTGGATGCTGGGTGGCCTGGGCCTGGCGCAATGGTCGCTGCTGTGGCTGCCGGCCCTGGCCGTGCTCGCCGGATTCATCTTGCTGATGAGCCTGGCCCGGGCGCTCAATGCCCTGATGAGCGGCGAGCAGACCGCCGTGAGCCTGGGCTTCGACACCCGCCGCGTGCGCGCCCAGGTGTTCGTCGGCACGGCGCTGCTCACCGGGGTGCTGGTATCGCTGTCCGGCGCCATCGGCTTCGTCGGCCTGATGCTGCCGCACATGGCCCGGCGCCTGGTCGGCGCCGAACATCGCCGGCTACTGCCGACCTGCGCGTTGCTGGGGGCGCTGTTCATGGTCTGGGTCGACATGGGCGCGCGCACCCTGATCGCCCCCCAGGACCTGCCGATCGGCATCGCCACGGCGGCCATCGGCGGGTTGTTCTTCATCGCGCTGCTGCGCCGTCGCGGCTAGGTTCTGGCGCCACGCCACGCAGCCCCCGCAGCGCTGCGCGCAGCTCGGCGGGGCGCACCGGCTTGGCCAGCACCGCGATCCCCCGCGCCTGCAACGCCGCCTGCAGCCGGTCGATATCGTGCCCGGTCATGATCAGCGCCGGCACCGCCCAGCCGCGCTGGGCGCGCAGGTAATCGATGCAGTCGATGCCGGTGGCCTTCGGCCCCAGGTCGTAGTCGGCGACGATCACGTCACAGTCGCTGGCCAGGCCCTCGGCCGAATCGTGGGCCTGCACCTCGCAGCCCCAGCGCTGCAACAGCGCGCAGGTGGCCTGCAGGACATTGTGGTCATCCTCCACCAGGCACACGCGCAAGCCGGTGAGCAGCCCCGCCTGCAAGGCCGGGTCGATGGCCAGTTTCGGCATCTGCGCGACAGCCCTGGGCAAACCACTGAGGCGCACTGTGGTGCCGTGGCCAGGCCGTGAACGCAAGCTCACCGCCATCCCCATCAGGCGGCCCAGGCGCTGGACGATGGACAACCCCAGGCCAACGCCTTCGACGTCCTTGTCGCGGGCCTCGCGCACCCGGTAGAACTCCTCGAACACCTTGCCCTGGTGCTCCTCGGCGATCCCCCGGCCCTGGTCGCAGATGACGATGGCCAGCCCCTCGCCACAGGGCCGCACCCCTACCAGCAACGGCCGGCCGGCGGCGTACTTGAAGCTGTTGGACAGTACGTTCTGCACCATGGTCGCCAGCATCCCGGGGTCGGCGCGGGTCCAGTGCCGGCTGGCCACCTGGCGCATTTCCACCCCCGCCCAGCGCGCCGCCTCGGCGTTCTGGCGCAGCAGCTCGCGCAGGAAGCCATCCACCGCGAAGGTCTCGAACTTCGGTTGCACCCGGCCGTTGTCCAGGGTGTAGAGGTCGAGGATCGAGCGAAACAGTTGCGAGACGTTGAGCAGCGAACGGTCGATGCTGTCCACCAGGCGCCGCTCCTCATCGCCCAGGCGCGCCTCGCGCAGGCAGGCGGTGAACAGGCCGATGGAGTGGATCGGCTGGCGCAGGTCATGGCTGGCCTGGGCCAGGAAGCGGGATTTCTCGCGGGTGGCGGCCTCGGCCAGGGCCGTGGCCTTGCGCGTGCGCTCCAGCAGCAGGTGGGCGTAGAACGGGATCAGCGTGCTGGTGGTCAGCAGCATGGGCAGCAGGAACGGCTGCTGCTGCCAGTAGGGCGTGAACCACCACACCGCCACCAGCGCGCCCAGGGCCAGCACGGTGGCGATGGCCAGGTAGCGCGAGCCGAAGCGCATGCCGTTGCCCAGGTTGATCCAGACCATCACCGCGTACAGCGGCAACGCGGTCTCGCCGCCGACCACCAGGCCGAAACAGGTGCCGGTGTAGTCGCCCAGCATGCCGAAGATCCGCCGCGCCGGATAGTGCCCGGGCCAGCGCTTGATGGCCTGGCGCATGCCCACCGACACCACCACGAAGGCGGCGTAATAGAGCAGCACCGGCAGGTAGGTGGCGAGCGAACGGCCCGGCAGGAAGCCCAGCAGGGCCACGTAGCTGATCGCGCACGAGGCGACGATGATGCGCAGGTTGGCCTGGTCCAGTTCGTTGTTCTTCTCGAACTTCATGGGTAACGTCCTTGTGCGCCAGTCGGCATCTTCGCGAACAGCCTGGGGAAACGGCGGTCCAACCCTGCTAAGTTAACATGTGTCGCAAGACAGGGAGTTTCACGACGTGAGTTGCCGCATCATCGTGGCGGATGATCATCCGCTGTTCAGGGACGCCATGGCCAGCACCGTGCGGCGCCTGCTGCCCGCGGCCGAGGTCGAGCAGGCCGGCACCCTCCAGGACGTGCTCCGCCTCGTCGCCCAGGGCGAAGCGCCCGACACCCTGATCCTCGACCTGCGCTTTCCCGGCCTGACCTGCATCGCCCGGCTCGCCGAGTTGCGCCAGCAACTGCCGCGCACCGCGCTGGTGGTGCTCTCCATGGTCGACGATCCCGAGGTCATCAGCGAAGTCATGGCCGCCGGGGCCGACGGTTTCATCGGCAAGAGCCTCACGCCCGAGGAAATCGGCGCCGCCCTGCTCGCCGTGCGTGAAGGCGAGGTGGTGGTCCGGTATGCCCCGTCGGGCCTATTGCATCAGGAGGGGGCCGACAGCGAGCTGGAACAGCTGACCCACCGCCAGCAGGACGTGCTGCGCCTGATCGCCCAGGGCAAGACCAACAAAGAGATCGCCCGCGAGCTGGACATCTCGCCGTTTACCGTGCGCATCCACGTGTCGTCGCTGCTCAAGACCCTCAACGTGCCGACCCGCACAGCGGCGGCCGTGAAGTACTCGGGTAACTGAAGCGTGTAAGGCGCCGCCATACCTGTAACACTGCGGTCCCACACCGAACCGAAATTCGGCGCGACCTCTGTAGGAGCGGCTTCAGCCGCGATCACCCGCAAAGCGGGTGCCAGGCACCGCGTCGCTTGCATCGCGGCTGAAGCCGCTCCTACACAGGCCTGCTGCCCCCTCAGCATTCCCACACCCACCTCAGGGTTTCCCCCATGGGCGGACCGCCCCTGCCTTAGTATCATTTCGCCCTCACGGACCACCCGGGACCTCAACGTCCCCCGCCTAGGAAGGCCCTTTCACGATGTCTGCCGCACCCGCCGTTCCCGCGCCCAGCGAGCGCGAAATCCAGATCGCCATCGCCCCCCTCGACACCCTCCTCAGCGAAGACCTCGGCGCCGCCGCCGCTTCCGTCGACCACTGGCTGCAAGAAATCAGCTACGGCCTGGTCGATCTGCAACTGCTGCGCCAGCACGCCGAGAGCATCCCGGCCATGGCCAACTCCCTGGCCTGCATCGACGCGCTGATCGACATCCTCGAACTGGTCGAAAACCCCGACCCCGATCCGCTGGTGTGGGTCAGCCTGGGCATCAACCTGATCGGCATCGTCCCCTACCCACCCGGCCTGTCTCGCGCCCGCACCGTGCTGCGCCCGGTGCTGCAACTGACCCGCCAGACCCTGCGCCGCCGCCCCGGCGCGCACATCGGCGCGGTGATCCTGGAAATCATCGACGGCCACCTGCACGCCAATATCCGCGGTGCCCTGGAACACTACGTGCGCGAGGCCCTGGCCCAGTTGCCGGCGATGCTCAGTGCCGCTGCCGACACCGCACGCCTGTTGTTTACTTCCTTGGCCAAGACCATTGACTCTGCGGCCCGTGGCAAGCTGGATGCCGCCAGCAGCCACCGCCTGGCCCGCGCGCAGATGGCCCAGGTGGCGCTGTACGACTCGGCCCTGGAGACCGACGCCTGGCGCCTGGCCCTATCGGCCCTGGCCAACGCCACCGAGGGCAGCCTCAAGGACGGCTACAACAGCGTCGCCCGCCACTTCAAGGGCGAGCTGGACAGCCTGCTCGGGCCGTTGATCCGCACCCTCGAAGACCTGGCCAAGGTCGTGCCCCGCCGCCTCGAGGCCCTGGGCAGCGCGGGTATGGAAAACAGCATCGCCTGGCTGCTGACCCGCCTGCTCGACACCGTGCTGGCCAACCCGCGCCGCCCGGGCATGGCCGTCGCCATCCGCCCCGGCGTCACCCACCAGGCCCGGCATGTCCACCCCGAAGGGCCGACCGAGGTGGTGCGCAGCCAGGTCCGCGCCAACAAGCAGCCCAAGCCTGCGAAGAACGGGCCGTGTGCCTGCACCGGCTTCAGCATCGGCCATGTGCTCGGTGACGAGACGCTGGCCCATCAGGATTTCAGTCTGTCCGGGCCGTTCCCGGTCAACTGGACGCGGGTGTACAACTCGCGGCTGGCCAAGCTGGACGACGGCAGCCTCGGCGTCCGCTGGATCACCGAGTTCACCACCTGCCTCGATGTCGTGGACAAGGGCGTGGTGTTCCACGACAGCGACGGCCGCAGCCACGACTACCCGCTGCCCAAGGTCGGCAAGCCGCACTACGATCCGATCGAGTACCTCAGCCTGGTACGCACCGCCGAGCAGCAACTGGTGGTGCTACGTGGCCTGGACCGCCGCGAAACCTATGCCCGCCAGGGTGACCGCTTCTACCTGACGCACATCCAGCTGCGCAGTGGCGCCGGGGCAATGCTGCACTACGAGCACCAATTCAACGGCCGCCCGGTGCTGTCAGACATCAACACCTACTCCGACAACGACCCCGAAAAAGTCCACCTGCAACTGGGCACCCTGCTCGACGACCATGGGCATATCCAGGGCCTGTGGCAGGTGGTCGACGGCACGCCGCTGCGCCAGCTGTGCGGCTACCACTACGACGCTCAAGGCGACCTGATCGCCGCCCAGGACGAGCACGGCGCCGCCTGGCACTACCAGTACCAGCATCACTTGGTGACCCGCTACACCGACCGCACCGGGCGCGGCATCAACCTGGAATGGGACGGCAGCGGCCCACAGGCCAAGGCCATCCACGAGTGGGCCGACGACGGCAGCTTCGAGACCCGCTTGGCCTGGGACCCGAACATCCGCCTGACCTATGTCACCGACGCCCACGGCCAGGAAACCTGGCACTACTACGACGCCCTCGGCTACACCTACCGCCTGATCCACCCGGACGGCCGCGAGGAGTGGCTATTCCGCGATGAACGCAAGAACGTCATCCGCCACGTCCACCCCGACGGCAGCCAGGACCGCTACACCTACGATGAACGCAGCAACCTGTTGCAGCACATCCGCGCCGACCACAGCACGGTGCACTACGCCTACGACGAGCACGACCAGCCGATCAAGCTGCGCGATGCCGAGGGGGGCTTGTGGCTACGCGACTATGACGAGCGCGGCAACCTGGTCGAGAGCGTCGATCCGCTGGGCAACAAGACCGAGTTCGCCTATACCCCGGCCGGGCTGGTCAAGGCGATCAAGGATGCGCTGGGCAACGAGAAGACACTGGCCTACAACGCTGCCGGGCAGTTGCTTGAGTACACCGACTGCTCGGGCAAGACCAGCCAGTGGGCGTACAACGCCCTCGGCCAGCTGACCGAATTCGCCGATGCAGCGGGTAACACAACCGCCTACGAGTACCAGGCCGGGCAACTGGCCAAGGTCACCCATCCCGACAAGACCGAGGAACGCTTCAACTACGACGCCGAAGGTCGCCTGCTG
Source organism: Pseudomonas entomophila (assembly GCF_023277925.1). NCBI lineage: Bacteria > Pseudomonadati > Pseudomonadota > Gammaproteobacteria > Pseudomonadales > Pseudomonadaceae > Pseudomonas > Pseudomonas entomophila. The sequence goes on from NZ_CP063832.1 coordinate 1,865,733, forward strand.
GCCCACGTCGACGCGCTCGACCGCTGCACCACCTGGTCCTATACCGCTGCCGGTATGCTCGCTGAGCGCGTCGACGCCAACGAGCACACCTTGCGTTATCGCTGGGACAAGCTCGGCCGCTTGATCGGGCTGGAAAACGAGAACACCAGCAAGGCCACCTTCCTCTACGACCCGGTCGGCCGGCTGCTGCAAGAAACCGGCTTCGATGGCCTGGTCACCCGTTACCAGTACGACCCGTACAGCGGTCGGTTGGCGAGCACCCAGGTTGGCCAGCGCCGTATCGAGCTGACCTTCGACCCCATGGGCCGCTTGAGTGAACGCACGGCCCGCCTGGGCAACCAGAGCCAGAGCGAAACCTTTGCCTACAACGGCAACGGCCAGTTGATCCAGGCCGTCAACGCCGCCAGCAAGTTGCAATGGTTCCACGACGAAGCGGGCAACCTGACCCGCGAGCATCAGTATTACTTGGCCACCGGCACGCCGATGGTCGCGGTGTGGCAGCACGAGTACGACGCGCTCAACCAGCGCACCGCGACGATCCGTCCGGACGGCCACAAGGTCAGCTGGCTGACCTACGGCAGCGGCCACCTGCTCGGCATGACCCTCGACCAGCACGAAATGCTGGCTTACGAGCGCGACGACCTGCACCGCGAAACCGTGCGGCATCAGGGCAATAAGCTGATGCAGACCCAGGCCTGGGACCCGGCCGGGCGCTTGCAGGAACAGTTGTTGGGCAGCCACGACGGCCAGTCCACGCTGCTCAAGCGTCAGTACCGCTATGACGCCGCCGGCCAGCTGACCAATATCCACGACAGCCGTCGTGGGCAGCTGGAGTACCAGTACGATCCGGTCGGTCGCCTGCTCAAGGCCACCAGCCGCCTGGGTGTGGAAACCTTTGCCTTCGACCCGGCCGGTAACCTGCTGGACCAGAAAACCCAGGAACTGAACCGCCCGCTGGAAGCCGATCCACGGCGTAACAAGCTGATGGACAACCTGCTGCGCGAGTACGCGGGTACTCATTACCGCTACGACGAACGCGGAAATTTGATCCACCGCCTGCACAACGGCGCCCACGCGCACTTCACCTGGGACCTGTTCGACCGGCTGGCCTCTTACAACGACGATAAGCTCAAGGTCGACTACAGCTACGACGCCCTGGGCCGGCGTCTGCACAAGCATTCGGTGGCGCACTTCTGGGACCGCCCCGAGGCGGGCACCGGCTGGAACCAGCTGCAACGGGCCAAGCGCCAACGCGAACTCGGCTGTGGCTTCACCCTGTTTGGCTGGGACGGCGACACCTTGGCCTGGGAGAGCTCACCGCCACGGGATGACGGCGACACTGGCCGCACCGTGCATTACCTGTACGAACCGGGCAGCTTCGTGCCGGTGGCCCAGGCTCTGCGCAACAGCCCGATCCGCCTGCATAAGCAACCGGATTGGAGCCAACGCGAATACGACTTCGATCAGGATCCGTTGTGGCACACCGAGGTGAAGCCACAAGCGTTCGACGCGATTGCCTGGTACCACTGCGACCACCTCGGCACGCCGATGGAGCTGACCGATGAGCACGGCCACATCGCTTGGGCAGGGCAGTACAAGGCGTGGGGTGAAGTGAGGGAGGAGCGCTCGACGTGGGCCAAACAGCACGGCCTGAGCAACCCGATTCGCTTCCAGGGTCAGTACCACGACCATGAAACGGGGCTACATTACAACCGGCACCGGTACTACGAACCCATTGCTGGACGGTTTGTTAGCCAAGACCCTATCGGTTTGGCTGGTGGGCTCAATTTTTATCTTTATGCGCCGAATCCGATAGACTGGCTCGACCCACTCGGCTTGAACCGCTTCAAAAAGGGAAGCTGGGGACCCTGTAACCGAGGCACAGGGCTTACCTACACTGTTTACCAGCAAAATATCGACTGGGATATGGAACACAAAGGTAAGACAAACTTACAACGGGCCATGGAAGGTGGCGCACCCTACATGATGAAGAATGGTGTGCCGCAACAGCTTCAGCTGCACCACTCCCGTCAACAGTCGGTCGGGCCACTGTTCGAGGTAACGACAAGCACACACAGAGCTGCAAAAGGTCGAGGCCGAGAAGCCTTGCACCCACACGGAAACAAGAAAAACCCAGAATTCCCTGTTGATCGTGATGCTTTTGACATTGACCGAAGACAGTACTGGAAAGATCGTGCGGCAGAAGCAAATAAATCGAGAACTGGAGGCTGCAGCATATGATTCCACTGAATGTTACAAAGTACTTAAGCGGCTACAAGGGCGATATCGCCAGAGCGGATCAAAATAGAGCAGCATCGGCACTTCAACGCCTAGGAGTGGCGACAGACTCTGAATTCGGACGCTTCTACCTTAAGTATCAAGGCAGTTTTATAAGCCCCCGACCTGCCGCCGAACTCCTTGACATTGAAGGCCCAGACATCCCTGCAATCCCAGATCAAACTGACTATGTCTGGGACAGGTACGAGATACCGACAAACTACCTCGCACTATCTTCCGACGAAAGTGAGGGAATGTACTTGTACGAAATAAACGACGGCGCCGTTTACGATCTCGACATTTCGCACCTTAATGAGTTCATTAGTGGCAAACTCCCTGCTCGCTGGAAAAGCTTTAACGAGTTTTTAACCTGGTACTTCGAACCATCATCTTAAACTTCCGACATGAGCTTTCCCCGCGCCAGACCGGAACTCACCGGTAGCCACAGCGACTGTGGCTACCGCCTATGCGCGTCAACCATTGATAAAAATACACAAACCATCATGACCTACTGCGATCTCACCACAGTCGCAGCCTGACTCAGCAGAGAAAATAAATCTATCCCAAGTTGTGCTAGATGAAAGACCTGATCGAAAAACTACAAAGCTGGTACTGCAGTCAATGCAATGATGTATGGGAACATTCATTCGGCATTGAAATCACCAACATTGATAACCCAGGCTGGAAAATCAAAATCACAGGCGCAAATAACAAAAGCAACCTAACTATCAACGTCGAAAGAAGCGACGCGGACTGGATAGTAATCAACGCAGACGACACAGCATTTCAAGCATATGGCGGCTCACTAAATCTACAAGAGCTTCTGGAGGCGGCTGTTAAATGGCTTGAGTGACCTTGCTTATCAGGAAGGGCGACATCTGTCGCCCTGCGTAATCTTGTCTCGTACTGTCGGAGCTCGCGAATTTCAGTTCCTACCTCAGTGCCTCATACCCAGCTCCGCATCATCCATCAGCGCTTTGGCCAACGCGCTCAGCTAATACGACGCCCAGAGCAGTTGAGGCTTTGCTTCCATGATCCCGGCAATGGTCAGGTCGCGCACACAGCCCATCAATTCCGAGGCCTGTTCGCGGGCGTGCTGGCAGGGGATGCCGGGTTCGATGCAGAACAGTGGGGAGGTCTGGCCCTCGCCTTGGTGAACTTGGTTTTGCCTGCTGTGGTGCTGGGGGTGGTGTCGTCTGTGGTCATTATTTTTCTCCCTGAAGTTGTGGGGGCCTGGGCGGGCCCTTTCGCCGGCAAGCCGGCTCCTACAGGTGGAGCGTGGCGTTTTAGGAGCCGGCTTGTCGGCGAACAGGGCCAGCCAGGGCCTAGTGCAGTACCTGCGGCTGCGCCGACATCTGCACCTGGATCAACGCCGATTCGAGCAACACACGCAGCGATTCGACTTCGCGGATCGACGCCATCATCAGGGTGGTGGCCGGTGACCTGGGCTGGGCGTGCACGGCCTGATGGGCCACGGTCAGCGCGCAAAGGGCGTACTCGGTGGCCTGGATAAGGGTGTCTTCGAGGGAGTGAGGGTGATGGGGTGGATCGGGAACGATCTTTAGCAGGGTCATAGTCTTGTTCGTGAATGAGGACTACCACAGCCTGCTGTCAAACAAGAAGGTGGCAGCTGCACATGGGTTGACAGACCGGCGAACAAGACCAGAAACCGGCGCACACGAGGTGCCCCACGCACAGCTGCCATAACGGCAAGGCCATACGGTCTGTTCAGAGCGGCCTGTCAAAGCCGATCGCTGATTCAAGCGACCCGCCGAGACTAGAGCCGTGCCAGAACGACCGCAACGAAAAAAAGGCGGCGGGAGTATGTTTGGGAAATGGACTATAGGAAAGGGATTTAATCTGATTTCCAGGCCAGAAAGGCAATCCCATTCAGGATTGCCCGGCTCGGCCCAGGGCATCTGCGGTGCCGATGTTCGCCGGCAAGCCGGCTCCTACAGAGGCATCTGCGAGCGCCGTTACAACGCCCCTGCCGGCTTGCTGCCCGACACCCGCCAGCGCACCTCGGTAATGCCATAGCGCTCGGCCATCGGCCGGCTCATTTTCCTGATCTTCTCGCGCCCGAACTTCGGGATGATGCCAATGCCCGCATCGCAACTGGCCCAGTGCCAGGCCTCGGCGTTGTCCAGGTGCTCCAGGCGGATGACGAAACTGCGTGGCTGGCTGTGCAGCAGGTATTCGATGACGTACAGCTGGGGACTTGGCATTGCTCGCGGCCCTCCTCTTCTCCTTGGATGACGCCTTCATTGATCATCGGTCGTCGCTAAAAATTCAAAAAAATTGTCGGACACTTTCAGGCATGCACGCTCCACTGGATGGCGTCCGCCTCGATGGGCACGTCGTCGATGGCATGGATCAAGCCGCAGGCCAAGGCTTCCTGTGGGTCAAGGATGCGTGGGTGGGCCATCAGGTAGCGTGGCACATCCAGCACCTCACCGGCACCCGCCGTGCGCTCGGCGACGATCTGCGCATACAGGCGCAGGTCGTAGTCCAGGCTCATGGCGTACTCCGCCATGCGCGCATGGTCCACCGAGCCGTGCAAGGTCCAGTGGAACGGGTGGAACAGGAACTTGCTGCAGGCGCAGGCCGTGCGGTGCGCGCCGGCCAGGAACAGGATATTGCCCATCGACTCGACCGTACCCAGGTTGTGGCTGTGCACCGGCACGGGCAACGACAGCAGGAAGTTGTACAGGGTGAAGCCGTAGCTGCATTCGCCGCCCATGGTGGCGATGTTCAGTTGCAGCAAATCCGCGCCCTGCTGCAGGGCCCGCGAGCAGGTATTGATCAGGTTGCCGCAGGTCGATGAATTGATCGGGCCGGTGTAATGGATGATGTGCCTGGCCATGCCGTTCTCCAGAGTCAGTCCTTCGCGTGGTCGTCCACGGACGCGCTACCGGGTGCCTGCGCACCGTGCTCCCCCATCCGCTGGTACTGCTTGCGCAAGGCATGCAACGCGGCGGGGTCAAGGTCTTCGAGGTCGAGCAAGGCCTTGTGGGCGCGCTGGGTGGTGCGCAACAGCTCGTCGATCTTGATGTGCAGCTCGTCGTTATCGCGGTTCTGGGTGTTCTGGATGAGGAACACCATCAGGAACGTGATGATGGTGGTCGAGGTGTTGATCACCAGTTGCCAGGTGTCGTTGAAACCGAACAACGGCCCGCTGACACCCCAGGCCAAGATCAGCAAGACGGCGACGGCGAAGGTCAGCGGGCGCCCGCTCCAGTTGGCCAGCCATTGGGCGAAACGATCGAATCTCATGGTGTGCCCTCTTTCCATCCCAGCCGACGGCAGGGCGACGGTAAGCCCGTACCCCACCCTGCGGTGGAGGGGTGTTGCCGGGACAAAGTTCCAACCGGCCCGTCGCCCCGTGATGCCGCCCGCTTGTCCGTCGCCCTGAACCCGGCCGCCGCCCACCGGGTCGCAACCCAAGACACCTGGAAAAATTCGGGAAGACTGCGTGAACAAACCCTTGGCCACCCCCTGCCCCATCGACGACACCCAGGTGCGACGCCTGACGGTGATGACCCTCAACGTGCACAAGGGCTTCACCCCGTTCAACCGGCGCTTCATCCTCCCCGAGCTACGCGAGGCCGTGCGTGCCAGCAGGGCCGACCTGGTATTCCTCCAGGAAGTGCATGGCCGCCACCAGCGGCATGCCTCGCGGCACCCAGGCTGGCCCGAGGCGCCGCAGTACGAGTTCCTCGCCGACAGCATGTGGCCGCAGTTCGCCTACGGCCGCAACGCGGTCTACCCCCATGGCGACCATGGCAACGCGCTGCTGTCGAAGTTTTCCATCCGCGACCACGTCAACCTGGACGTGTCGGTCCACGGCAACGAGGAGCGCGGCCTGCTGCACTGCCTGCTCGACGTGCCAGGCCATGGGCCGGTGCACGCCATCTGCGTGCACCTGGGCCTGCGCGAAGGCCACCGCCAGCGCCAGGTCGAGCTGCTGCTGGCATTGCTCGGGCGCCTGCCGCCCACCGAGCCGGTGATCGTTGCCGGCGACTTCAACGACTGGCGCCTGAAGGCCGATGCGCTGCTTGCCGAGCAGCTGGTGGAAGCGTTTGGCACGCCGGCGCGCAGTTTCCCGGCCCGCCTGCCGCTGCTGCGCCTGGACCGCATCTACCTGCGCAATGCGCGCGCCGAGCAAGCCCGGGTGCTGTCCCGCTACCCGTGGTCACATTTGTCCGACCATGCCCCCCTGGTGGCGGAGGTGATCCTGTGAAGCACACGTGGAGCGAGGGCAACCAGGTCGAACTGCTGATCAATGGCGAGCAGTACTACCCGCGCGTGTTCGCGGCCATGGCCCAGGCTCGGCGGGAAATCCTCCTGGAAACCTTCATCATCTACGACGACAAGGTCGGCCAGCCCTTGCGCCTGGCGCTGATCGACGCGGCGCGCCGTGGCGTGCGGGTGGAGGTGGCGGTGGACGGTTACGGCACGGCGGACCTGCCCGATGCCTACCTCGCGTCTCTGATCGACGCCGGCGTGCGCCTGCATGCCTTCGACCCACAACCACGATTGGTGGGCGTGCGCACCAACCTGTTTCGCCGCCTGCATCGCAAGATCGTGGTGATCGATGGCCAGCGGGCGTTCATCGGCGGCATCAACTACAGCGCCGACCATCTGGACGACTTCGGGCCACAGGCCAAGCAGGACTATGCCGTGGAAATCACAGGCCCGGTGGTGGCCCAGGTGCATGCCTCCAGCTGCCGGATGCTGGCAGCGGTGCTGGAAAGCCCCCGGCCAGCCATTGCGCCCGGGGCAACCGTCGGCACCGCCGGCGCACTGCTGGTGGAGCGCGACAACCGGCGCCACCGCAACGATATCGAGGCGTGCTACCTGCAAGCCTTGCGCGGTGCGCGGCAGCGGATCGTGATCGCCAATGCCTATTTCTTCCCCGGTTACCGCCTGCTGCGCGAACTGCGCAACGCCGCCCGCCGTGGCGTGGACGTGATGCTGATCCTCCAGGGCCAGCCCGACATGCGCTGGGTGCGCGCGCTGTCGCGCCTGCTCTACAACTACCTGCTGCGTGACGGCGTGCGGATCCTCGAGTACCGCCAGCGCCCGCTGCACGGCAAAGTGGCCCTGGTGGACGATGACTGGTCCACCGTGGGCTCCAGCAACCTCGACCCGCTGAGCCTGTCGTTCAACCTCGAAGCCAACCTGCTGATCCGCGACCGCGCCTTCAACCAGGGCTTGCACCGTCACCTCGCCGAGCTGGCCAGGGACCACTGCAAGGCCGTCACCCTGGAGCGCATGGTGCGGGGTTACTGGTGGCGCGCCCCGCTGATCTTCCTGGGCTTCCACCTCACCCGCTATTTCCCGCGTATCGCCGGTTGGTTCCCGGCGCACCGGCAACGCTTGCAACCGCTGCAGGCGCCAAGCGATGCCCCGGTCGATTGCCACGAGGGCAAAACCTGATGGCCGGGCAACGCTGCAAGACCTGGGGCAAGCGCCTGCTCACCTTGCTGTTCCTGGTGCTGGTCCCGGTACTGCTGTTCAACCTCGCCCGCAACCTGGACTGGCACGAGGTGCGCCAGTCGCTGCTCGCCTACAAGCCGACCACCCTGGCCTTGGGCCTGCTGCTGGCCCTGGGCAGCTACCTGGTGTTCGCCAGCTACGACCTGCTGGCCCGCACTTACACCGGCCACCGCTTGCCGGCGCGCCAGGTGCTGCCGGTGGCGTTCGTCTGCTATGCGTTCAACCTCAATTTCACCACCTGGGTCGGTGGCGTGGCCCTGCGCTACCGCCTGTACAGCCGGCTGGGGCTGGAGACCGCGACCATCACCCGCATCCTCACCCTGGGCCTGCTGACCAACTGGATGGGCTACCTGCTGCTGGCCGGCTCGGTATTCGCGCTGGGCCTGGTCAAGCTGCCCGCCAGCTGGGCGGTGGGTGCGGGCGGGCTGCGCCTGATCGGGGTGCTGATGGTCGCGGTGGCGGTGACCTACCTGCTCGCCTGCGCCCTGGCCCGGCGCCGCACATGGCACCTGCGCGGGCACGAAATCACGCTACCGACCCTGCGCCTGGCGCTGTGCCAAGTGGTGCTCGGGGCCAGTAACTGGGCGTTGATGGCGGCGCTGATCCACCTGTTGCTCCCCCCCGAGCTGTTCTACCCGTCCGTGCTGGGCGTGCTGCTGATCAGTTGCGTGGCGGGTGTGGTCGCACATATCCCTGCAGGGCTCGGCGTGCTGGAGGCGGTGTTCCTTGCCCTGCTCCACGGCCAGCTGGGCCAGGGCACCCTGGTCGCCGCGCTGCTGGGCTATCGAACGCTGTATTACCTGATCCCGCTGCTGCTGGCGCTGATCCTCTACCTGGTGCTGGAAAAACGTGCCAAGGCCCTGCGCCAGCAGGCCGGGCCGACGCTCGACAACCACTGACGCGAAGGAGAACCACCATGGCCCGTGGCGACAAAGACAAGTACACCGACAAGCAGAAGCGCAAGGCCGAACATATCGAGCAGAGCTACGAGGCCAAGGGTGTTCCCGAGGATGAGGCCCAAGCGCGTGCCTGGGCGACCGTGAACAAGCAATCCGGCGGTGGCGAGCGCAAGGGTGGCTCGGGGCAGAAGAAGAGCCCGGCCGCTAAAGCGAAGGCACGGCAGTCGTCGGCGCGCAGGGCAGTGGCGACCCGCCATGGCGTGCCCCGACCCGAACAGCGGTTGGAGGACATGACCAAGCGTGAGTTGATGGATTTGGCGCGCAAGCAGGGTATCGCTGGGCGCTCCAACCTGGGCAAGGACGCATTGCTCGATGCCGTGCGCAAAGGGAGTGAAATGCGCGATGCCTAGGTATCGAACGGCTGATGGTAGCGCAGGGCGCCACAACGCTCGCAGCATTGGCATTCGAGCCCGCTGAACTCATGGGGCGTGACGCTGCGCCACAGGCAGCCCCGCACCAGGCAGACGCGTTTCATCAGGCACCTCCCTGGCCCACATGCACGCGGGCTCTTGCAAGGACTGACTGCGCGGCGCAACGAAGGTTTACTCGATTTCACCCTGTGGCAACCCAGCACTCGGAAAATGCTCGGCCATGACCTGCCTGGCCACTGCTCGCAGCGCCTCGCTGCCGGCCAACCCGTTCTCCCGCGCCAGGGCATACACCTCGCGCTGGCGATCGGCACTGGTGCCGTCGCGCAGAATGCGCCGGGCCTGCATGAACGAGCGCTCGGCATCGGCGCTGTCGGCTGGCAGGCATGACTGCAATTGCGCCAGCCAGCCTTCGGCACTCACCGGTTGCTGGACGACGGCACCGATGAACGTCCCGCGACGGCCATACCGTACTGCACGCCAGTAGTTCTCCTGGGTGATCCAGCGCATCTCGCGGCTGACGGCCATGCCTTCGTGGCGCGCCAGGGCCTGTTCCACAAGGTGGCGGAACAGGCCCGCGATGGCCAACCCATCCTCCAGCCGCGGGCAGCCGTCGCAGATACGCAGTTCCACCGTGGGGAAACGCCGTGACGGCCGGATCGCCCACCAGAAGTCGCCGTCCTCGGCCAACGCGCCGGTGCGCTGCAGCAACGCCCGGTAACGCAGGTACGCACTCCAGTCGGCCAGGGGTTCCGGCAGGCCCATGTGCGGCCACTCGCCACAGATGACCCGCCGATAGCTCATGTACCCAGTGTCCTGTCCACCCCACAGGGGTGATGAAGTACTCAGCAACAGGAGCAAGGGCAGCCAGTACAGCACGCGGTTGATCAGTTGCATGCGGTCGGCGCCGGCCGGCACGCCGACGTGCACATGCAGGCCATTCAGCAGGCTGCGCCGGGCGACCAGCCGGTAGTCGTCGAACAATTGCCTGAAATGCGCGGTACCACGCGGATGCTGGCGCAGCCACTGGGCGGCGGGATGACTGGCCGCGCCATACAAGCCAACGCCGAAATCGCCAAGGGTCTCGCCCAGGCGCTGGCGGTGCTCGCCCAGGAAGTCGCGCGCCTGGTACAGGCTGTCGAAGACTGGCGAGGCCACCTCGATCTGGCTGAGGAACATCTCTTCGGCGAACGCGGCCCCCAGCACCTCCCGGCAACATCGGGCCACGGCGGGTGAAGGGCTCGCCAGTACCTGCCCAGTGGCCACGTCGACCAGCAGGTATTCCTCCTCGATCCCAAACGTGCAGGCCCGCGCCATGGCGGTATCAGCCGTTGCGGGTGACCGTCAGGGCCACGGCGGCGATGCGTTCGACCTGCTCGTAGCCAGGCTCGAGCAATTGCTCCCCGAACACGTCAGGGTCGAGCTCTTCGTAAACCCAGCTGAACGCAGGGCCCGCCAGGCGCAGGCGGATCGCTTCGAGCAATGCATCCCGGGCGTCGACAACGGCGACGCCCGTGTAGAGCAGCAAGGTGCCACCGGGCAGCAGGCGTTCGCAGGCCTGCTCGACGATGCGCAGCGACAGCCCCGCGCCCAAGCTCCCGCCACCATGGCGATAGACGCGCTCGCTGGCGTCGAGCATGTAGGGTGGGTTGGCCACTATCAGGTCGAAGTTGCCGCTGACGCTGCTGAGCAGATCGCTGGTTTGCAGCGCGACATTCGTGACCCCGGCCAATGCCGCGTTGACCGCCGTGTAGCGCAGCGCCAGCGGGTTGATGTCCACGGCGATGACCTGGGCACGCGGGGCCGCACGGGCAATCGACAAGGCCCCGACGCCCGCGCCGCAACCGATGTCCACGGCATGCCGCAGCGGCCGGGGGCAATGTTGAAGGTGGTGATGGATGGCCCGGACGAAACGGTAGCTGTCCGGGCCGAAGAACACCGCGTCATGGCTGTCGGTGGGCCAGGCCGAATGGACCAGCAGCAGGGTGTCCAGGCTCGACCAGCGTACGGTGCTGCGCAACTGGTCACCCTGCTTTACCAGCACGCCCGCCGTCGTCAGCAGCGCCACCTCGTCGGCACTGATCAGCGAGGGGGCGAACGGTCGGCTCCAGCCGAACACATCACGCAGGTTGCGTGCGTGCTGCGCCTCGGGTCGCCCGTTGACCCGGGCCTGGGTGGCCGGGGTCACGCAGGTGAAGCGGTAGCCGTCGGCGTGCAGGCGCCGCCCCAGCTGCAGCAAGGCCTCGTCAGCGTGAGCCTGATTCTGGTCGAGCGGCATCAGCCCTGCCCTCCGCTGGCCAGTCCCGTGGCGAAGATGTAGGCACGGGTAGCCTGCAAGCCTTGAGGCAAGGCATGGCGGTTGCCGGCCATCGCCTCGATGGACTGATCGATATCGAACCCTTGCTGTCCTGCAGGCGGCTCATCATCCAGGGCCAGAGCGTTCTCCCATTGGCCCGGCGGCACCCGGCGAATCTCGCGGCCCTGCCAGCTGCCGGCAATCCAGTCATGCCAGAGCTGCTTCTCGTAGGTATTGAACACCCCGAACATGGCTGCAGAGGGGCCCTCGATCAGCGTCCACAGCCGGCTTTGCGCGGGGTCTGCGTCGCGCTTCACCCAGCCTTGCGCCTGCAATGCATCAAGGAACGCGGGGATTGAACCCGGCTCGGCGAGCCATTGGTTGACAGTACGCCCTAGCAGGCGACAACGGTCCGAATGCATGAATTGGCCAAACACTCGCTTGCGCTCCAACGCCGCGAGCAGTTCGGCTTGAAGGTCGAACGAGGCGATCATCGTCGGCGTATCGATGCCAAGGTCGTTGAGCCGGTAGCCGTGGCGGACACGCCGGTAGAACGCGCCGCCGTCATCTCTGGGCAACAGCAGGCGCAAGCTTTCCAGCGAGCGCCGGGCGTGGCCACTGGCCGCGTTGTCGATGGTGACGTGCAGCTGGAAGTAATGGGCGTCGATACCCAGCTCGGCCAGTTCGTGCGTGGTGATGAGCAAGTGCAGCGGCGGTTGCTCATAGCCCAGGTTGTAGCCGATCACTTCGGGCAGGAAGCGTTCGCAGTGCTGGCCCAAGGCGAGCTGCACGGCACCTTGCAGGTAACGTTCGGGGGGCAGTGGCAGCCCTTGCAGGCAACCCAGATGGCTGAGCAGGCGCTGGTAGATCAGCACATGGTTGCAGCGCGGGTCGCCGTCGCCCAGCTCTTCGAGGTAAGTGCGGATTAGCCCGTGGAAGCGCGGGTCACGCCAATGGCGCAGGGTGCCGTGCAGCCAGGCGCCGTCGACCGCCTTAGTCGGCGCGACCTGTTGCAGGAACCACAAGGCGTGGGCGCGGGTGGCAAAGTAGCGCCGCCCCGCCCCCTGACGCCGTTGCCGTAGATAGGCCGCATGCTCGCGAGCGACCTGCGCCGCGCGGGCAGCAGCCCATTCGGGTAGGTGGCCGGGGTGATCGGGCAAGTCGTCGTCCAGGGTGCTCACGCGGCGCAACAGCGCCTCCAGCCTGGCCTCGGCCTGAATGTCGTGGCCTTCCAGCAATACCCGGTATCGATGCGCCAGTCCATGGGCCGTGCTCGGGGCGGTCACTTTGAAGGCGGTGTCACGGGTCAGTGCCACCATGGCAGGCACCTCGCTTGTCATTCTTTGATGGGGCTTCGGGAGAGGTTGGTTTGCTCCAGGCGGCGCGATACGGATGGGGAGAGGGACCACGCAGTGCCAGGCGAACCCGGCACTGCACACCCTTGCTTAGGAACGGCCGCCTTTACGACCGGATTCGGTTTCGCGCTGGCCGCCACCCGTGCTCTGGCCACCCTTGCGGCCTGCCTCGGAGGCTTTCTCACGATCGTTGGCGAAATTGCCCGGGTTCTTCGACCCACCCTGGCTGCCGGTTTTGTGGCTGTCCTCGCGACCCGTCATGTGGCTGTCTTTGTTGGCCATGGTTGCAAAAACCTCATATCGCTGAAGGGATGCACGGCGGTGTGCCGTACATGGATTGGGAGTACGGCGATTAAGGCGGATTCGGTTTATTGCGCACGGATCGGACCGGTGGCGCTAAACATGCGGCCACGCTGTATTTGGGGCACAAGTGGACGGCGCAGCGACCGTGCCGGGATTGACCCCTGGAGGAAAGCACCTTAACCTTCGCAACCTACCGATAGGTAGGTTGATTTTTCGCTTAAATGGATACCCTTCATGCAGTCCTCCAACCTGCGCTTCGCCGCCTCCCTCGCCCTGATCGGCGCCCTCGGCCCTTCGGCCATCGATATGTACCTGGCCAGCCTGCCGGAGATGGCCCACGACTTCGCTACCAGCTACCCCCAGGTGCAACTCACACTCACCGTGTTCCTGCTGGCCATGGGCATCGGGCAACTGCTGTTCGGCCCGTTGGTGGACGCGCTGGGGCGCCGCCGGCCTTTGCTTGCCGGCCTGCTGCTGTTCAGCGTCACCGCCTTTGCCGCGGCGGCCGCGCCCACGCTCGAAGCGCTGCTGCTCGCTCGCTTGCTCCAGGGCCTGGCCAGTGCCCTCACCCTGGTGGTGATCATGAGCATGGTCCGCGACGTCGCCGAAGGCGCGCGGGCTGCGCAGATCTTCGCCCTGCTGATGACCATCGAAGGCCTGGCGCCGATTCTCGCCCCGGCCCTGGGTGGGGTGGTCGATGCCGCCTTTGGCTGGCGGGCGATCATGCTGGTGCTGGGTGCCCTGGGTGTGCTGACGCTGCTCAATTCCAGCCTGGCGCTGGGCGAAACCCTGCCTGCCGAGAAACGGGGACGCCTGGCACCTCGGCAGGTCTGGGCGGCCTACGCTCGGATCGCCACCGATGGCGCGTTCCTGCGCCCTGCCCTGGCCCTGTCGGCGGTGTTCTTCTTCCTGTTCGCCTACATCGCGGGCTCCGCGTACGTCTATCAGCAGCACTTCGGGCTCTCCAGCACGCGCTTCGGCCTGGTGTTCGGCGCCTGCGGCGTGGCCATCCTGCTGGGTGCGGCGTTGTCCGGGCACTGGGTGACGCGCCACGGCGTGGCCCAGGTGGCCTGGTGGGGCGCGCTGGCCATGGGCGGCGGCGCACTGCTGGCGGTGGCCGGTGGCGTGGCGGGCGGCGGCCTGGCGCTGCTGCTGGCGGGGGTGGCACTGGCGTTGTTCGGCTTAGGGATTTGCGAAGCCACGCTGATGGCCCTGGCGATGTCATCGCAACAGCGTGATGTGGGCGCCACGGCGGCGCTGCTGGGTGCCTTGCAGTTGGGCATCGCGTCGAGCGCCACGCCCCTGGCCGGTTACCTGGCGACCCTGGGGCCGTTGCCCTGGGCCTGGCTGCTGGCGGCGGCCGCGGTGGTCATCGTCGGTTTGACCCGCGCCGCCCTGGCACAGACAATCAGCGCCTCGCACTGCAGCGTCAACCCGGAGTGACCGCCTTGAAAACCCTTTCCCCTTCCGCCGCGCGCATCTGCGACCACGCCGTCGAACACTTCGCCGCGCATGGCTACGACGGCTCGTCGCTGAACGAAATCGCGGCCCTGGCGGGCATGCGCAAGGCGTCGTTGTATGCCCATTTCGCCAATAAGGATGCATTGTTCGTGCAGGCGTTCGAACGGGCGCTGGCCGATGAGACCGCCTACGTCGAGGCAGGCTTCGTGCACGAGACGGCAGGCAGGGAGGCGCCGGGGCACTGGCACCCGCTGCACCTGGCCGAGCGCTACGCCGGCTCGGCCAACCTGCGCTTCGTGCTGCGCACGGCGTTCCTGCCACCCGCGTCGATCCATTCGGTGGTCACCACGGGCTTCGAGCAATACCTGGAGCGGATCCGCCTTGGCTTCTGCCAGGCCCTGCGCGAGCGCCACGCCTGGGCGCGCAGCGATGGCAACAAGCTGGAGCTGTACGGTGATGCCTACCTGGGGATCATCGACAGCCTGCACGTGGAGCTGTTGTATGCGAACCCGGCGGTGTATGCACGGCGGGCGGCGTCGTTGCTGAAGATTCTCGATGATTCGCTGCAGCTCGCCGCGTACCCCATGGATTGCGCACGCCCCCTGTAGGAGCGGCTTCAGCCGCGATCACCAGCAACGCTGGTGCCAGGTACCGCGGTGTCTGCATCGCGGCTGACGCCGCTCGTACGGGGCTTGACCTTCTTCAGCTCGTTCAACAACCCCATCAACTGCTCCAGCTTGTCCGCGCCGAACTGGCACTGGATCTCCTGGTAGTTGCTGGCGCAGGATGCGGATCACCCGCCATTGCTGAAGCCGCGCAAGGCGCAGAGCAATGGCGGGAACCAGGTGGGGAGCGGGACCAATGTGTACAGCCAACTGAAGGTGGCGGTGCCGTTCTGAGCAGCGGTTCGCCAGCAACGCTGGCTCCTACAAGGGCATTGTGAACCTGTAGGGGCCAGCCTTGCTGGCGAACTGGCCGCCACTAGCCCAGCAACAGACGCAGGTCAGCGCCGGTCTCGGTCAGCGGCGGGCACCAGTAGTAGCCGCCGCTCAGCGGCCGGCTGAAGCGGTACAAACCATCGATCACACCGTCTTCCAGCCCGCTCATGCGGCGCAGCTGCACCTCGAAGGCGTCGAGCGAATGCCCCAGGGCCACGAACGCCAGGCCGGCGCCACGCTCGTCGGCCCAGGCCAGCGAACGGCGGACGACGAACGCCTCGGGTTCAAAGCTCTCCTGGGCGGTGCGCTTGACGTGGGCCGACTCGGGCGCGTCGTCGAGCTCTTCGTTGTCGCTCAGGCGGCGGCCGATGATGTTGTCCTGTTCTACCTGGGGCAGCGACTTGAAGTAGTTCAAGTCGTGCTTCCACAGCTGGAACGCGGCAAAGCTCGAGCCTGCCAGGCCAGGCACATCGCCCGGCACGATGGCGGCGGCAACGGCGTCTTCGTCCACCGGGTTCTCGGTGCCGTCTTCGTAGCCGGTCAGGTCATGGCCACCGCGGTGCAGGAAACCCTCGAGGCTGTCCACCAGGCGCAAAGCCGGTGCCAGGGCTTGCTGCAGGGCCTGGGCGCGCAGGAACAGCTCGCCGCGCTCCTCGCCACGCAGCCACAACCACAGGGCGTGCTGGGTGGCCGGGTTCTCCACCACGGCCTCCAGCTGCGGGAAGCTGCGCAGGCCAGGTACTTCGCGGCCCAGGGCCTTGGCCAGCGGCGCGCCGACAGCGAGGATCAGGGTCTTGCCGTCGACCTGCGGCAACAGTTGGTCCAGGACAGCGGGCAGGGCCTCGACCGCATCGAGGGCGAAGAACAGGTGGCGGGCATGGGCCGGCACCGGTGTGGCAAGCAGACCTGGCTGGAACGGCATGGCAGGCTAATCCTCGGCAAAAGCGGGAATGCTACTGCGCCGGACGCGGCATCGCAACGCGACCCGGGGCCGCTGCTCGGCGTGGGTTTAGTAACAAACGGTTACCAAGAAAGGCGTATTGCAATTAGCTATCGTTCCAGCTCCACCTAGACTCCCGGAATCCTTCGCCCGAGAGACCGCCCATGACCGCCTCGCCGCTGCTCACCGCCGTCCTGCCCCTCGCCCTGGGCATCATCATGCTGGGCCTGGGGTTGTCGCTGACCCTGGCCGACTTCGCCCGGGTGGTCAAATACCCGAAACCCGTGCTGGTGGGGCTGACCTGCCAGGTCCTGCTGCTGCCGCTGGTGTGTTTTCTGATTGCCAACGGCTTCGGCCTGGAGTCGGCCCTGGCGGTGGGCCTGATGCTGCTGGCGGCCTCGCCGGGCGGCACCACCGCCAACCTGTTCAGCCACCTGGCCCATGGCGACGTGGCGCTGAACATCACCCTCACCGCCGTCAACTCGCTGATCGCCATCCTCACCATGCCGCTGCTGGTGAACCTGTCGCTGACCTGGTTCATGGCGTCCGACCAGGCCATCCCGCTGCAATTCGCCAAGGTCATGCAGGTGTTCGCCATCGTCCTGCTGCCGGTGGCGCTGGGCATGCTGATCCGCCACTGGGCGCCGCGCTTCGCCGCGCGCATGGAGAAACCGATGAAACTGGTGGCGGCGTTGTTCCTGGCCTTTACCATCGTGCTGGCGCTGGCCAAGGACTGGCAGACGGTGGTCGAGTATGCGCCAGTAGTGGGCGGCGCCGCGCTGCTGTTCAACCTGCTGAGCCTGGGGGTGGGCTACTGGGTGCCGCGGCTGCTGAGCATCCCCCGGCGCCAGGCGATCGCCATCGGCATGGAGATCGGTATTCACAACGGCACGCTGGCCATCGCCCTGGCCCTGAGCCCGACGCTCTTGAACAACGCGACCATGGCGGTACCGGCGGCGATCTACAGCCTGATCATGTTCTTCACGGCGGCGGGGTTTGGCTGGTGGGTGAGCCGGGGGCAGAAGGCCGGTAGCACCGTCGGCGATTGCGCGTAGCACGCGTTTTTTGTCGGGGCGGCTTCAGCCGCGATGCAGGCAACGCGGTGCAAGCCCCGGCCTTGCCGGGGTTCGCGGCTGAAGCCGCGCCTACAGGCCCCTGCGCCGCTTCAACTGTTGCTTCAACACCCGCAGCGGCGGCGCGTAGAAGAAGCCGAACGACACACTGCCCTCGCGCCCCTTCACCGCATGGTGCAGCCGATGCGCCCGGTACAGGCGCTTGAGGTAGCGATTGACCGGCTTCGGCGCCCGTGGCCAGTGGCGATGAAAGAAGCCGTCATGGGCCAGCACATAGGCCACACCATACCCGGCCACGCCGCCGCCGACCCACTGCAACGGCGCATGCCCGGCCTTGCCCAGCGCCACCAGCGCCGTGGCGATCAGCCCCAGGGCGACCAGATACAGGTCGTTGGTCTCCAGCATGCCCAACTGTGGTTCATGGTGCGAGCGGTGCAGCCACCAGCCCCAGCCATGCATGACGTACTTGTGGGCCAGCGTGCCGACGCCTTCCATGGCCACCAGTGTGCCGAACAGGATGGCGAGGTTGAACAACATGGGACGATCCGGGGGTTGGCAACGAAGGGCGCAAGGGTAACATTGCCGGCAGGTCATTCGGAGGGTTTTTCCATGAAGGATGTACACGCCTCGGCCAGCACCGGCTACACCCGCCAGTCAGGCAACTACGAGCAGGGCCGGCCGGACTACCCCATCGCACTGCTGGACTGGTTGCGCGACGCACTGGGCGTCAGCAACGGCACGACAGTGCTGGACCTGGGCGCCGGCACCGGTAAGTTCACCCGCCTGCTCACCTCGCTGGCACCGCGCCTGACGGCGGTGGAGCCGGTGGCCGCCATGCGCGAGCGCCTCCATGAGCAACTGCCCGACGTGCCCGTGCACGCAGGCACCGCCCAGCACATGCCGGTGGCCGACGCCAGCCAGCAGGTGCTGGTCTGCGCCCAGGCCTTCCACTGGTTCGCCGATAGCGCCGCCCTGGCCGAGATGCACCGGGTGCTGGCGCCCGGCGGCCGCCTGGGGCTAGTCTGGAACGTGCGTGACGAGTCAGTGGACTGGGTGGCGCGTATCACCGAGATCATCACCCCCTATGAAGGCGACACACCGCGCTTTCATACAGGCCGCTGGCGCGAGGCTTTTGACGGCCGCTGGTTCAGCCCGCCAACCCTGACCACCCTGCCCCATGTCCACGAAGGCAGCCCGCGGACCGTGATCATCGAGCGGCTGCGCTCGGTCAGCTTCATCGCCGCCCTGCCCCAGGCCGAACAGGACAAGGTCATGACGCGGCTGCAGGACCTGATCGACCACCACCCCGACCTCAAGGGCCGCGAGCGCATCGCCTTCCCCTACCGGACCCAGGCCTACCGCTGTCAACGCCTGGATTAACCGGATTGTCATGTTTCGCGCCTTGACCCGATGGCGGTCGAGGCGTATGGTCCGCCGCGCACTCAAGCATCCCTCTGAACAGGAGCCCCCTGCATTGGACAGTAGCCCCAGTCGATTGCGACAGGCCCACACGGCGAGCTAGTCCGGCAGCGTTCCTGCCACTGTCTTGCCGCATACGGTAGACGGTGGTTTCCTCCAGCCCTCCACGGCTGAGCCCCCTTTTCCCAGCCGCGTTGCCATCCGGCATCGCGTGTGGTCCTGCGCATTCCTCGCTTTCATTCGCGCCGCCTTCGGCCGGCGCTGCCGCGGGCCATCGCCCGCGCAACGGAGTTCGCTATGGATTGGAAAATCTTTCTGCTGCGCGTGAGCGTGGCCCTGCTGCTCGGTGCCCTGATCGGTGCCGAGCGTCAACTGCGCCAGCGCCTGACCGGCCTGCGCACCAACGCGCTGGTGAGCACCGGCGCCTGCCTGTTCGTGCTGATGACCCAGGCGGTGCCGGGCATGGCACCCACCGACGCCTCGCGCATCGCCGCCTACGTGGTGTCGGGCATCGGCTTCCTCGGCGGTGGCGTGATCATGCGCGATGGTTTCAACGTACGCGGCCTGAACACCGCCGCCACCCTCTGGTGCACCGCGGCGGTGGGCGTGCTGTGCAGCCTCGGGCTGCTGCTCGAGGCATCGCTGGGCAGCCTGGTGGTGCTGTGCGCCAACATCCTGCTGCGCGACATCGCCCAGCGCCTGGACCGCCAGGACATGGTGCCGGCCAGCGAGGTCGAGCAGCGCTTCGAGGTGCGCATCGTCTGCCGCGCCGAGGACGAGATCCAGGTGCGCAGCCTGATGCTGCACAGCCTGAGCGACCCGGGCCTGCGCTTGCAGTCGCTGCACAGCGAGGACCTGGCTGATCCGGCGCGCCTGGAAGTGCGCGCGGAACTGCTCGGCACGCCCCAGGCCCCCACCTCGCTGGAGCGCCTGGTCAGCCGGGTCAGCCTGGAGAAAGGCGTGAGTTCGGTACGCTGGCAGTTGCAACGCCCAGTGCTGGATGCCGACTAGCCGTCACGGCGCAGGTGGCGCTCCCTGAGCTCCTGGCGCTCCTTGGCCTCGATGCTCAGGGTCGCGGTGGGGCGCAACAGCAGGCGGCGCAGGCCGATGGGCTCGCCGGTTTCGGCGCACCAGCCGTAGTCGCCCCGGGCCAGGCGTTCCAGCGCCTGGTCGATCTTGTCGAGCAGCTTCTTCTCGCGCTCCAGCGAGCGCAGCTGCCAGTGGCGTTCCTCCTCGGCGCTGCCCAGGTCGGCGGCGTCGCTGTGCACTTCCTGTTCGCGCAGGGCACGAAACTCCTGTTCGATGCGCGCTTGCAGGTCGCGGCGCTGGGCCAACAGCAGGGTGCGGAAGAACTGGCGCTGGGGTTCGCTCATGTAGGCGTTGGCGGGTTGCTGCAGCAGTTGGTCTTCGGTCATGGTGTTTCTCCTGGACGGGTTCGCCGGCAAGCCGGCGCCTACCGTGGGCATGGACGGTCGAACAGCAGTGGCAGCCCCTGGCAATGCGGCTGTACGCGCCCTTGGTGCCAGGCCAGTTGCCCGGACACCACGGTGCTGCGCACCACATGCTGGAAGCTTCGCGACTGGAACGGCGTCCAGCCGCAACGGGCCAGCACCGGGTCGTCGGCCACCGCGCGCGGCGTGCCCAGTCGCTCGACCAGGGCAAGGTCCGCCCAATACCCCTCGCGCAAGAAACCACGCTCGCGGATGGCGAACAGCTCGGCCACCGCATGGCTGGTCTTGGCCACCACCTGCGCCATGCTCAACACGCCTTCGCTGACCAGCTCGAGCGCCGCTGGCAACGCGTGCTGCACCAACGGCAAGCCAGACGGCGCACGGCTGTAGCGCTGGCGCTTTTCTTCCAGCGTGTGCGGCGCATGGTCGGTGCCGATCACATCGATGCGGTCGTCGAGCAAGGCCCGGCGCAGGGCGTCGCGGTCGCTGCGGGTCTTGATCGCCGGGTTGCACTTGATCAGGTGGCCGAGGCTGGCGTAGTCGCCGTCGTCGAACAGCAGGTGATGCAGACACACCTCGGCGGTGATGCGCTTGCCCGCCACCGGGCCCGCCTGGAACAGTTCCAGTTCGCGCGCGGTGGTCAGGTGCAGCACGTGCAGCCGTGTGCCGAAACGCCGGGCCAGCGCGACCGCCAGGCTGGACGAGCGGTAGCAGGCCTCGGCGTCACGGATCAACGGGTGCGCGGCAGGCGGGATGAACTCGCCGTGGTGCGCCTGCCACCTGGCTTCGTTTTCCAGGATGCTCGGGGTGTGCTCGCAATGGGCGAGCAGAAGGGTCGGGGTGTAGATGAACAGCTTTTCCAGCACCTGCGGGTCATCCACCAGCATGTTGCCGGTGGAGGCGCCCATGAACACCTTGACCCCGGCCACCTCGCGCGGGTCCAGCGCGGCGATGGTGTCGAGGTTGTCGCGGCTGACGCCGAAGTGGAAGCCATAATTGGCCAGCGAACTGGCCGCCGCCCTGCGCTTCTTGTCCGCCAGGGCCTCGAGCGTCAGGGTGGGCGGGTGGGTGTTGGGCATGTCCATGAAACTGGTGATCCCCCCCGCCACCGCCGCCCGCGACTCGCTGGCGATGCAGCCCTTGTGCGGCGCGCCCGGCTCGCGAAAGTGCACCTGGTCGTCGATCATTCCAGGCAGTAGCCAGGCACCCCGGGCATCGATCTCGCAGCGCGCCCGGGCCCCCTCGAGGCTGCCGGCGATACGTTCGATCCGGCCATGGCGCACCAGCAGGTCACCTTCGAACTCACGCCCTTCATTGACCAGCCGCGCATTGCGCAACAACAAGTCGTCCATGCTCAGAACTCGTTGCGCAGGGCCTTGTAGCCCTGCACCAGGTCGATGTTGGTGCGCGCCACGTCCTCCGAGAACTCGGACGCCGAAACACTGACCGGTGGAAAACGGCCCAGGTCGGTATGCGGCCCGATGTGCTCGGTGGGCGGCACGTAGAAGCGCGCCGGCAAGTCACGGCCATCGACCACCGAGTTGTGCCGCACCACGCTGCCGTCGCCGACCTGGCAGTTGAACAGCACGCTGTTGAAACCGATGAACACCCGATCACCCACCTGGCAAGGGCCATGCACGATGGAACGATGGGCGATCGAGCTGTACTGGCCGATGCGCACCGCCGCGCCGGACTTGGAGTGGATGACCACGCCGTCCTGGATATTGGAGTTGGCGCCGATGATGATCGGCTGCATGTCGCCGCTGGCGTCCACCTCGTCGGCACGAATCACCGCGTAGGGGCCAACGAAGACGTTGTCGTGGATGATCACCTTGCCGCAGATGATCGCGGTCGGGTCGATGTAGGCCGAAACGGCGATGTCGGGGAGATGGCCGGAGGGGTTTCTGCGGATCACGGGGGCGCCCTGAGAGAAAGGAAGACAAACAATTGTTATATTATAACATTTAATTCGCAAGCCCCCTTGTCCTCTGTAGGAGCGGCTTCAGCCGCGATGAAGCCGCCGCGGTACCTGGCACCCGTTGCGCGGGTGATCGCGGCTGAAGCCGCTCCTACAGAGGGCGTATCAGATCAATGGTTTGCCGGCGAACATCGGCCACTCGCTTTGCGGCACAATCGCCAGGCAACCCCCAGCCCACGTAGCGAGTACCGTTCATGACCGTCCGCCCCACCCTCGCCCAGGATCTACCACGGCTCCCCGCCCTCGAGCGCTCTGCCGCCCAGGCATTCAGGCAATACCCTGCCCTGGCCTGGCTGGCTGACAGCGACGTGATGGCTGAGGCGGAACATGCACGGTTCCAAACCGAGAACGGCAGCTGGGTCGCCGTGAACGACCAGGACCAGCCACTGGGCTTTCTCTGCGCCGCCGTGATCGGCGACAACCTGCACATCCACGAACTGTCGGTGTGCCAGCAAGCCCAGGGCCAAGGGCTTGGCCGGCAGTTGCTCGACCAGGCGATCCAGGCGGCCCGTGCCGCAGGATTACGCGCGGTGACCCTGACCACGTTCGCCGACGTGCCCTGGAATGGGCCGTTCTATGCGCGTTTTGGTTTCGAGTTGTTGACGGCCGAACAGCTGGACCCACGCTTGACCGCGATACTTGCCCAGGAGCGCGCGCACGGCCTGGAGGGGCGCTGCGCCATGCGCATCGGCCTCTAGGGGTTGCTGCGCGCCGCAACCGGCACGCTCCCCGCCACGCAATAGCGATCCCGCCCCTGGCGTTTTGCCGTGTACAGCGCCTCGTCCGCCGCCGTGATCAGGTTCTCCGGGGTGACGCGCCCCAGCGAGGGCGCAACCACCGCGATACCAGCACTGGCGGACACCCGCCCCAACGGGCTGCCCAGGTGCTCGATGGCCGCACGGCGCAACGCTTGCAGGATCTCCTGAACGATCAGGCTGGCGCCTTGAGTGTCGGTGTCCGGCAGCAGCAGCGTGAACTCCTCCCCGCCATAGCGCACCGCCAGGTCCCCCGGGCGCTTGAGCGCCTGGCGCAACAACTCGCCGAAACGCCGCAGGCAAGCATCCCCCGCCGGGTGCCCGTAACGGTCGTTGTAGAGTTTGAAGTAGTCCAGGTCGAGCATCACCAGCGCCAGTGAATGCCCCTGGCGCCGCGCGCGGCGGATCTCGGGCTCGAGCACCGCATCGAGTCGACGCCGATTGCCCAGGCCGGTGAGGCTATCGTTCAGCGCCATGGCCTTGAGCGTCTGATGCGCCTGGTGCAAGGCGCGCTCGATGGCGATCCGCTCGCGCAACTGGCGCAATACCACCCAGCCAAAGCCGGCCAGGCCAATCAGCAGCAGCACCAGCACCGCCACCGACTTGAGCATGTCGTGGCGCCAGGGGGCGATGATCGATTCACGCGACAACCCTGCCTCCACCACCAACGGATAGCTCGACAACGCACGGAAGGCATACAGCCGCGGCGTGCCATCGACCACCGCCACTGCCTCGGCCACGCCTTCGCTGGTATAGGGTAAGTGGTTGCGGAAGATCGCACTGGCCGCCAGGCTCCTGCCGATCACCTGCTCGACGAACGGCCGGCGCACGAGGAGGGTGCCGTCGCGCATGGCCAGCACCAGTGCGCCGCGTTCGTCGATCTTGAAGTCGCCGTAGTAACGCACGAACCAGTCGACCTTGATGGTGCCCAGCAGCACCCCGGCAAAACTGCCGTCGGGGTAGTCCAGGCGCCGCGAGATGGGGATGATCAGGTCGCCGGTGGACCGGCTGCGCACCACCGAGCCGATGCGCACCTGACGGTCCGGATGGGTGCGGTGGTAGATGAAATAGTCGCGGTCGGCGTTGTTGGCGCCGGGGGGCACCACGTCCTTGTCGGTGACGATCCAGCTGCCGTCGGGGGCATAGACGAACAAGCCATGCAACTGCGGGATGATTGCCGCCTGCTGCTTGAGCAAGGCGTGCAGCCGGGGCCGGTCGATGTGATCGAAACCATCGCCCTCGAGGCGCTCGGCCAACGCGGCGGTGATGGCGTCGACCTGGCGGATGGCATCCTCGGCGTGCTGGGCGGTAGCCCGGGCCAGGTTGGTCACCGCCCGGTCGGCGTTGATGAACACCTGGCGATAGTCGCGCCAGATCCGCCAGCCCTCGATCAGCACGAAGGCCAGCATCACCACCGCCATGAAGCACAGCACCAGGCGAAACAGCGCCGTCGCCCTGCCCTCGCTGGTCATCGTGTAGACACCGTCCTCAGTCGTTTTCCTGGCTGCGCGCATTGAAGTCCCTTGCCCTCTGGCATGTGCCGCCCATGACTATAGTCCAGGCGCTTGCGGGCAAAAAAAGCCCCGGGACACGCGGTCCAGGGGCCGAGGTGGCTGGAATACCCAACCAAAGGAGGTCTTCAGGGCAATGCCCCTTCGTACCGGGTGTCACGTCACATTTTCGTCGGCCAACCACCGCCCAGGGCGCGGAACAGGTCGACCAGCGCCAACTGGTGCTGGGTGCTGGCCTCGATGTAGCTCGCCTCGTTCACATAGTTGCCGCGCTGGGCGTCGAGGTAGCGCAGGTGGTTGTCCACCCCGCCCTCGTAGCGCGCCTTGGCCAGCGCCAGGGTCGCCTGGCTGGTATCGGCCAGGGCCCGGCGCGCGGCCTCTTCGCGGCGCAAGGTGTCGGTGGCGGCCAGGGCGTCGGCCACTTCGCGGAAGGCGACCTGGATAGTGCCTTCGTAGGCGGCCACCGCCGAGTCCTTGCGCGCCTCGGCCAGGCTCAGGCCGGCCTTGTTGC
Organism: Pseudomonas entomophila; assembly: GCF_023277925.1. Taxonomy (NCBI): domain Bacteria; kingdom Pseudomonadati; phylum Pseudomonadota; class Gammaproteobacteria; order Pseudomonadales; family Pseudomonadaceae; genus Pseudomonas; species Pseudomonas entomophila. Next base: position 1,890,827 of record NZ_CP063832.1, read on the forward strand.
GCCCGGCGTCGAACAGCGGCAGCGACAATTGCGGCATGAAGCTCCAACTACGCGAACCGCCGTCGAACAGCCCGGACATCTGCGCACTCGAGGTACCAAAGCTGCCGGTCAGGCTGATGCGCGGGAAGAACGCCGCCCGCGCCGCGCCGATATCGGCGTTGCGCGCCCGCAGCCGGTGCTCGGCGGCGAGGATATCCGGGCGCCGCTCCAGCAAAGCCGACGGCGCGCCCGGGGCGATGTCCTGCAGCACCATGGGCGCGGCGGAACGCTCGCCCGGGATGGCCTTGGCCGCGTCCGCGCTGCCCAGCAGCAGCACCAGGGCGTTGTAGGCCTGGCGCTGCTGGCGCACGGTGGTTTCCAGCTCGGCCCGCGATTGCTCCACCAGGCCCAGGGCTTCCTGGTGGTCCAGGGCGGTGGCGGTGCCGACGGCGCGGCGCTGGCCGACCAGGGCCAGCGAGTCCTCGCGGCTGGCCAGGGTCTGGCGGGTCAGGGCCTGGCGGCGTTCGGCGCCGTCGAGGCTGAGGTAGGCCTGGCTGACCTCGGCGACCAAGGCAACGCGCGCGGCGCGCCCGGCCTCCTCGGTGGCCAGGTACTGCTCCAGCGCCGCGTCACTCAAGCTCTTCACCCGGCCGAACAGGTCCACCTCGTACTCCGGCAGCGACAGCCCCACCTGGTAGGTGCTGTTCACCCCTTCGCGGCCATCGCTGGCCAGCTCCGCCGGCAGGTGCTGGCGGTTGCCGGAGGCCCCGGCGTTCAGGCCCGGCACCCGGTCGGCGCGCTGGATACGGTATTGCGCACGGGCCTGCTCGATGTCCAGCAGGGTCTGGCGCAGCGAGCGGTTGTTGTCCAGCGCGGTGGCGACCAGCTGGCGCAGGGTCGGGTCGACGATGAACGCCTGCCAGTCCAGTTGCTCCACCGCCCGGCCCTGGTGGGCCGCCGCGTCGCCCCACTGGGCCGCGACCGGCGCCTCGGGGCGCTGGTAGGTCGGCGCCAGCGAGCAACCGGCCAGGGCAAACGCCAGCACACAGGGCAAAACGAAATTACGCATGTCCATCACTCCACGGCCTCGACCGCATGTTTCACCGGGGCCGGCTTGCGCTTGAGCAGCTTCAGCACGAAGACGAAGCAGATCGGCACGAACACCACGCCCAGCAAGGTGGCGCTGAGCATGCCGCCAATCACCCCGGTACCGATGGCGCGTTGGCTGGCCGCGCCGGCACCGGTGGCGATCGCCAGCGGCACCACGCCGAGGATGAAGGCCATGGAAGTCATCACGATCGGACGCAAGCGCAGGCGCGCGGCCTCGATGGCGGCGTCGCCCAGGCTGTAACCCTGCTCCCACAGTTCCTTGGCGAACTCGACGATGAGGATGGCGTTCTTCGCCGCCAGGCCAATGATGGTGATCAGGCCGACCTTGAAGTACACATCGTTGGGCATGCCGGTGAGCATCACCGCCCACACCGCGCCCAGGGCGCCGATCGGCACGATCAGCATCACCGTCAACGGGATCGCCCAGCTTTCGTACAGCGCCACCAGCAGCAGGAACACCACCAGGATGGCCAGGGCGAACAGGCCGGCGGCCTGGCCGCTGGAGACCTTCTCCTGGTACGACAAGCCGGTCCAGGCGTAACCGATGCCGGGCGGCAGCTCACTGACCAGGCGTTCCATCTCGGCCATCGCCTGGCCAGTGCTGGAACCCGGGGCAGCGTCGCCGGCGATGCGGATCGACGGGTAGCCGTTGTAGCGCACCAGTTGCACCGGGCCCTCCTCCCACTTGGTGGTGACAAAGGCACTGAACGGCACCTGCTCGCCCCTGACATTGGGCGCGTACAGGCGCAGCACGCTTTCCGGGGTCATCCGCTCACCCTGCTCGGCCTGCACCACCACGCGTTGCTGGCGCCCGGCATTGGTGAAGTCGTTGATCACCGCCGAACCGAAAGCGGTGGCCAGGGTGCTGTTGATGGTCTCGAAGCTCACGCCCAGGGCGCGGGCCTTCTCGCGGTCGATCTGCACCCGCAGCTGCGGCGCTTCGGCCAGGCCTTCCATCATGGCGTAGAGGATCACCGGGTTGGCATTGGCGCGGGCCAGCAGTTGGTCACGGGCCGCCAGCAATGCTTCGCGGCCCAGGCCGCCACGGTCCATCAGGCGCAAGGCGAAACCACCCGAGTTACCCAGGCCGTCGATCGGTGGCGGCATGACCGCAGTGATGGCGCCGTCGCCATTGGCCGCGAACTGCGCGTTGACGGCCGCGGTTTCCGCCTCCGCCGACTGCTCCTGGCCACGCACGGACCAGTCCTTGTAGGTGGGGAACGCCAGCGCGGCATTGTCACCCTGGCCCGAGAAGCTGAAGCCGCTGACGATGAACGAGCTGGCCACCGCCTCGCGGGACATCAGGAACTTCTCCAACGCTTCGGCGGTGTGGTCGGTACGCACCCGGCTGGCGCCCGGTGGCAGTTGCACATCGACGATGCTGTAGCCCAAATCCTCGGACGGCACGAAGGCCTCCGGCAGGCGCAGGTAGGAGTAGCCAAGCACCACCAGGATGCCGACGTAGGCCAGCATCCAGCGCCCGGCGCGGGCCACCAGGGCGCTGTTCATCACCGAGTAGCGCTCGGTCACCCGGGCGAAGGCGCGGTTGAAGGCGCCGAAGAAACCGCCCTTTTCGTGGTGGCCGTGGGGCACCGGTTTGAGCAGCGTGGCGCACAGCGCCGGGGTGAAGGTCAGGGCCAGGAAGCCGGAGAACAGGATCGACACCGCCAGCGACACGGAAAACTGCTGGTAGATCACCCCCACCGAACCTGACATGAACGCCAGCGGCAGGAACACTGCGGCCAGCACCAGGGTGATACCGATGATCGCCCCCGACACCTGCCCCATCGCCTTGACCGTGGCCGCCGCCGGCGACAGGCCTTCTTCGGCCATCAGCCGCTCGACGTTCTCCACCACCACGATGGCGTCGTCCACCAGGATGCCGATGGCCAGCACCATACCGAACATGGTCATCATGTTCACCGAAAAACCAAGCAGCTTCATCACCATCAGCGTGCCCAGCAGGCACACCGGCACCACGATCGACGGGATCAGGGTGTAGCGCACGTTCTGCAGGAACAGGAACATCACCAGGAACACCAGCACCATGGCTTCGATCAGGGTGTGGATCACCTTCTCGATGGCCACATCGACGAAACGCGAGGTGTCGTAGGGCACCGAGTACTCGACGCCCTCGGGGAAGAACGGCGACAGCTCCGCCAGGCGCTCCTTGACCAGCGTCGCGGTCTGGATGGCGTTGGCGCCGGGCGCCAGTTGCACCGCGCCGGCCACGGCCGGGTGGCCGTCCAGGCGCGAGGACAGGTTGTAGTTCTCGCTGCCGATGGCCACGCGCGCGACATCGCCGAGCAGCACGCGGGAGCCATCGGGGTTGGCGCGCAGGACGATACCAGCGAACGCCTCGGGGGAGTCCAGGGTGCCCTGCACCGCCAAGGTCGCGGTCAGCTCCTGCTCGCTGGCCCCCGGGGTGCTGCCAAAGCTGCCGGCCGGCACCTGGACGTTCTGGCCACGGATGGCAGTGTTGATGTCGTCGATGGACAGGCCATAGCCCACCAGCTTCTGTGGGTCGACCCAGACCCGCATGGCCGCTTCGGAAGAGAAGAACTGCAGCTTGCCCACGCCGGGCACGCGCAGCAGTTCGTTGTTGATGTTGCGCACCGCGTAGTCGGCCAGGGCCGTGGTGTCGCCGCTGTCGCTGGCGGTGCTGGTCAGGGCGTAGATCAGCAGGAAGCCGGAGCTGGCCTGCTCGACCTTCAGGCCCTGGGTCAGCACAGCCTGGGGCATGCGCGCCTCGGCCTTCTTCAGGCGGTTCTGCACGTCCACCTGGGCCATGTCCGGCTCGGTGCCAGGCTCGAAGGTCACCAGCACCTCGGCGACGCCGTTGGAGTTGTTGGTGGACTCGTAGTACAGCAGGCCCTTGGCGCCGTTGAGCGACTCTTCGATGATGCTGGTCACCGACTCCACCAGCACCTTGGCCGAAGCGCCCGGGTAGCTGGCGGTGATGGAGATCTGTGGCGGTGCCACGCTGGGGTACTGGGCCACCGGCAGCGCCGGGATCACCAGCAGGCCGGCCAGGGAAATGAACAGCGCCATGACCCAGGCGAAGTTCGGCCGATTGATGAAGAACTTGGACATCTCGCTACCCTCGCCTTATTGCGCCACGGCTTGTTGCGCCTGGGCCAGGCTGACCGGCATGCCGGGGGCCAGACCCGCCGGGCTGCCGACGATGACCTGGTCACCGGCGCGCAGGCCCTCGGTGATCTGCCAGCGCGCGCCCTGCATCACGCCGGTGCGCACGCTGCGCGCCTCGGCCAGGTTGCCGGTGCCCACCACCATCACCCGCGCCTCGCCATCGCTGCCGCGCTGCACGGCGCGTTGCGGCACCAGGATCGCCTGCTGGTCGGTGCCCTGCGGCGTGCGCACGCGCACGTACATGCCCGGCAGGAGAATGCCGTCGGCATTGTCGAAGCGCCCGCGCAAGCTGACCTGGCCCGTGCCGCGGTCGACCGCCACGTCGGTGAACATCAGCGCGCCCTGGCGCTGGTAGTCGGTGCCTTCGACCTGGGCCGTCAGCGCCTTGTCGTCGCCACCGGCCAACGCACCATCTTTCAGTGCCTGGCGCAAGCGCAGGGCATCGGCGGCCGATTGAGTGAAATCGACATAGATCGGGTCGAGCTGCTGGATACGCGCCAGCAGCGTGGCATCGCCCTGCCCCACCAGTGCCCCTTCGGTGGCAAGCGCACGGCCGATGCGCCCGGAGATCGGCGCGGTGACCGTGGCGTAACCCAGGTTCAGGCGCGCGGTCTGCACGTCGGCCTGGGCCGAACGCACGGCGGCCTGGGCGCTGCGCAGCTCGGCGGTGGCGCTGTCGAAGTCCTGCTGGCTGACCGCTTCGATCTTGACCAGCGGCTCGTAACGCTTGACCCGCGCCTGGGCTTGCTGCTGTACCGCCTGGGCGCGGGCCTGGTCGCCCTCGGCCCGCGCCAGGGCGGCCTTGAACGGCGCCGGGTCGATCTGGAACAGCACATCGCCGGCCTTGACGTCGGCGCCTTCTTCGAAGCGTTTGTGCAGGACGATGCCGGCCACCCGGGCGCGCACCTCGGCGACCCGCATCGGCTCGACCCGGCCAGGCAGGGTCGAGGCCAGGGCCAACGCCTCGCCGGCCACGGTCACCACCGCTACCGGATACACGACCTCGGCCGCGGCCTGGGGCTGATCCGCCCCGTCGCAGCCCGACAGCGCGATCGCCGCCGTCAGCAGGCTGGCCATCCCAATTGCACGCAAGTTGCCCATGAATTTCACCCGAGCCTTTGATTTGAAAACGGCGCGAATGGTACTCATGAAGTGTTATTGAGTCAATTTAGTCTCATTTGAATCTCTTGTTAAAGTTTGTAATCACGATGGCCGGTCGTCGCCTGGTGGCACCCTTGAGCATGGGCAGGCGTCAAATGAGCACACTGGACTCAGGAGAACGCCCATGACCCTGCACGCCGTCGCCACCTTCGCCGAGCTCGATGAACAGCGCCCGTTGCGGGCCCAGGCCGGCAGCGAAGAAGTCATCCTGGTGCGCCATGGCGATCAGGTGCGCGCCTACCAGGGCAACTGCCCCCACGCCGGGGCGCCCCTGGATGAGGGCGTGGTCTGCGCCGGCCTGCTGGTCTGCCCCTGGCACAAGGCGGCGTTCGCCGTGGACGAAGGTGCCGTGTGCGAGCCACCGGCGCTGGTCGACCTGCGCCGCTACCCGGTGCAGCTCAAGGATGGCCAGGTCTGGGTGGATGACCAGCCGCTGCCCAGGGCCGAGCCACCCTTGCACAGCGATGCCCGCACCTTCGTCATCATCGGTGCCGGCGCGGCAGGCAGCGCCGCCGTGGCGACCTTGCTCGGCCATGGCTTTGCCGGGCGGCTTTTGTGGATCGACCAAGAGCCGCAAGGGGCCTACGACCGCACGGCCCTGAGCAAATTCGTCATCGCCGGGCAGATGCCCCCCGACGAAGTGCCATCGTTGCTGGAGCCTGACGATTTGCGCCGGGGCCAGTTGCAGCGCCTGCACGCCAAGGTCCGTGCGCTGGATGTCGACAAGCGCGAGATCGCGCTGGCCGACGGCAAGTCGCTCAAGTACGACGCCGCCTTGCTGGCCACCGGTGGCAAGCCCCGGCGCCCGGACCTGCCTGGCGCCCAGTTGCCCGGTATCTGTGTGCTGCGCTCGCGGGAAGATGCCGCGCGCCTGCTCGACCTGGCCGAACCCGGCCAGCCGGTGGTGATCGTCGGGGATGGCTTCATCGGCCTGGAGGCCGCCTCGGCGCTGCGCAAGTATGGCTTGCAGGTGCACGTGGTCACGCGCCATCCGCTGCCTCTGGTCAAACAGCTGGGTGAGCGCATTGGCCGAACGCTACGTGAACTCCATGAACGCAAGGGCGTGGTGTTCCACGGCCCGACCGAAGTGACCGCCTTTGAGGGCAAGGAACGCGTCGAAGCTGTAGTGCTGGCCAACGGCGAACGCCTGGCCACCCCGCTGGTGCTGCTGGGCACCGGCGTCTCCCCGGCGACGCGTTATGTGCAGGGCCTGCCCCTGGCCGAGGACGGCGCCATCGAGGTCGACGCCCATCTACAAGCCAGCGCCGGCCTGTGGGCAGCCGGCGACATTGCCCGCTTTCCCCTTGCCGGCCGCCCGGTGCGCATCGAACATTGGCGCCTGGCCCAGCAGCACGGGGTGATCGCCGCCGCCAACATGCTCGGTGAGCGGCGCCGCTATGACGACGTGCCGTTCTTCTGGACCTACCAGCACGGGCGCACCTACGAGGTGCTCGGGCATGGCCGCTACTGGAACCGCATCGAGTTCGTCGGCGAGCCGGAGCATGGCGATTTCATCGCCTTGCAGTGCATTGACGACGAAGTCGAGGCGGTAATCGCCAAGGGTTATTCGGATGCCATGGCCCTGTTGTCGCAACGCATGAAGCGCCCACTGTCGAGCCGCGAAGCCCGCGAACTGATCGACACCGCTAGCCACATGACCCAATGATTTGGCACAACCTCTGTAGGAGCGGCGTTAGCCGCGATCACTCGCGAAGCGGGTACCAGGCACCACGTCGCCTGCATCGCGGCTGAAGCCGCTCCTACAGACAACCCTGTTCCACGGCCCTTTCAAACATGGGCGGTTATGTGTAAAACCACTGGATCACATCGCCTGACAAGGACCCGCGAGCATGATCTACCGCCCCCTCGGCCACTCTGGCCTGCAAGTCTCGGCCCTCACCCTGGGCAGCATGATGTTCGGTGAACAGACCAGCACCGAAGACGCGCTGCGCATCATCGACAAGGCCTGGGACCAGGGCATCAACTTCATCGACACCGCCGACGTGTACAACGGCGGGCGCTCGGAGGAGATCGTCGGCGAAGCGGTGGCGCGCAACCGGCAGGACTGGATCGTCGCCTCCAAAGCCGGCTACGGCCCGGCCGATGGCGTGCCCAACCGTAGCGGCCTGTCGCGCAAGCACCTGTTCAACGCCCTCGAAGCCAGCCTCACGCGCCTGGGCAGCGACTACCTGGACATCTACTACCTGCACCGCGAGGACCACGCGGTGCCGTTGGAAGAAACCGTGCGCGCCATCGGCGACCTGCTGGCCCAGGGCAAGATCCGCTACTGGGGCGTGAGCAACTTCCGCGGCTGGCGCATCGCCGAGATCTGCAACGTCGCCGAGCGCCTGGGCGTGGCCAAGCCGGTGGTCAGCCAGCCGCTGTACAACATCGTCAACCGCCAGGCCGAGCCGGAGCAGCTGACTGCCGCCGCCTACCACGGCCTTGGCGTGGTGCCGTTCAGCCCCCTGGCCCGGGGCGTGCTCAGCGGCAAGTACGCGCCGGGCTCGACACCGGAGGCAGGCAGCCGCGCCGGGCGCCAGGACAAGCGGATCATGGAGGTCGAATGGCGCCAGGAGTCGCTGGCCATCGCCCAGAAGATCCACGCCTACACCGAGGCCAAGGGCGTGGGTATCGTCGAGTTCGCCATCGCCTGGGTGCTGAACAACCGCCTGGTCAGCTCGGCCATCGTCGGGCCGCGCACCGAAGCGCAGTGGGCCACCTACGCCGGCGCGCTGGAGGTCAAGGTCACGGCGGAGGATGAAGCCTTCATCGATTCGCTGGTGACGCCGGGGCATGCCTCGACGCCTGGGTTCAACGACGTGGCGCATTTCGTGACCGGGCGCGTGCCGCGGGCATGATGGTCGCGCAGGACCTGCAGGAGCGGCTTTAGCCGCGCTGCGTGGCCCCCCTGCCCCGCCTGCGCAGCCCGGACCCGGCGATGTGCCGACGCCACTGATGGCCGAGTATTATCGCCACATTGGGTTGCGCGTGCGCCTGCTCAACGCCCGGGCGGTGTAGGCCACGCCAGGCGCGCCCCCCGCAGGTCGATGCCCCCTCGCACCGGCGATATCGCCGCAGCGTTGGGTTGCATGGTCGGTTCCTGAACAAGACAAGCCCTGCTAGAGGGGTGCGTTTGAGCCTATTGCAAGGGTCAGCGCGCCTGGGACAGGTATTTGTCCATCCAGCTGGCCAGCGGCAACGGCGGTTGCGGCTCGAGGATGCGCCGCCAGATCAGAGCGAGGTCCTCGGCATTGAACATGGAACTGACCCCGATGCCAACCCACGGCCGTGGCTGGATCGCGGCCCACTGCCCGGCGCCGTCGCGGCGGGCCATCTCGAAGCGGAAACTGTAGTTGCCCGGGGTGCCCATGCGCAGGTCGCTGACCACCAGCGAATCGCCCATCACGTCGTAGCGCAGCCAGTTGTCGGTAAACCAGCGCAGACGCTCGTGCAGCGGCACGCCTTCAAGCACCTTCGCCGCCGCCAGGTTCAGCGGCTGGCGCTGCATCTCGGGCGGCGCACGGTCGAACCAGCTGCTCACCCCCTCGTAGTAATCGCCTTCCGGGGTTTTCGCCAGTACCCGCCAGATCAGGCTGTTGAAGGCCAGCGGTACTGCGCGCACCTCGCTCGTGGCGATCCCTTGCTGGTTCAGCGCCTGCTGAAAACGCTGCTCGGCGGCGAGCCGCCCGGCCAGGCCAAAGCCTAGGTAGAAAGTACTGAAGGCCAATGCCAGGGCCAGCAGCGGCATCGCCCTGCCAGCCAGGCCACGGACCAGCGCGTAGCCCACCGCCAGCAGCAACGGCACGGTGTAGACCGGGTCGATGATGAACACCGCTGCCCAGCTGGCCGGTATCGGCTGCAATGGCCAGAACAGTTGGGTGCCGTAGACGGTGAATGCATCGAGGATCGGGTGGGTGACCAGCACCAGCCAGAACGCCAGGAAGGCCCTCGGCCAGGTGTAGCCCTTTTCCGGCCAATGTCTCTGCCCTAGCCAGGTAACCAACAGGGCCAGCAGCAATGCAAGGCCGGTGAGCACGAACAGCGAATGGGAGAACCCACGGTGGTAGGTCATCCGTGACACCGGGTCGGCGTAGCGGATGAGCACGTCGAGGTCTGGCAGGGTGGCCAGGGCGGCGCCGTAGAACAGTGAACGACGGCCCTGGATGCGGCCCAGCACGGTGCCCTGCAGGGCGGCGCCGAGGACGGCTTGGGTGAGTGAGTCCAAAGGGAGGCTCCACGATAATGATTCGCGAAACCTACCTGCATAACGCCAGCCGGTGCAAATCGAGATACCTGCACCGGCCCTGTTCGCCGGCGAAGCCGGCTCCTACAGGAATGCGTCAGCCTCAAGAACAGGGGCCGACCGGGTCAGAACAACTGCCAGGTGTACACCAGGATCAAGCGGTTCTCGTCGATATCACTGCGGTAGTTCGACCGCGCCATGGCGTTCCTCACCCGGATCCCCAGCCCCTTGAGCACCCCGCTCTGCACCGCGTAGCCCAGGTCGATGTCGCGCTCGCGGTCCTGGCCTTCGAAACCCTGCCCCGTGTCGACATTGTTGCCGGTGATGTAGCGTACCGTCGCCGTCAGCCCAGGAATGCCCAAGGCTGCGAAGTTATAGTCGTAACGCACCTGGTAGGAGCGCTCGTCGGTGTAGGCGAACTCATACGTCGGCACTTCGTTGCCCAGCGGCGTGATGTTGGCGAACACCCGGGGAAACGGGCTGTCGCCGTACATGGCCTGGTAGCCGGCACCGAAGCTGTGGCCGCCAAGCCGGGCGGTAAACATTGAAAAGAACGCCTGGTTGTCGATGTTGCCCAGCAGTGCGTCGCCGTCTTCACGGGCGGTGAAGTAACCGAGGTTGGCGCCCAGCACCCAATCGCCCAGCGGCTTGCTGTGCTTGAGGCCGACGAAGCCCTGCTGGTAGATATCCTCCAGCTGGCCATACCACAGGCTCAGGCTGCTCTGGTTGGCGTTGAAGGCGTAGTCGCCGCCCACATAGTTGAAGGCATCACTGGCGACCTGGCGCTGGGGCACATGGCCGAGCATGGCGTTGAGCTTACCGTCGCCCGCTTCGTTGCGCAGGTGGCTGGAGCTCAGGTGGCCGGTTTGCAGGGTCAGGCCATCGAGTCCAGCGGAACTCAGGCTCACGCCCTGGTAGGTCGGCGGCAGCAGGCGGATATCGCTGAAGGTCAGCACCGGCAGGTTGGGTTGCAGTTCGCCGACCCGCAGCTCGGTTTTCGACAGCCTTGCCTTGAACGTCGGCGCCAGGCGGCTGTACTCGCCGGCGGCGCGGCCATCGCCATGCACCGGCAGCAGCCCGCTGTTGACCCGGTCAGGGCTGCTGTCGAGCCTGACCCCCAGCAGGCCCAACGCATCCACGCCAAAGCCGACGGTGCCAGGGGTATAGCCGGACTTGAAGTCGAGGATGAAGCCCTGGGCCCACTCCTCGGCTTTGGATTGCCGATTGGCGCCAACGATATCCGAGAAGTCTCGGCTGAAGTAATAGTTGCGGGCACTGAGGCTGGCCTTGGCGTCCTCGAAGAAACCGCCTTCGGCGGCCAGCGAAGGTTGGCTGAGCAGGCTCAGGCCAGTAGCGACACAAAGGGTGTGGTTCATTCCGAAGCTCTCTGATCTTGTTGTTATGTGATGAAGCGCTGAACCGTGGAGTGATGCTGGGCTGGGCCTCCTTACTTGGCAGCCGAGGAAGGTCTCGCCCGAAGCCGTTACCAAGAAAAGGGACAACCCGGCGTCGCGTTCGCCGGGGTTGGCCAGGTTGCGTGCCAGGGCCTGGCTGATCGCGCCATACAGGGCAAGTTCGGCGAACGTGGCGGGGAACGCCGCGACCAGCGAAATCAGGGTGGTGCCAGCGATACCCAGCGCCAGGTACGGCACACTGCCCGCCACCTAGCGGCGAACCGACCTCAAGCCTGCTGCAAGGCCCGCGGCCGCCCGCTGCGTTGCTCGGCCTCACTGCCTTGCGCCTGCTGCAACTGGAAGTCGAACTCAAGCTCGGCAACCCGCCCCTGCTCGCCATCACGGAACACCACTTCCCCCACCAGCCCGTCACGGGTGGCATAGGCGAAGTCGTCCCACAGGTACTTGTCGCCAGCCAGGTTGATCTGGGTGGTCAGGTGACGGTACCCCGGCGCCGAGATGAAGAAGTGGATATGCGCCGGGCGCTGGCCATGGCGGCCGAGCAGGTCCAGGCATTCCTGGGTCGGCCCCTGCGGATCGCAGCCATACCCCGACGGCACGATGGAGCGCGCGCGGTAGCGGCCGTCCCTATCGGTGACGATGCGCCGACGCAGGTTGTACGCGGACTGGCTCTGGTCGAAGAACGAGTAGGTGCCACGGGTGTTGGCATGCCACAGGTCGACGGTGGCACCCGCCACCGGCTGGCCGCTGGGGTCGAGCACCTGCCCTTCGAGGAACATCACCGTGGCCACACCCTCCTCGCTGCCATCGTCCATGCGCGCCTCGCCCTGGGCGATCGGCGCCCCGGCCACATACAACGGGCCCTCAATCGTGCGCGGCGTGCCGCCGGTGAAGCCGGCCTGTTCGTCCTTGGCATCCTGCAGCAGGTCGAGGAAATGCTCGATGCCCAGCCCCGCCACCAGCAACCCGGCCTCGCCGCGCCCGCCCAGGCGGTTGAGGTAGTCGACGGCGTGCCAGAACTCGTCCTCGCTGATCTCCAGGTCCTCAATCAGCCGCGCGGTGTCTTGCAGCACACGCTGGACGATGCGTTTGAGGCGCGGGTTGCCGCTGTCGTTGCGAAAGCCTGCGGCCTCTTCGAAGAACTGTTGCACCTCAGGGGTATGGGAAATCTTCACGGTCATGATCAGGTACCTCGTGTTGTTCTTGTCGGGTGGGGTTCAGCGGTCGTCGGCGTGGATCGACGAGGGGTGGCGGCACAGGCCGTCGACCTCGATGGCCATGTACGGGAACAGCGGCAGTTGCATCAGCGTGTCGTGCAGGGCCTCGACGCTGGGCACGTCGAACACGCTGTAGTTGGCGTAGTGCCCGGCGATGCGCCACAGGTGGCGCCAGGTGCCCTCCTGTTGCAGGCGCAGGGCCAGTTCTTTCTCCTCGGCCTTGAGCTGCGCGGCTTTGGCCGGGTCCATGTCCAGCGGCAGCTTCACGGTCATCTTCACGTGGAACAGCATGTCTCTCTCCTTGCAACGTCGATTTGGCGGGGGCCCCTGTAGGAGCGGCTTCAGCCGCGAACACCGGCTTGGCCGGTGCCATCCACCGCGTCGTCTGTATCGCGGCTGAAGCCGCTCCTACAGAGGTTCAACAACCGCGGGCGAAGCGCTTCAGTTGCGCTTCATCCAAGGTCAGGCCCAGGCCGGGCGTAGTCGGTACATGCAGCTGGAAATCGCGATACTGCGGCGGTTCGCAGACAATCTCCTCGGTCAGCAACAGCGGCCCGAACAGCTCGGTACCCCAGGTCAGCTGGCGCAGGGTGAGAAAGGCATGCGCCGAAGCCAGGGTGCCGACCGCACCTTCGAGCATGGTCCCGCCGTACAGGGCGATGCCTGCGGCCTCGGCAATCTGCGCGGTGCGCAGCACGGCGCGAGGGCCGCCGTTCTTGGCGATCTTCAGGGCGAAGATGCTTGCCGCACCAATGGCGGCCAGGCTGAAGGCATCCTCGACGCTTTCGATGGACTCGTCGGCCATGATCGGCGCCGGGCTGCGTTGGTTCAGGCGAACCTGGCCAGCGCGATTGATCCGCGAGATGGGTTGCTCGATCAGGTCGATGCCGTTGTCGCCCAGCACCTGGCAAGCGCGGACGGCCTGGGACTCGTCCCAGTACTGGTTGACGTCCACCCGCACGCTGGCGCGCTCACCGAGCTCGCGCTTGATCGCCAGCACATGCCTGAGGTCCTGCTCCAGCGGGTTGGCGCCGATCTTCAGTTTGAACAGGCGGTGGCGGCGCGCTTCGAGCATGCGCTCGGCCTCTTCGATGTCCCGTGCGGTGTCGCCACTGGCCAGGGTCCAGGCCACTTCCAGGCTGTCGCGTACCCGCCCGCCCAGCAGCTCGCTGACCGGCAGCCCCAGGCGTTTGCCCTGGGCATCGAGCAGCGCGCTCTCGATGCCGGACTTGGCGAAGGTGTTGCCCTTGGCCAGCTTGTCCAGCATGAGCATGGCGGCGTTGATATTGCCTGCCGGCAAGCCGACCAGCGCGGGTGCCAGGTAGGCGTCGATGTTGGCCTTGATCCCTTCCGGGCTTTCATAGCCGTAGGCCAGGCCACCAATGGTGGTGGCTTCGCCAATGCCCTCGATACCGTCGCTGCAACGCAGGCGAATGATCACCAGGGTCTGCTGCTGCATCGTGTGCATGGCCAGCTTGTGCGGGCGGATGGTCGGCAGGTCGACGATGATCGCCTCCAGCCGGTCGATGGTCGGGCTTGTCATGCCAGGCTCCAGTTCAGTCAAGGTAGGTTTCAGGCCGTCGCAACCAGGGCGTGGCGCCGGCCGCTGGCCAAGTGCACGGCCATGGCCAGCGCGGCGACCGCGCCGGGGATGGCGAAGGCGATGAAGTTCAGTTGCAGTGGCAGGTTGATGCCCATCAGCGCGCCACCGAGTAGCGGGCCGACGATGGCACCGTTGCGGCCGATGCCGGAGGCCCAGCCAAGCCCCGTGGAGCGCACCGGCAGGCGGTACAGCTGGGCAGCGCCGGCATACAGCAGGATCTGCGTGCCGATGGTGGTGGCACCGGCGATGAAGATCAGCAGGTACAGCACCGGCATCGGGCTGTTCACCCCCAGCAGGCTGATCGACAGCGCGGCGGCGAGGAAAAACGCCACCTTGACCTTGACCAGGCTGTAGCGGTCGCCCAGCCAGCCGCCGACGATCGCCCCGGCCATGCCGCCAAAGTTCAGCACCAGCAGGAACGACAGGCTCGAACCCAGGCTGTAGCCGGCGTTGGCCATCAGCTTGGGCAGCCACGCGCTCAGCGCGTAGACCATCAGCAGGCAGCAGAAGAACGCCAGCCACAGAGCCAGGGTGCGCACCGCCAGGCCCTCGCGGAACAGTGCCAGCACCGAAGTGCCTTGGCCTTTGTTGTCCTGCGCCTGCAACTGGTCGTTGGCTTGCACGTCACAATTTGGATCGAGACGTTTCAACAGCGTGCGAGCCTCCTGCTGGCGACCCTGGCGCACCAGGAAACCGATGGATTCAGGCAGGTAGTAAAGGATCACCGGCAGCAACAGCAAGGGTACGGCGGCGGCGAAGAACATCGACTCCCAACCAAAGCGCGGCAGCAGGAAAATGCCGATGCCCGCCGAAAGCATGCCGCCCAGCGAATAGCCGCTGAACATGATCGCCACCAGGGTGCTGCGCAGGCGCTTGGGCGCGTATTCGTTCATCAACGCCACGGCATTGGGCATCAGGCCGCCGCAGCCCAAGCCGGCGAAAAAGCGGTAGATACCGAACTCGCTGGGGCTGCTGGCGAAGCCATTGAGGATGGTCGCCCCGGAGAACAACGCGAAACACAGGGCGATGCCCTTCTTGCGCCCGATACGGTCGGCCAGGCTGCCGAACGCCAGGGCACCGAACATCATCCCGAACAACGCGTAGCTGCCCAGGGCGCCGGCCTGCAACGGCGTCAGGCCCCAGGCTTTCATGATCACCGGCAGCACCACGCCGTAGATGAACAGGTCGTAACCGTCGAAGATCAGCAGCAGGCCGCACCAGGCCATGACCATCCAGTGGAAGGGGGTGAAGCGGGCGTTGTCGATGATCTGGTGGACGTCGAGTGTTCGCATGGCATCTGTCTCATTTGTTTTTGTTGTGTGATGAGCAAAGCTTGCCGGGGCGGCCTTCAGCCGAGGTCGCCACCGCCCACCGGCAGGGTCACGCCGGTGATGTACGAGGCCTCGTCGGAGGCCAGGAACAGGATCGCGCCGACCTGTTCGTCGAGGCTGCCGTAGCGTTTCATCAGGCTGCTGGCCACGGTCTGGTCGACGATCTGCTGGTACCAGGCCCGCTCCTGCTCGCTCTGTTGGGCTTCGTTGCGGGGAATGCGCCGGGGCGGTGCCTCGGTGCCGCCGGGGGCGGTGGCGTTGACCCGGATGCCGCGCCCGGCGGTCTCGAACGCCAGGCAGGCAGTGAGCGCGTTGACACCGCCCTTGGCCGCGCCGTAAGGCACGCGGTTGACGCCACGGGTGGCGATGGACGAAACGTTGACGATGGCACCGCTGCCGCGCTCGAGCATGTACGGCAGCGCGGCGTGGCAGCACCACAGGGTGGGGAACAACGAGCGGCGCACTTCGGCTTCGATCTGCTCGACCGTGTAGTGCCCGAAGGGCTTGGCCCAGATAGTGCCGCCGACGTTGTTGACCAGGATGTCGAGGCGGCCGAGTGTGTCCACCGCGGCGGCCATGACCCTGGCGCAGTCGTCGTGGCGCTCCAGGTCGGCAGTGAGGGTGAGTACGCCCTCGCCGGCCAGTTCATGGACCAGCTCGGAGCGGTCCACCGCCACCACCTGCGCGCCTTCGGCCTTGAGCCGCCAGCACACGGCGCGGCCGATGCCCTGGGCGGCGCCGGTGACCAGGGCGACCTTGCCTTGGAATCTTGGGTTCATATGTCGTTCTCCATTGCCACGCTGTTGAACCTGCTGGCCTTTTCGCGGATGAATCCGCGCCTACAGGGACCGCGCCGGCCTCAACATCAGCGCGGTACCTGTAGGAGCCGGCTTTGCCGGCGAATGGGCCAGTGCAGTCAGCCCAAGACAGTGGCGTTGTTGCATGAGAAAAAGAGGCCACCCTCACCCGCACGATGCGGGCGGCCCCGTGAAAACCTCAGGCCGCCGCGGCGAACTTCTCGAAGTAGAAGTTGGCCGGGCTGATGCCCTGCTCGCGCAGGTACAAGCTGACGGCCTCGACCATCGGCGGCGGCCCGCACAGGTAAACGTCCACGTCGCCGTCGTTGAGGTGGCCCGGCGCAATGTGCTCGGTCACATAGCCCTTCTGCGGGTACTGGCTGTCGGGGTTGGCCACGCAGGCGCTGAAGGTGAAGTTGGCAATCCGTGCGGCCAGGGCCTGCAAGCGGTCCAGCTCGACCAGGTCGAAGTCGTTGGTGACGCCGTAGATCAGGTGCAACGGGTGCGCGCTGCCCTGCTCGGCGATCTTCTCCAGCATCGCGGTGAACGGCGCCAGGCCCGTGCCGCCGGCCAGCAGCAACAGCGGGCGCTGGATCGGACGCAGGTAGAAACTGCCCAGGGGGCCGGCCAGGGTCATGCTGTCGCCGGCCTTGGCCAGGCCGGTCAGGAAGCTGCTCATCAGCCCCCCCGGTACATTGCGGATCAGGAAGCTGACCTCGCCATCCTTCTGCAGCGAGCTGAACGAATAGGCGCGGCTCTGCTCGCTGCCCGGCACCTTGAGGTTGACGTACTGGCCCGGCAGGAACGCCAGGCGGCTCAGTGCCTCGCCCTTGATCGACAGGGCGATGGTGCTCGCCGACAGCTGGCGTACGTCGCTGATGGCCGCCTCGAAGCTGGCCTGTTCGGTCTTGCACAGCTGCGACGACGCCGGGATGCGCACCACGCAATCCGACTCGGCGCGCATCTGGCAGGTCAGCACGTAGCCTTCGGCGATCTCGTCCTCGCTCAGGGCATCCTCGATGAAGTTGTCACCCAGGTCGTAGCGCCCCGATTCGGCCTTGCACTTGCAGGTGCCACAAGCACCGTCACGGCAGTCCAGCGGGATGTTGATGCCCTGGCGGTAGGCAGCGTCGGCCACGGTCTCATGGCCGTCAGCCTCGATGAAACGGGTGACCCCGTCTTCGAAATTCAGTGCGATCTGGAAGCTCATGTTGCACCTCGCGGGCGAGCCTGCCCACGGCGCGCCGCAGGGCACGCCGACAGGCTCGGCCTTGAATCAGATGTGGTAGATGTCGATGACCTGACGCACGTAGTCGTTCTTCAGCACCACCTTCTTCGCCTTGATAAGCGGCTGCTCGCCGCGCAGGTCGAGGGTGTAGAAACTGGTGCCGAAGTAGCTGTCGGTGGTCTTGTAGCGAAAGCTCAGGGTGTGCCAGTTGAAGCGCACCTGGCACATGCCCTCGCCCGCCTCGACGACCTCGATGTTGCTCAGGTTGTGCGAGGTGCGGGTGTCCGGCACGGTGGCGCTGGAGCGCTCGGTCTTGATGCGGAACACCCGATCTTCCAGGCCGCCACGGTTGCCGTACCAGATCAGCGAGATCTCGCTTTGCGGGTCTTCGGTCAGCGTGTCGTCGTCACCCCAGCATGGCATCCAGAAGGTCGCGTCGCTGGCGTACAGCTCCAGCCATTGGTCCCACTGGGCATCGTCCAGGTAGCGCGCCTCGCGGTAGAGAAAGTCGCGCACGGTGTCATGCAGGCTCATTGCACGGCCTCCACGGGGATCAGCTGTGTTTCCTGTTCCAGGGCCTTGAGCAGGGTGTCCTGCCAGTACTTGTGCTGCAGCACGAACAGCCCTTCGTCCTCGGTGCGCCGCCCCGACAGCAGCGGCTTGAGCTCGATCTCGCGGGCCGCCTCGTCGGCGCCCTCGATCCAGTGCCGCGCGCCCCGGGACATGTCGTTCCAGCCGGCGCCCGCACCATAACCGGTCTGGCACGAGCGGAACTCTTCCAGGTCGTCCGGGGTGGCCATGCCACTGACGTTGAAGAAGTCCTCGTACTGGCGAATACGGCTGGCACGGGCCTCGGGGCTTTCGCCCTTGGGCGCGATGCAGTAGATGGTGATCTCGGTCTTGTTCACCGAGATCGGCCGGGCGATACGGATCTGCGAGCTGAACTGGTCCATCAGGTACACGTTCGGGTACAGGCACAGGTTGCGCGAGTTCTCGATCATCCAGTCGGCGCGGGCCTGGCCGAAGTCGGCGGCCAGTTGCTCGCGGTGCTCGTAGGCCGGGCGGTCCTCGGGGTTGGCCCAGCGGGTCCACAGCAGCAGGTGGCCGTGGTCGAAGGAGTAGAAACCGCCCCCCTGCTTGGCCCAGCCGCCGGCGCTCATGGTCTTGATCTCATCGCCCGCCTCGCGTTGCTTGCGCTGGTTCTGGGTGGCGGCGTAGTTCCAGTGCACGGAGCTGACGTGGTAGCCGTCGGCGCCATTCTCGGCGGTGAGTTTCCAGTTGCCTTCGTAGATGTAGGCGCTTGCGCCGCGCAACACTTCCAGGCCTTCGGGGGACTGGTCGACGATCATGTCGATGATCTTCGCCGACTCGCCCAGGTGCTCGACCAGGGGTTTCACGTCGGCGTTGAGGCTGCCGAACAGGAAGCCCCGGTACGACTCGAAGCGGGCGACCTTGGTCAGGTCGTGGGAGCCGTCGCAGTTGAAGCTGTCGGGGTAGCCGGCGTTGCTCGGGTCCTTGACCTTGAGCAGTTTGCCGCTGTTGTTGAAGGTCCAGCCGTGGAACGGGCAGGTGTAGCTTGCACGGTTGCCACGCTTGTGCCGGCAGAGCATCGCGCCACGGTGGCTGCAGGCATTGATGAAGGCATTGAGCACCCCATCCTTGTTGCGCGCGATGAAGATCGGCTGGCGCCCCATGGTCAGGGTGAGGAAGTCGTTGTTCTCGGGGATCTGGCTTTCGTGGGCCAGGTAGATCCAGTTGCCCTCGAAGATGTGTTTCATCTCCAGGTCGAACAGGCGCGGGTCGGTGAACATCTCCCGCTTGCAGCGATAGACGCCCTTCTCCCGGTCATCCTCGAGCAAGGCGTTGAGATAGTCGAATCCCAGGGACATGGCCAGGGCCTCCATTGTTATTGTTCAGGCCAGGTCAGGTTATGGGTGTGGAGGAGGCGCCGATATCCGGATCGTGCAGAGTGCTATCCGTTTTGTGCAGGCGACCTGTAGGCGCCAGCCTTGCCTGCCGGCACCGTGTCACCCCGTTCACCAGCCAGGCAGGCGCCTACAGATTGCATCGCACCGATAGCAATTACCCATTGAACGCCAAGGCCAAGGTGCAGTAAGCTCGGGCTCATTCACTGGAGAGCAACATGTCGAAACAAACCTGCAACCACACAAACCACACCGGTCGCACCGCGCGCCCTGTGCTGGCCGTTGCCGGTCGTAACGCCGTTGCCAGCTTTTATTTTGGGTATTGGTTTAGCCACTAGGCGCCGCTGATACTCAACCGGCGCCCACCTTCGAGGGGCCGCCGAACATGAGAATACTCAAACCCCCGGTCGGCTCCCCGACCGGGGGTTTTGCTTTTCCAGGCCAACGAAAAACACCGATTCAGACTGAGGACCGATTCATGAACTACGCCACCTACGCCTACGCAAACACCTACACCTGGCGATTTAGCCAATCCCGTTCGGGCCAGCCTGCCGCCTCCGTTCGGTCGATTTCCGGTGGCAATGCCGCACAACAAGCCCATTTGACGACCAGTCGAACACCTCGATAGGGCCGACCGCGCGGGCCAGAACCCGCCGTCCGCCCAGGGAAGCACACGCATGCAAGCCACCAATCTCGCCCTGCCCCTGACTCAACCGCAAGCGGCCAACACCACCGTCAGCCAGCGCTTGCCCAGCCCGCACCTGCTCAAGCAGCAGATGCCGATGACCACCGAACTCGCCCAGCAAGTCCAGGCTCACCGCCAGGCAATCCGCGCCATCCTCGAAGGCCGCGACGAACGCCTGTTGGTGGTGGTCGGGCCGTGCTCGATCCACGACCCGCGCTCGGCCCTGGAATACGCCGACCGCCTGGCCGCCCTCAGCCGCGAAGTCGATGACAAGCTGCTGCTGGTGATGCGCGCCTACGTCGAGAAGCCCCGCACCACCGTGGGCTGGAAAGGCCTGGCCTACGACCCGCGCCTCGATGGCAGCGACGACATGCACGCCGGCATCGCCCTGTCCCGTGGCCTGATGCTGAGCATGCTCGAACGCGGCCTGCCGATTGCCACCGAGTTGCTGCAACCGATGGCCGCCGGCTACTTCGACGACCTGCTGGGCTGGGCCGCCATCGGCGCGCGCACCACCGAGTCGCAGATCCACCGCGAGATGGTCAGTGGCCTGGAGTTGCCCGTGGGCTTCAAGAACGGCACCGACGGCGGCATCGGCATCGCTTGCGACGCCATGCGCAGCGCCGCCCACCCGCACCGGCATTTCGGCATGGACGCGCAAGGCTACCCGGCGATCATCGAGACCCTGGGCAACCCAGACACCCACCTGGTGCTGCGCGGCGGCCACAAGGGCCCGAACTACGACACCGCCAGCATCGCCCAGGCCCGCCAGGGGCTGGCCAAGGCCGGGTTGCAGGCGCGGATCATGGTCGATTGCAGCCATGCCAACAGCGGCAAGGACCCTGCGCGTCAGCCGGCGGTGTTCGACGAGGTGCTGGCGCAGCGGTTGGCCGGGGATCGTTCGATCGTCGGGGTGATGCTCGAAGGGCACCTGTTCGAGGGTTGCCAGGCGCTGGGCAAGGGGGCGTTGAAGTACGGGGTGTCGATTACTGACGGGTGCCTGGGGTGGGGCTCGACCGAGGCCCTGCTGCGTGAAGCGGCTAAGCGGTTGTGATAGCTGGTAGGTGAAATTAACGTCGATGTTCAGTGGTAGAGCACCCGCATTGCGCCTTGACGCAATACGGGTGCCTTGATTACAGAGAGTCAGTTACAACGGTTTGAACACAACTCCGTTCATGGTCGCATTGTGGGCAGCGCTGGCGGGGAGCCAATAATGAACGTCGTTACCGCCATAGTTCCAGAAGTGATAACCTTGCGGAGGCTGGTTATACACCCAGGTATGGTAGGTGAACGGCTGGCTATAGACCCGTCGGATGTCATTAACCTGGGCCCCGGTGATCGTCGATGCACCGGAGACACTCGCCGCCCAGTTACTGAATTGCGTCGGGGTTATCCGTGCCGTGTTGATCACCGCGGTGAAGACATTGGTGACTTGAACGGGATAAGACACCGTACTGCTTCCATCAGTTACCGAAATTGTCGCGTTTCCGTTCCTGTTCCCCGTCACTTTCCCTTGTGCAGTTACCGAAGCCACGGCTGCATTGCTTGAAGTGTAGGTGTAACTGTTTCTTCCACCCGTCGCGGTTCGTACCGCCGTGTTGCCAATCGAGTCCAATCCGGTCCTTGGACGCCCTGCAATCTTCACCGAAACTCCGTTCAGTACCATGGTGTTGGTGTCGATGCTCAACACCGCGTTCACATTCAACCGCAAAGGGTTGGAGAAGGCAAAGTCATCCTGGCCATGTCGCTTGCGCTGATAACGGACGATGACATCCTTCCCGACATTGGCAAGCACCACGCTGCGCGGCACATTGAAAGTCAAGGTGCCGATCTGGTCGACCGTCTGCACCTCGCTCTCGAAACCCGGGGCACCGTCGAACACCAACCGCACCTGATCCAACGGCAGCATGCCCTGGTACGCCACCGTGAAGGTCGCCCCCGGCGTGAGCGGCACCCGGGCCGGGTCAAGGACCCCATTTTCAGCCTCCTGCGACACCGGCGGGACTCTGTCCCAGGGTGTATCGGCCGAGGCGATAATCAGTGTCGCAGTGCCCGACAAACGCACGCCACTGCCGTTGCGAACCGTGTAGAACACCTGAATGACTTGACCCAGGCCTGCCTCCACAACGCCTGTCGGTACGCTGAAGGCCATGGGCACACCGGCGTCCGCAACCTGGACATCAGTGAATGTGGCCGCCACCGTGCGCCCGATCCAGCTCAAGGTCACCCGGTCTTCGTTCTGCAGCAGCGCGGGAATATTGACGGTAGTCGCCCCTGGCCGCAGCAGCCCGTTCTGCGCGCCCACCACGATCGGTATCTGCAGCAGGTCCACCTGCTCGCCCACCAGCAAATGCAACGCCTCGGAGGACTGCCCGCCAGCCCCCGCCTGAACAACGTCGTAGCTGACCCTGAGGTTGCCACCGGTCAGCAACGCGAACTGGTCAGCCACCGTGCGCTCCATGCGGCCCAGGTTCGCCTCATTCTGCGACACCCGTGCCAACGGCACTGTCCGTTCGATCACGCCAGTCGACGAACGCCCACTCAGGACCAGCTGTGCGCGATCGCCCAGGTTCATACCCGGCCACGCAATCGTAGCGGTGATCGCCGCCAGGTTACCGGGTAACAGATTACCCACCGCTTCAACCACCTCCGGCGCCGGCAGGCGCTGGACCTTGCCTTGTACCGTCAACGTATTGCGCCGTGAGCGCCAGACCATTTCGCCATTGCGATACACCTGGTAGCTGACCCGCAACTGCCCATTCGCCCCCCTTACCAAGTCGGCGTTGGGAATCGTGCCAAAGCGATCCCCTGGGTACGGTTCACTGACTGTCCGCTGAATGATGATGTCGGGCAGCGTAACCGTGAAACGCTGACCATCGACCGTAGTGATCTCGTAGATGAACCGCAACTTGTCGCCCAACAGAATGATCGGGCGCATGACGTACACCTGCATCCGTGCATCCCGCGAGCCCACCTCGTCCAACGACAGCTGCCCCTCATGGATCTCGTCACCGATCAGAACCTGGGGAGACTCCAGCAATGAACCATCATCGAACTCAGGCAGCAGTTCGAGCACACCAGACCATTTCTCCGAGAAGTTCTCGACCTCGTCATGCACCCGCCAGACCACATGCACGACCTCCAGATCCTTGATCGGCTCCAGCAGTCCAACATCGATCAGGAAACTGACGGGGTTGTCGACCTCCCCTTCTTCCAGCGTATGGGTGAAGTAGACACCGCCCACGCTCAGGGTAATGACATCCCGCACCCGCATCTGCGGGTACGCATCGAGGGTGACCGGAATCTGCAGTCCAGGCGTCAGCGCCTCCGGCAGCACCAGCTGCGCGGCATGCAGCTCCGAATGCCAGGCTTCGTCGGGCTTGCGGTCCGGGCCACCAGGCAAGGTATCTTTGTAGAATACTGTCAGCTTCACCGAGTCTTCCGTGTTCTGCGAAGCCACACGGGTGACCCGCACATACCACTGGGCGAAACCGGTGACAGCTCGCTCGATGGGTACGTTGGAAGTGATATTGGCACCCGCCTGCGCCTGTTCTGGCGAGACCACTTCGGTGCGCACGGCAATCGGGTTGGGTTGCCCAGCCGGGTGCCAGAACAGCTCGATGCTGTCCCCCGCGCTCATGTTGTCGTAGGCTTGCAGGGTCACTGGCAGCCCGGTGACCGGGCTGACGTGCACGGCGGCGCGGTTGAGCCCGAAGTGCGCGTCCACCACCGGCGCGCGGGCCCCGGTCGGGAAGGCCGGGCGCACCGCCATGGTCCCCGAGCCCGCGATGCCGCTGTTCAGATGGAAGGCCTGGTTGAAATCCTCCACCCCCTCCAACACCCGCTTCGGCTCCGGCTCGGGGGCAGCCACCGTGGGCATCATTGAACCTTCGCCGCCAGGCAGCGGCGCAAGCTCACCCGGCGGTTCGCCCTGCCCGCTGTCGGGTACCACCGGGGTCACCTGGTCAATCGGTACTTCGCCACCCAGTTTATTGAAATCTTCGAGATCCATGAATGCTGCCCACCGTTTGAGGAGCGCCAGTGCTCATCGCCTAATGTCCTTGCTGGCGGTGGCTGCCACAACTGGCAAAAATGACAGGTCCGCCACAGCGCCTCACTGCGCAACACCCACTTTTAAGCTACCCTGTGCCTTTCCACTCAAGGAGTTACCCCATGGCCCGCGCCACCGCCCGCCACATCCTGGTTGCGACTGAAGACCAGTGCAACGAACTCAAAGCACAAATCGAAGCCGGCGCCGACTTCGCCGAAATTGCCAAAGCAAACTCCACCTGCCCCTCCAGCCGCCAGGGCGGCGACCTGGGCTCGTTCGGCCCGGGCCAGATGGTCCGTGAGTTCGACACGGTGGTGTTCAGCGCGCCGCTGAACGTCGTGCAAGGTCCGGTGAAGACCCAGTTCGGCTACCACCTGCTGGAAGTGACCAGCCGTCAGGACTAAGTCATCGCAGACGATGACTGGCCTTGTAGGAGCGGATTCATCCGCGATAGCGCCGGGACAGGCAATGCCGTTGCCTGGGAAGACGCTTTCGCGGATGAATCCGCTCCTACAGGGCCTCTGTGGCCTGATGCTGTCGTGCATGGCCAACGCCGCCCCGACCCACGCCCTCACCGTCTACGGTGAAGCCCCCCGCTACCCCGAACGCTTCCAGCACTTCGCCTACGTCAACCCCGACGCCCCCAAGGGCGGCAGCCTGCGCCGCTCGGCCCTCGAGATCGGCCAGTTCGACCATGTCCTGCCCTACATCGACAAAGGCATCGGCGTCAGCCAGGTCGATGGCTGGCTGTACGCGCCCCTGGCGCTGCGTTCGCTCGACGAGCCTTACACCGTCTATGGCCTGATCGCCCGGCGCATGGAGCGTGGCCCGGATGATGCCTGGCTGCGTTTCGACATCGACCCGCGCGCCACCTTCGCCGATGGCAAGCCGGTGCGCGCCGAAGACGTGCGCTTCACCTTCGAACTGCTGATGAGCAAGGGCAGCCTCAAGTACCGTACCCAGTTCGCCGACGTGGCCGCGGTGACCGTCGAAGGCCCGTTGCGAGTGCGCTTCGACTTCAATAAGCCCCACGGCCGCACCTTGGCGCTCGACCTGGCCAGCCTGCCAGTGCTGCCCGAGCACGACTGGCAACAGCGCGACTTCGCCAATGGCGCCGGCTTCGACAAGCCGGTGGGCAGCGGCCCCTACCGCATCGAGCGGATCGACAACGGCCGCAGCATCACCTTCGAACGCGACCCAAACTGGTGGGCGAAAGACCTGCCGGCCACGCGTGGCCAGTACAATTTCCAGCACCTGCGCATCGAGTACTTCGGCGACACCGAGGTGGCGCGGCAAGTGCTCAAGGGCGGCGGCTACGACTACAACCGCGAATTCTCCGCCACCGCCTACACCCTCGGTTACAACGGCGCGGCCCTGGATGACGGGCGCCTGCAGCGCGCCCAGCTCGGCCCGGCCAAGCCCCAGGTCGCCCAGGGCTTTGTGTTCAACCTGGACAAGCCGCCGTTCAAGGACCGCCGCGTGCGCCAGGCCCTGGCCCTGCTCTGGGACTTCGAATGGAGCAACCGGCAGATGATGCGCAACCTGTACGTTCGCCAGCAAAGTGTGTTCTCCAACACACCACTGGCGGCGCGCACGCTGCCCGACGCGGGCGAGCTCGAGCTGCTCGAACCGCTGCGTGGCCAGGTGCCCGACGAGGTCTTCGATCACGTGTTCAGCGCCCCCGTCACCGACGGTTCGGGCCTCATCCGCCCGCAACAGCTGCAGGCCCTTGCCCTGCTTGATGCCGCAGGCTGGCACCCGGACGGCGACCGCCTGGTCAACGCGCAGGGCGAACCGCTGAGCTTCACCTTCCTCAACGGCCAGTCGGGCATGGAGCGCCTGCTGCTGCCCTGGAAGCGCAACCTGGCGCAGATCGGCATCGAGCTGAACATCCGCAACGTCGACGCGGCGCAGTACGTCAACCGGCTGATGGCCCGCGACTACGACATGATCGTCACCGGCTATCCGGTGACCCTGTCGCCGGGCAGCGAGCTTTACAACTACTTCGGTTCAGCGGCGGCCAACGACCCGGGGTCGAACAACCAGATGGTGCTCAAGGACCCGGCCGTGGACCACCTGATCGATGGGCTGGTACGCGCCAGCACCCAGGCCGACATGCTGCGCCACGCCCATGCCCTGGACCGGGTCCTGCAATGGAACTACTACTGGATCCCCAACTACTATCCGCCCGGCAGCTCCACCGTGTGGTGGAACCGCTTCGGCCTGCCCAAGGTGCAGGCTACCTATGACGAAGGCCTGGACACCTGGTGGGAAGTCAGCCCCACGGCGCTGACCAACCAGCAGATGGACGCGCTGCGGAACACTTCACCATGACCGCCTACATCCTGCGCCGCCTGCTGCTGATCATCCCCACGCTGCTGGCGATCCTGCTGGTCAACTTCGCCATCGTCCAGGCCGCGCCGGGCGGCCCGGTGGAGCAGGCGGTGGCGCGCCTGCAAGGGCTCGGCGGCGGCGCGCCGGGCGCCCGGGTCGAGGCCGTGCACAGCGAGTCCCGCGCCACCCGGGGCCTGGACCCGAAACTGATCGAAGAGATCAAGCACCAGTACGGTTTCGACAAGTCGGCCCCCGAGCGCCTGTGGCTGATGCTCGGCCAGTACGCCCGGCTGGACTTCGGCCAGAGCTTCTTTCGCGGCGCCAAGGTCACCGAGCTGATCGTCGAGAAATTGCCGGTCACTCTGTCGCTGGGCTTCTGGGCGACCCTGATCACCTACCTGGTGTCGATCCCGCTGGGCATCCGCAAGGCCGTGCGCCACGGCAGCCGCTTCGACGCCTGGAGCAGCGCACTGATCGTGATTGGCTACGCCCTGCCCTCGTTCCTGTTCGCCCTGCTACTGATCGTGCTGTTCGCCGGGGGCACCTCACTGAACTGGTTCCCGGTGCGCGGGCTGGTGTCGGACGCCTTCGACCAGCTCAGCCTGCTGGGCAAGCTCGCCGACTACTTCTGGCACCTGGTGCTGCCGGTGGGCGCCCTGGTGATCGGCGGCTTCGCCACCCTCACGCTACTGACCAAGAACGCCTTCCTCGACGAGATCGCCCGCCAGTATGTGGTCACCGCCCGGGCCAAGGGCCTGAGCGAGCGCCGGGTGCTGTACGGCCATGTGCTGCGCAACGCCATGCTGCTGGTGGTGGCCGGCCTGCCCCAGGCGCTGATCACGGTGTTCTTCGCCGGCTCCCTGCTGATCGAGGTGATCTTCTCCCTCGACGGGCTTGGGCGCATGAGCTATGAGGCGGCGGTGTCACGGGACTACCCGGTGGTGTTCGGCACGTTGTTCATTTTCACCTTGGCCGGGTTGCTGATCCGCCTGGTCGGTGACCTGTGCTACACCGCGCTCGACCCGCGCATCGACTTCGACACGAGGGCGCATTGATGCTCTCGCCCGTTTCCCTGCGCCGCCTGCGACGCTTTCGTGCCAATCGCCGGGGCTGGATCTCGCTGTGGCTGTTCGCAGGTCTCTTGCTGCTGAGCCTCGGCGCCGAGCTGGTCGCCAACGACAAGCCGTTGCTGCTTTCGTACAAGGGTGAGTTCTACACCCCTGCGCTCAAGCGCTACACCGAGCAACAGTTTGGCGGCCAGCTGCCGTTCCAGCCCGACTACCGCAGCCAGTACGTGCGACAGCTGATCGAGCGCCAGGGTGGCTGGATGCTGTTCGCGCCGATCCCGTTCAGCGCCGACACCCCCAACTACGACTTGCAGGTGCCGACCCCAAGCCCACCCAGCGCGAGCAACTGGCTGGGCACCGACGACCAGGGGCGCGATGTGCTGGCCCGGGTGCTGTACGGCACTCGCGTGTCGTTGCTGTTCGCCTTCGCGTTGACCGTGCTCAGCGTGCTGATCGGCGTGACCGCCGGCGCCCTGCAGGGCTACCACGGCGGCTGGGTCGACCTGCTTGGGCAGCGTTTGCTGGAGGTGTGGTCGGGGTTGCCGGTGCTGTACCTGCTGATCATTCTGTCCGGTTTCGTCGAGCCAGATTTCTGGTGGTTGCTGGGGATCATGGCGCTGTTCTCGTGGCTTGCCCTGGTCGATGTGGTGCGCGCCGAGTTTCTTCGCGGGCGCAACCTGGAGTACGTGCAGGCCGCGCGGGCACTGGGCTTGCCGGACACCCAGGTGATGCTGCGGCATATCCTGCCCAACGCCATGAACGCGACGCTGACCTACATCCCCTTCATGCTCACCGGGGCGATCACCACCCTCACCGCGCTGGACTTCCTTGGCTTCGGCATGCCGGCCGGCAGCGCCTCGCTGGGCGAGCTGGTGACCCAGGGCAAGCAGCACCTGGAAGCACCTTGGCTGGGGTTCACCGCATTCTTCGCCCTGGCGCTGATCCTGTCGTTGCTGGTATTCATCGGCGATGCCCTGCGCGAGGCGTTCGATCCACGCCGATAGGCGCCGGCCTTGCCGGTGTTCGCGGCTGAAGCCGCGCCTACACATTCACTTCGATTGGGTTTCGCGACCATGCACGACAACCTCAAGGACTACCCCCAAGTCCGCCAACTGGCGATCCGCTCGCTGTTCGAGATCATCGAGCAGTCCAGCGAGGGCACGGTGATCGTCGACCGCCAGGCGCGCATTGTCTGGATGAACGAGCGCTACGCCCGGCGCTTCGGCTTGCCAGATGCCGCCAGCGCCATCGGCCAACCTTGCGAGGCGGTGATCCCCGGCAGCCTGATGCGCGAGGTGGTGAACAACGGCAAGCCGATCCTGCTGGACATGCTCGACACCCCCAACGAGCCGCTGGTGGTGATGCGCCTGCCGATCCACGACGATCAGGACACATTGATCGGCGCCATCGGCTTCGCCCTGTTCGACGAGTTGCGCAGCCTGTCACCGCTGCTCATGCGCTATTCGAGCATGCAGCAGGAGCTGGCCTCGACCCGCTCGCAACTGCGCGCCCGCCAGGCCCGCTACAGCTTCGCCCAGTTCGTCGGCAGCAGCGCCGCGTGCCTGGAGGCCAAGCGCCGCGCACGCCGGGGCGCGACCAGCGACTCACCGGTGCTGCTGCTGGGTGAGACCGGCACCGGCAAGGAGCTGCTGGCCCATGCCATCCACGCCGCCTCGCCCCGGGCACACAAGGCGTTCGTCAGTATCAACAGCGCGGCGATCCCCGAGACCCTGCTCGAAGCCGAGTTCTTCGGCACCGCCCCCGGCGCCTTCACCGGCGCCGAGCGCAAGGGCCGCAGCGGCAAGCTGCAGCTGGCTGAAGGCGGCACGCTGTTCCTCGACGAGATCGGCGACATGCCCCTGGCGTTGCAGAGCAAGCTGCTGCGGGTGCTGCAGGAAAAAGAGTACGAACCGGTGGGCTCCAACCAGATGCTGCGCAGCGACGTGCGCATCATCGCCGCCACTTCCATCGACCTGCAGGCGGCCATGGCCCGTGGGGCGTTCAGGGCCGACCTGTATTACCGGTTGAATGTGCTGCCGATCGAGGTGCCGCCGTTGCGTGAAAGGCTGGAGGACTTGCCGGCGCTGTGCGAGGCGATCCTCGCCGAGCTGGGCAGCCAGTACGAGCTGGACGCCGAGGCCCAGGCGCTACTGGGGCGCCATGCCTGGCCGGGGAACATTCGCGAGCTGCGCAATGTGCTGGAGCGGGCGACGTTGCTGGCGGACCAGCCGCGCCTTGGGGTGCAGGAGTTGATGAGTGCATTGGGGCCGTTGAGCCCAGTGGCGGTCGAGGCCACCCAGCTGGACTATCGCGAGGCGTGCGCACGGTTCGAACGCGACTTGATCGTGGATTGCCTCGCGCAGCATGCCGGGAATGTGCCGAAGGCCGCACTGGCAATGGGGCTGGGGCGATCGACGCTGTACAAGAAGATGGTGGCGCTGGGCATTCAGTCTCAATATTGAGATTTGTGTTTCTATTTTGAGATGGTTATCTGGAGAGCTGTAGCGCCTTTGCAACCGAGCGCCGCTCAAGCGGCGCATCGCGGATGAATCCGCTCCTACAGATGACCGAAAAGCCCAGTAAACCTGGCCTTACAGGTGAGGCACATTGCAACACACGTAGGAGCGGATTTATCCGCGATACGCCGCGCGGGCGGCGCTCGATCTTGAACGCGCAACAACGCTGCTGCCAGGCCAAAAGTCTCAAATTCGAGACTTTATGCGCTTAGCTCTTGGTTTTACCTAATAAAATCAACAACTTAACAATTGGCACGATTCCCGCTATCTCCCCAGCAACCATAAAAACAACACCCTGGAGACCCCCTCGATGACCGTGCTCATCGCCCTGGCTGCCCTCGCCCTGCTGATGCTCGCCGCCTACCGCGGCTACAGCGTCATCCTGTTCGCCCCCATCGCCGCCCTCGGCGCCGTGCTACTCACCGACCCGGCCGCCGTGGCCCCCGCGTTCACCGGGGTGTTCATGGAGAAGATGGTCGGCTTCATCAAGCTGTACTTCCCGGTGTTCCTGCTCGGCGCCGTGTTCGGCAAGCTGATCGAGTTGTCCGGCTTCTCGCGCTCGATCGTCGCCGCCGCCATCCGCCTGCTCGGCACCCGCCAGGCCATGCTGGTGATCGTGCTGGTCTGCGCCCTGCTCACCTACGGCGGTGTGTCACTGTTCGTGGTGGTGTTCGCCGTCTACCCGTTCGCCGCCGAGATGTTCCGCCAGAGCAACATCCCCAAGCGCCTGATCCCGGCGACCATCGCCCTGGGCGCGTTCTCCTTCACCATGGACGCCCTGCCCGGCACCCCGCAGATCCAGAACATCATCCCCAGCACCTTCTTCAACACCACCGCCTGGGCCGCGCCCTGGCTGGGGCTGATCGGCACGCTGTTCGTGT
This sequence comes from Pseudomonas entomophila, assembly GCF_023277925.1. Taxonomy (NCBI): domain Bacteria; kingdom Pseudomonadati; phylum Pseudomonadota; class Gammaproteobacteria; order Pseudomonadales; family Pseudomonadaceae; genus Pseudomonas; species Pseudomonas entomophila. The sequence goes on from NZ_CP063832.1 coordinate 1,921,523, forward strand.
TCTGCACCGGCATGCTCTACCTGCAGCGCCAGCGCAACAAGGCCCAGCGCCGCGGCGAAGGCTACGGTAGCGACCTGCGCAACGAGCCGGAGACCGCCGACGACCTCGCCCTGCCCAACCCCTGGCTGGCCCTGGCGCCGCTGATCCTGGTGGGAGTGATGAACCTGCTGTTCACCCATTGGATCCCGCAGTGGTACGGTGCCAGCCACACCCTGCAACTGCCGGGCATGGGCGCGCCGGTGCAGAGCGACGTGGCCAAGCTCACGGCGATCTGGGCGGTGCAGGCGGCGCTGCTGGTGGGCATTTTGCTGGTGCTCGTGTGCGCCTTCGGCACCATTCGCCAGCGCCTGGCCGAAGGCACCAAGAGCGCGGTGGGCGGTGCACTGCTGGCCGCGATGAACACCGCCTCGGAATACGGCTTCGGCGCGGTGATCGCCTCGCTGCCAGGCTTCCTGGTACTGGCCGACGCCCTGCGCGGCATCCCCAACCCGCTGGTCAACGAAGCCATCACCGTGACCCTGCTGGCCGGCATCACCGGCTCGGCCTCCGGCGGCATGAGTATCGCCCTCGCCGCCATGAGCGACAGCTTCATCGCCGCCGCCAACGCCGCGCACATTCCCCTCGAGGTGCTGCACCGGGTCGCGGCCATGGCCAGCGGCGGCATGGACACCCTGCCGCACAACGGCGCGGTGATCACCCTGCTGGCAGTGACCGGGCTGACCCACCGCGAGGCGTACAAGGATATTTTCGGTATTACCCTGATCAAGACCCTGGCCGTGTTCGTGGTCATCGCCACGTTCTACGCCACCGGCATCGTATGAAGGAGAACGGCATGACGCTCAAAGGCAAGACCGCACTGGTCACCGGTTCCACCAGCGGCATCGGGCTGGGCATCGCCCAGGTACTGGCCGAGGCCGGCGCGAACATCCTGCTCAACGGCTTTGGCGACCCGGCACCGGCCATCGCCGAGATCGCCCGCCACGGCGTGAAGGTCGCCCATCACCCCGCCGACCTGTCCGACGTGGCGCAGATCGAGCAGATGTTCACCCTCGCCGAGCGCCAGTTCGGCGCGGTGGACATCCTGATCAACAATGCGGGTATCCAGCACGTCGCGCCGGTCGAGCAGTTCCCGGTCGAGGCTTGGGACAAGATCATCGCCCTCAACTTGTCGGCAGTGTTCCATGGCAGCCGCCTGGCACTGCCGGGCATGCGCGCACGCGCCTGGGGGCGCATCGTCAACATCGCCTCGGTGCACGGGTTGGTGGGGTCGACCGGCAAGGCCGCCTATGTGGCCGCCAAGCATGGCGTGGTCGGCCTGACCAAAGTCATCGGGCTGGAGACTGCCACCAGCAACATCGCCTGCAACGCCATCTGCCCAGGCTGGGTGCTGACCCCGCTGGTGCAGAAACAGATCGACGATCGTGCCGCCAGCGGCGGCGACCCGCTGCAGGCGCAGTACGACCTGCTGGCCGAGAAACAACCTTCCCTGGCCTTCGTGACGCCCCGCCACCTCGGCGAGCTGGTATTGTTCCTGTGCAGCGAGGCCGGCAGCCAGGTCCGCGGCGCCGCCTGGAACGTAGACGGTGGCTGGCTCGCCCAGTGAAGGTGGGCCGTGCGGCTCGATCCCCTATGCAGTGGAGGTTCCCATGAACGATGTACTCTGGCGCCCCAGTATGTCCCGGATCGAAGCCAGCCGGATGGACGCCTTCCGCCGCCGGGTCAACCTGCGTTTCAACCTCCAGTTGGACGACTACGCAGCCCTGCACCGCTGGAGCATCGAACACCCGTCACAGTTCTGGCAGACCCTCTGCGAGTACTTCCACGTCCGTTGGCATAGCCCCCACACCCACGTGCTGGAAGACCGCCCACGGATGGCCGACACCCGCTGGTTCACCGGCGCCACGCTCAACGTTGCGGAGCATCTGTTGACGCGGCGGGATGATCGCCCCGCCGTGATCGCCGTGCGTGAGGACGGCAACCGTCGGCAGCTCACTTACAACGACCTCGCCAGCCAGGTTGCCGGCTTGCAGCGAGCTTTCCGGCAAGCCGGCATCCAGCCTGGCGACCGCATTGCCGCCGTGATGCCCAACACCTGGGAAACCCTGGTGGCCATGCTCGCTGCCACCAGCCTGGGCGCGGTCTGGTCAAGCTGCTCGCCCGAATTCGGCACCCACGGCATCATCGACCGTTTCGGCCAGATCGCCCCTCGATTGCTGATCGCCTGCGCCGGCTACGAGTACGCAGGGAAATCCATCGACCTGGTGGAGAAGATCAACCAGGTCGTCACGCAACTACCGAGCCTGGAAACGTTGCTCGTCGTGCCCTACACGCGTTCGAACACCCAGGCCAGCGAGTTCACGCACGCCAATGCCCGGCTGTGGCGCGATTACTTCCAGCCCGGTGGTGCCCCGACCTTCACCGCGTTGCCCTTCGACCACCCGCTGTACATCCTCTACTCCAGCGGCACCACCGGCGTGCCCAAGTGCATTGTCCACCGCGCCGGTGGCGTGCTGCTGCAACACCTCAAGGAGCACGGCCTGCACAACGACCTCAAGGCCGACGATGTGCTGTTCTACTACACCACCTGCGGCTGGATGATGTGGAACTGGCTGGTGAGCGGGCTGGCGCTCGGGGCCACCGTGGTGTTGTATGACGGTTCCCCCTTCCACCCCGGCCCCCAGCGCCTGCTCGACCTGATCGACGCCGAAGGCATCCAGGCCTTCGGCACCAGCGCCAAGTACCTGGCGGCGCTGGAACAGGCCGGGGTCGAGCCGGCGAAGTCCCATCGCCTCGACAGCCTACGCCTGCTGCTCAGCACCGGCTCGCCGTTGTCGCCGCACAGCTACGACTACGTGTACACCCGGGTGAAAGCCGATGTGTGCCTGGCGTCCATGTCCGGTGGCACGGACATCGTCGCCTGCTTCGTGGCGGGCAACCCGCTGCTGCCGGTGCGCCGTGGCGAAATCGCCGGCAAGGCGCTGGGCATGGCGGTCGAAGTGTGGAACGAGCACGGCAAGCCGGTGATCGGCGAGAAAGGCGAGCTGGTCTGTACCCAGCCGTTCCCGTCGATGCCACTGGGTTTCTGGGGTGACGCCGATGGCAGCCGCTACCACGACGCCTATTTCAGCCAGTTCGAAAACGTCTGGTGCCAGGGTGACTACGCCGAGGAGAATGCCAACGGCGGCCTGGTGATCCATGGCCGCTCGGATGCCGTGCTCAACCCCGGTGGGGTACGCATCGGCACCGCGGAAATCTACCGCCAGGTGGAAAAGGTCGAGGAAGTGGTGGAAAGCGTGGCCATCGGCCAGGACTGGGGCAACGACGTGCGCGTGGTGTTGTTCGTGCGCCTGCGCGACGGCTTGCAACTGGACGAGGCCCTGCGCCAGCACATCCGCCAGGTGATCCGCCAGTACGCCACGCCGCGCCACGTGCCTGCCGTGATCGCCCAGGTCACGGACATCCCGCGCACCCTCAGCGGCAAGTTGGTGGAATTGGCGATCCGCAACGTGGTGCATGGCCTGCCGGTGAAGAACACCGATGCCTTGGCCAACCCCGAGGCGCTGGAGCAGTTCCGCGATCGTCCGGAGCTCAAACTGTAGGAGCGGCTTCAGCCGCGATGCAGGCAACGCTGTGCCTGGCCCCCGCTTCGCGGGTGATCGCGGCTGAAGCCGCTCCTACAAAGGCCATCGTCAGGCATAATGGCGGCCTCCCTCTGCCGTCCCGAAGTACAGGTACCTCACAATGAAAGCCCAAGCCCGCCACATCCTGGTCAAGACCGCTGACGAAGCCGAGAAGCTCAAGCAGCGCATCGCCAACGGCGAGGCCTTCGACGTGCTGGCGAAGAAATTCTCCACCTGCCCCTCCGGCAAGCGTGGCGGCGACCTGGGCGAAGTGCGCCCAGGCCAGATGGTCGGCGCCATCGATCAGGTGATCTTCAAGAAACCCCTGCGCGTGGTACACGGCCCGATCAAAAGCAAGTTCGGTTATCACCTGGTGCAGACGTTCTTCCGCGACTGATCGCACCTTGCCACCTGGCATTTCTGCCCGTTGTCCCATACCAGGCGTTTATCTACAACTCAGGCAAGATCGCAGCCGCCTAACCACGCGACTGTGACGGCGTTCACCGCAGGCCAGAAAGCAACAGTACGCAACGCAGGGTTGATCGACCTGAGCACTGGCAACGATGCCCAGGGGCGTCTCACCCTGAACGGCGACTACCTGGGCGACAACGCCACACTGCGGCTCAACAGCGTGCTGGCGGGTGACGAGGCGGTCTCCGACCGCCTGGTGGTGGGCCTGGGTAGCATTACCGGTAGCACAAGGCTGCAGGCCAACAATCTCGGCGGCGCAGGCGCAGCCACGGCGGGCAACGGCATCCAGGTCGTGGAGGCCCGCGAGGGCGTCCCCAGCAGCGACACGGCATTCGTTCAAACCCAGACACGCTCGGCCGGCGCCTACGACCATCGTCTGTTCAAGCAACCTGGACAGCCGCCAGCAGGAAGCCAGCGGCATGAACCTGGGGGTACGCTGGCAACTCTAGCGGCGGGCCGCCAGCAGCCCCAGCCCGGCGACGCCCAGTAGCGAGGCGCTGACCCGGTTGAACATCCGGCGCGGTGCGGGGCGCTCGAACCAGCGCTGCAGGTAGGCACCCAACCCAGCGTAAATGGCGATGGCCGCCCACTCCAGCAGCAGGAACAGCACACCCAGTTGCAGGAACTGCTCGCTGACCGGGACGCTGCCACCCACGCTGACGAACTGCGGCAGGAAGGCGGTGAAAATCAGAATCGCCTTCGGGTTGCCGGCCGCCACCCAGAACTCCTGGCGTGCCAGCTTCCAGGTACCCCGCGGCTGCTCCCCCGTCACCTGTGCCTCCCCCACCGGCGCGCGCCACAGCTGCCAGGCGATGTAGAACAGGTAGCCCGCGCCCAGCACCTTGATCGCCAGGAACAGGTACTCGCTGGTATGCAGCACCACCGCCAGCCCCATGGCGGCCAGGGCGATCATGCCGCTGAACGCCAGCAGGCGCCCGCCACCGGCCACGCAGGCGGTGCGCAGGCCGTAGCGGCTGGCGTTGTGCAGCGACAGCAGATTGTTCGGCCCCGGGGCCATGTTCAGGGCAAAGCAGGCGGGGATGAACAGCAACAGGCTCGACAGGTCCATTCTTCTTCTCCTTCAAGGACCACGGCAGCGTCGCGCCCGATCCGGGCTTGCGTCAAGCACAGTCATACGGCAAATGGCCGCAACAGTCGCCAGCGATGACACTGCTGCCGTCCCCCGATAGCCCTGGCCTACCAGGTACCGCGCCGGTTCGCGCGGCTGCTGCCGTGGCTTGAGCGGGCGTCCGGAATGAGGCTGATCCTGCTGGCAGGCGGCGTGATCATTCACCTGGCATGGGGCTGACCAGTGTCAGCGATGCGAGGTCGAGCAAGCTGAAGTGACCACTGCCCCAGCCGCCGGTATCGAGGTGCCAGACGTTACCCAGCACTGTCATCCTGCGCAGCGGCGTATGCCCGACCACCAGGGCGCGCAGCCCTTCGACCCACTGCTCGTCGCCTTCCCTCAGCCGCCGCCGCGACCACTGGCAGATTTCCCGTACATCAGGATCATCGTCGTTTTGCAGGCTCTTCTTCAGTGCCGCCCAGTCACTGAACGGGCTGTCGGCATGCAGCAGGCCAATCGGCCCATGGACGGTTTCGACCTCCAGCGCGATGGGCATCGTCAGGAAGGCTTCCACGAACGGCTCCTGCTCGTGCTCCGGCAGGTCGATAAACCAACCGCCCCCCGCTGCACGGTACATGTCCAGGTCGACCCGCCCACCGCACAGGTGGTTGATCGCCAGTGTCTCGTGGTTGCCCTGCACCGCATGGAACCAGGGTTCGGCCAGCCATTCCAGGGCGCTCTCGCTGTCAGGCCCTCGGTCGACCAGGTCACCCACGCTGAACAGGCGATCGACCCGAGGATTGAAACCCACGTCCTCCAGGCAAGCTTGCAAGCGCTGGAAATGCCCGTGGATATCGCCCACGGCCAGGTCGCGCCCGCGGGTGTTGGCGGCTATCCGCCGATAACGGCTCATTGCATCGTCCTCTGCGACTTCCCCGGTACAGGCGTAAAATGGTCAGGCAAGCCGCCCACACCCGGAGGTGCAGCATGCGTACCACCCTGGCCTGTGCCGTACTGATGGTGCTGGCATTTGACAGCATGGCACAGGGCACCCCGGCCGCACAGGTCGAGGTGCAATTCGAACACCCGGAGAACTTCCGCGATGCCAGCCTCGACAGCGCAGGCTACGAGCAAGGCGCCGAGACGCAAGTGATGCAGGCCATCACCACACACCTGCAGAAACTCGGCCAGCGCTACCTGAAACCCGGCCAGCAGTTGGTCATCGATATCCGTGACATCGACCTGGCGGGGCGTTTCGAGCCCTGGCACAACCACGCCTACGATGTGCGCTTCATGCGTGACATCACCTGGCCCAGCATCGACCTGGTCTACACCCTCACCCAACCTGGCCATCCAGCCCTTCAGGCGCAGGAGCACCTGAGCGACAAGATGTACCTCAGCCGCCCTGGGCGCCAGGCCAACGGTGATCGCCTGTTTGCCGAGAAAGCCATGCTCACCGACTGGTTCCGCCAGCGCTTCGCCCAGTTGCCGCCCTCCTGAACTCAATCGCGCAAGCGGGCCAGCGCCAGCGGCGCGATCAGTCGGTGGAACGGTGCCACAGGCAACATGTAGAGCCGCCCCAGCAGGTTATGGGTGCGTACCACCGTGCTCATCGCCACTACGGCCTGTTCGCCGGGACACTGCTTACCATCCTGCTGGGATTGCTCTGCACCTGGTTCGGTTGAACCCTCAGAAGTCCAGTGCCAGGCTCTGTCGCCCTTCCAGCGCCAGCAGGAACTGTTTGGCCGGCAGCCCACCCGCGAAGCCGGTGAGGCTGCCGGACGCCCCGATCACCCGGTGGCAGGGGGCGATGATCGAGATCGGGTTGCGCCCGTTGGCCGCGCCAACCGCCCGTACCGCGTCAGGTTTGCCGATCTGCCGGGCGATGTCGCTGTAGCTGCGGGTCTCACCGAAGGGGATGGTCAGCAGTGCCGCCCAGACCTGGCGCTGGAAATCGGTGCCGGCGAAGTCCAGCGCCAGTTCGAAACACTGCCGTGTGCCGGCGAAGTACTCGCCCAGTTGGCGGGCGGTTTCACGCAGCACAGGATGATGATCATCGCGGTGCAACTCGCCCAGCCGCACGCGGTTGCTGCGCTCATGCTCCCAGAGCACGGCGGCCAGGCACTCGCCACGGGCCACCAGGGTGAGGGTGCCGACGGGGGAAGACTGCAGCGTGAAAGCGTTCGACATGGCGGGCTCCTGCCGTGAAAAAGCGATGGCCCACTCTACGCATCCCTTCGCGGCGATGCATCCGCATTCTTGCCCGCTTCTTCATGCCTGGGCTCCCCCCCGGCCCAGGCATGGCAAAAGGACTAGGCCCGCGAACACATGAGCGCGGCGTCGAGCAGGCGCCCCTTGTCGTACCAGGCATCGCGCTGGTAGGCGAGGAACTTGCACTGCCGATCCACCTGCCGCATCTCGACCAGGCCGGAGGTTCTGTGGGGGCGGTGCTGTCGACGAAAAACTCAACCGTGTTGTGGCTTTGCAGCAGGTAAATCTTCGCGCCACCTTGCAACTCACCCTGTACACAGCCCAGATATTGCGGCGGGTTCTTTGCGGTCATGCCGGACGTGTAGTCATGCCCCGCGCGAACATCCGTGTTGTTCGCACAACCGCCCAGCAACAGGCTTGAAGCACTGACCAGCAGCAACACCTTGAGACCGCTTGACTCTCATTGAGCATTTCATGGACCGCGCCGCTGGTCTGCCATGCCACTTGGGTCAGCGAAACAGGCGTCTACTGATGGGCAGGCCCTGTGGCACGACCAAGAAGACACCCCCCGAGGTGCACGCCCATGAAACACATCCATAAGTTGGTGCAGCAACGTCGTCGACAATTGCACGTGCATATGTCGCCCAGCGGCTTGCAACACACACCAGACGAAAGCTGGCCTATGTCGGCACGCAGTGCCCCGGCGCAGGAAGGTCGCAAGGTCATGGATAAAAGACCTGCACTCGAAGCGCTCGAGCATGGACTGAACAACATAGCCAGCCTGCACGACGCTACATTGACCACTCGAAAAGTAAAATCCGCGGCCGCTGTACACACCTGAGCGTGATGCCGTCAGGTTCTTTATTGTCAGTGAGTACGCCAGGTTTGCTATCGTGGCGCCTCATAACTTTGGCAGCACGGAAGCAGCACGCATGGCGGCATGGAAAACCCTGGTCATTGCCCTCCTGGCAACGATCAGCGCACAGGGTTTGGCGAACGAAAAAAACGGAACATACGAGGGGGTCATGTTGATGATAACGATACTCCCTTTCACTCCCTTGACAGCAACCACCGCGCTTTCCGAATCGGCGAAGGACAACTTCAAACCCGCCAAGGCCGACGCACTCACCTTCATTGGCTCAGGGGGCGAGATACGAGGGGCGCAGTTCGAGCAGGCCGTCCGTTACTATCACGCTGCCTACGCCCCTGCGCCCATGACGGATGATCAGCTGGCCCTCGCGATAGTGACGGCATTCTGAGCCATGGCTGCCCACTGCCAAGCGCCCCGCTACCGCCTGCACAACCAGCCCGGCAGTACCCCAGGCTCTTGCACACCTCGTCAAGTTCGATCGAATGGCTTTGAGGCTGGCCCAACTCTTCCTCGATCGTCATCGTCCTAACCTCGTTGAATGAGTTCAAAGTGCCAGATGGCGCTGTGAAGTGTCGAAGATTGCACAGGATGCTCAAGGCCGATTTGCGCCATCGCACGTGCAGCACACCACCCGCCTTCATTTGATTCAACGACTTGCAACGCGATGCATCCTGAAAGATTTAGCAACATTCCCAGATCGCCAGATCGCCAGGTCCCTGAAACTGAACGTGACGGATGCTGTCTGTTTGCCATCGGTCACGACTGAGGTCGCCCGACCCGGCGGGCCAGACAGGATCCACGTCCTGGCTCGCTTCCAGAACGGCCTCGACTTCCCGGCTTACCCGCGCGCCCCTCTGCGGGGCTGCTACCCCTTATCAAGGCTGAAAGAGCGAACCATGAAACACAACATTCTCCTTGTTGCCGTCTGTGCAGCCCTGCTTCAGGCGTGCACCCCGGCTACCACTTCCCCTGAAGGGTCGCCGTCCATGCCCACCCCCTCCTCGTCCGTCGCTGGCCAGCCTGCACTCTCGGCCTACTACTGGAACCTGGTATCGGCCAACGATGCTTCAGGCAAGCCCATCGCTGGCCTGGACAATGGCTTCGAACGCAAGCTGCGGCTGAACTTTTTCGACAGCAAGCTGAACATCAGCGGCGGCTGCAACACCCAATTCGGGGGTTACAGCTATCAGGACGGTGTACTGAAGGTCCAGTCGCTCGCCTCGACCCTGATGGCCTGCGACAAGCGCCTGATGGATGGGGACGCCCCGATTGGTCGCCTGTTCAAGGGTGACCTGCGCACAGCCATCACCGGCGCCGCCCCTGAACCGGTGCTGCAGCTGACCACCCAGGACGGCTCGGTGCTGAAGTTCCAGGGCGAAGCCACCCCAGAGACCCGCTACGGCAGCAAGGGCGAGATCAAGTTCCTGGAGGTGGCCGCCAAGCCCGTCAAATGCAGCCACCCGCTGATCCCGAACTACCAGTGCCTGCAAGTGCGCGAGCGCCGTTATGACGACGCCGGCCTGCAATTGCCGACCCAGGATGCCTGGCATCCGCTGTACCAGTCCATCGAGGGCTATGAGCACCATGATGGCGTACGTACCGTGCTGCGGGTGAAGCAGTACGCGTGGAAGAACCCGCCCGCCGACGCACCGTCGCAAGTCTATGTGCTGGACCTAGTGGTCGAGCAGGACGCCTCGGGCAAAGGCAAGTAAGCACCACCCAAAGTTGCGAGCCGGTAGCCACCGGCCCGCAACGTGTCGGTCATCTTGAGGCGCGCGCAGTGCTACGCTCCGAGTGAACATGGCCATCCAAGGATTGAAAATGGGCTTTGACTGGCACGCTGGACCGATCACCCGCGCCACCCCACTGGACAACAACTACCGGAACACGCAGAAGGTTCGGCAGTTCCTGGTCGCTGAGTGCGGCGAGTCCTTCAAGTTCGACCGCGCCTTCATGGCCTGGATCAACAGCGGCGCACCCACCACCATGGGGGACGTCGCAGATGAATGGCTGCGCAGGCACCCGTGACGACTGCGGGACCTGATAACGCCTGGCTGCAGACCACAACCCTGCCCCGCCTGAGCCAGTCAGCAATTGCGAAAACTCAAACTATATGGAAATAGCATGAAGAAAATAGTCATGGTCTTGGCATTATCGGCGCTGTTCGGTTGCGCACATGAAAAGTCGCAATACGTGCTTGATGTCGAGAATGCCCCAGATCCCGTTTCAACCGAAGCGAAAGCCTCCGAGTGCGCCCACCTTTTCAGTGAGATTGACCGTAACAACGCTGCCATGGCGAAGCGTTATCAAGACGGTAGTTTCTCGATGAGCCAACAGAACGAGAAGGATGCTCGCAACGAAGCGCTTTCCATTCGGACGTTCAAAATTGGCTGTCCACGCCGATAGGAACTGGCGGGTGTTTCAGCATTACCGCCAGAACGCCTTGCCTCCTGCGCGTGCCGCATGAGCGACTGAGGCAAGGGTGGCCTTGACAGGGGGGGGAAATCTGCACGTCGATTCGGGAAGTGCCGGATGGGCTGCATGATCGAGCGCTCAATGCCATCAAGGCAGGTGCGTCGCTTGGTCAACCAGGGGCGAACGGTTCCACCATCGCCCTACCCCACAAGTCATTTGTGCTCAAACCAGGCAAAGGTGGGCTGTGGTTCAACGAACCAAGTGTTACAATCCGCCAATTCAAATCAGCGCTCAAGGCGCTGGACATTCGTGAACGCCGTCAGTACGACACCCGCCACCTCCGCGCGCCCCTGAGCCTTATGGCTGGGATGAACCGAAGCGTTCATCACGAACCAGCTTGGCCATAGCGTCGAGATGTTGCTCTCTACCTACGCGAAATGGATCAGCTCCTCCTCGGACTGGAGGGCGCTTGAGAAGCTGCCGCCCTCTCGTCTGATGGGGCCTCCATGGAGGCACAGACCGACGAGCGAGCCTTAATACACCTCTGGAACCCCCGCAGGACAAGCACTTGATTTCCACAGCCAATATCACCATGCAGTTCGGCTCCAAGCCGCTGTTCGAAAACGTCTCGGTCAAATTCAACAACGGCAACCGCTACGGCCTGATCGGCGCCAACGGTTGCGGCAAGTCGACCTTCATGAAGATCCTCGGCGGCGACCTGGAGCCGTCCGGCGGCCAGGTGATGCTCGAGCCGAACACCCGCCTGGGCAAGCTGCGCCAGGATCAGTTCGCCTATGAAGAGTTCACCGTGATCGACACGGTGATCATGGGCCACGAGCAGCTGTGGAAGGTCAAGGCCGAGCGTGACCGCATCTACTCGCTGCCGGAAATGACCGAGGAAGACGGCATGGCCGTCGCCGAGCTGGAAACCGAATTCGCCGAGATGGACGGCTACACCGCCGAATCCCGCGCCGGCGAGCTGCTGCTGGGCCTGGGCATTCCACTGGAACAGCACTTCGGCCCGATGAGCGAAGTGGCCCCGGGCTGGAAACTGCGCGTGCTGCTGGCCCAGGCGCTGTTCTCCGACCCGGACGTGCTGCTGCTCGACGAGCCGACCAACCACCTGGACATCAACACCATCCGCTGGCTGGAAACGATTCTCACGGCGCGTAACAGCACCATGATCATCATTTCCCACGACCGTCACTTCCTCAACAGCGTCTGCACCCACATGGCCGACCTGGACTACGGTGAGCTGCGCCTGTTCCCAGGCAACTACGACGAGTACATGACCGCCGCCACCCAGGCCCGCGAGCAGCTGCTGTCGGACAACGCCAAGAAGAAAGCCCAGATCGCCGAGCTGCAGACCTTCGTCAGCCGCTTCTCGGCCAACGCCTCCAAGGCCAAGCAGGCCACCTCGCGCGCCAAGCAGATCGACAAGATCCAGCTGGCCGAGGTCAAGCCGTCGAGCCGGGTCAGCCCGTTCATCCGCTTCGAGCAAACCAAAAAACTGCACCGCCAGGCCGTTACCGTCGAGAAGATGGCCAAGGCCTTCGACGACAAGGTGTTGTTCAAGGACTTCAGCTTCGCTATCGAAGCCGGCGAGCGCGTGGCCATCATCGGCCCCAACGGCATCGGCAAGACCACCCTGCTGCGCACCCTGGTCGGTGAAATGACCCCGGACAAGGGCGAAGTGAAATGGACCGACAGCGCCGAAGTGGGCTACTACGCCCAGGACCACGCCCACGACTTCGAGGACGACGTCACCCTGTTCGACTGGATGGGCCAGTGGACCAGCGGTGAGCAGGTGATCCGCGGCACCCTGGGGCGCATGCTGTTCTCCAACGACGAGATCCTCAAGTCGGTGAAGGTGATCTCCGGTGGCGAGCAGGGCCGCATGCTGTTCGGCAAGCTGATCCTGCAGAAGCCCAACGTGCTGGTGATGGACGAACCGACCAACCACCTGGACATGGAATCGATCGAGGCGCTGAACCTGGCGTTGGAGAACTACCCAGGCACCCTGCTGTTCGTCAGCCATGACCGTGAGTTCGTGTCGTCCCTGGCCACCCGTATCATCGAGCTGACGCCTGATGGCGTGGTCGATTTCAGCGGCACCTACGACGACTACCTGCGTAGCCAGGGCGTGTTGGTCTGACACCGTCCCAGTAAGCGGATCGTTCCGCAGATACGCCGTCTAACCGGCGCCTGCCAGGGGGCATTCGTTGCCCCCTGGCCATTCGCCGGTTTACCGTGATAAGCCGAAAACAGGCTAACACCTCCCAAGAGTGCTCGACATCCAGACGTTCAGGGATTCTCCGAACAAGCTTCCCTATGCTGAAGGGCTGTTATAACTCAGCGTCAGAGAGCAGTTAGGATGGTATGAATTTCTGTATCAAATAAATCTACACCAACTCCTATCGTGCAAAATCCTTGCGCCCCCGGGGGGGTATCTAGAAATTATCCAGGACAAACTATTACCGGTAAAACGTACTTGAGCGTAAAATATTGGAAGAGCAATAGGATGGAGACTCACAACATGTCTTAGCAAATGCGCTTTCGCGTCTATCTCAGCCAGAGGGCTGTTATCTTTCAGCTTCACCACATAAATAACGCTCTCTTCATTAATCGGTATAGTGAGAGTAAGATCAAACTCGAGTTCATCGACAAGCTCATTTGAAATCAACGCGACCGGCATACTCAACGAAACATCAAAACCCTCCACCGACAACTCCAGATCACCCAGACCGCTGAAACCCCTGATCGTCAGATCCCAACTTACACTTCCTGCCTGCATAGACTGGGAACTGCCAAGCTTCGGATTGGCGACAATACTCTCCTGTGGCAGAGCACCTTCTTTCAATATCATGCTGGCCATGAGATACATTCTTCCCAGCGGGCTGTTTATCCCCTCCCTGGGCACCAACTTTACCGTGTAACGACCCCCGCGGCGCATTACCTGTTTATTATTTCTAAACTCCGCACCTTCGACGAACACTTCTGCTTCTTCCGCCAGATTGTTTGACATCACGTACCCCTTCTCCATCCTCAAGGGGGTCGTGAAACCCGGCACCACAACATGCAGGCCAAACTCACCGCGAACGCCTTTCGGTTTGATCGTCCAGGTGGCGCCACTGTCCGTAACCTCGGCCAGTGTTCCGTAGGACGGTGTCGCGGGCATTTCGTCTTCCGTCAATTGCGCTTCCAGCCCGTCGAACATCAGCTTGGCAACAAGCCCCGTCAGGCCCAGTGGGCTGTCCTTCTTCGGCACGATACGCACGCTACTTTCCACACCCACATGGAAAATCCATTGCCCGCGCACCTTGACCGTCTCCACCTCCAGAACAGCTTCGTCATCCAAAGCCTCTGACAACAGCAACACCGTCGGCAATGTCGCTGACACCAAGAAACCTTCGACATCGATCGTCAGGCCAAAACTGCCACTGAGGTTTGCCCCTATCAGTGTCCACTCCACCCCATCCGCGGTCATCGGTCGTTCGTTGCCGTAGTCCGGGCTTGCCGTTACCTTGTCCGAGGTCAGGCTGCCGTTCACAAAGCCCATGCTGCATTTTCCATTCGCCAGCAGCAGCGGGCTATCGGGCTTGGGCTTGACCTTTATCGTACGCGCCGTGCTTCGACGGAAAATCAATACTTCACTCACCGCATCGCCATCGATGGTCACATCCACTTCATCACTCAAGTTCTGTGACAGCAATGCCGCAGGTCCCAAGGTGAATGACCCGAAATTATCCGCGAACACGTTAAGCCCAAACTTGCCACTGGCATCCACACCGGTGACCTCCCATTCCAGCCCCTGCTCAGTCATCGGCCGCTTGGTGCCGAAGGCAGGGACTGCCGACATCGTGTCCGGGGGAAGCTCGCTGCCGCTCCAAACGGTCATGTGGGATGCCCAATCCAAGCCCGGCAGTGGACTTCCTGGCTTGGGCTTGACCTTTATCCTGCGCGCCGCCCCACGACGGAAAATCAACGGGAACGCCAAGGGCTGGTCGTCGATGGTCATGTCGACTTCATCATAGAGATAGGCTGAAACCTGCACGCCAGGCATCTGCATCGGCGCGTCCTCGTCCAACTGCGACGCCGTCGCCATCAGGCTGAACAGTCCGCTTTCGCCACCACCTGTGATTTGCCATTCAAGACCGCCGCCAGGCATTTCCCGAGCTTCCTTGGGGGCGAACTCAATACCCAACTGCTCGCTCCCCTTAGACCAACCGAGCGCAATAGACTGGCCGATAAAGAAATCGTTACCCGCCTTGGGCATCAGCTTCAATGTGTAGCGACCTTCCCGAACCAGGCACAGGCCAGCCGGCGTGGGTTCAATAACGTTCCCTCCCCCATCGCGCAGTTCCAGCACCAGCCCCTCAGACCAGGGGTCGCTGATAAATGCCGGGATGCTTTGCTCGCATGCGCTCGTGTGACCAAATGCGTCTTCATAGGTGACGTCGAAATTGATACGGCCGTTATCGATGTCCGCTAACTGGGCCTTGTACTCCAACTTCGAGTGGCCCTCCTTATCAGTCGGGATGTATTGAATATCCTGCCCGCCAACCTTCCACCCCACCAAGACTCCTGGAGCAGGGCGACTGGCGTCAAAGTCACTGCTGACCGTGGCGGTCAGGGTCGTGGAATTCCCTTGATCGACGATCGGGTACGTGCCATCCCACTCCAGGTCGGTAATGCGCCCCCAGTAATCGCCCACTTGCGCTTCAAGCGGGTAGATGGGCGCCTGCCAGTAGCTGCCCAAGCCCAAGGTCACATCACCGGACATCACGCCATGGGCGCCTGTCGCCGTCAGTTGCCACTCGGCGCCTGCCGCAGGCAAGTCCTGGTAGGCGGTGTCCTGATCGTTAGTGTCGGTAACGAATTCAGGACCCGCTTCCAAGCCATAACTGCCTGGCGTGCCCTCGGTACCCATCCAGCGCAGGCTGAGCCGCTGATCCACCCAGGTACTGCCATGCGGCGCAATGACTTCCAGGCGATGCGTGGCGCCATGGCACAGTTTGAACGGCGGCGCATCCTGGGGGATATCGTGCTCCGGGTTGCCGTCCGGCGACTGCACGATCAAGCGCACAGGCGAGGCGGCTTTCTCGATGGGTTGAGACACTACCTGGACGCGAGGGTCTTCTTGCTTGGACATGGCAATCTCCGACGAGTGTCTGCACAGTGCTGCGAAGACTCTAATGCGTTGCCCCAGCCTCGAAAACTGACAGAAATACCAGGTAGGCACCCCCTGGAGCCTGGGCGACGACGTTCCGCCTGTGCTATCGAGGAACGGCTGTTGGCCGGCAAAGCCGGCTCCAACAGGGGGCGGCTTTGCCGGTGAGGGCTGGCCTCATAGCAGCAGGTTGCCCCGCTCCTCTTCGGTCAACTGGGCCTTGGCCTGCTCGTCCAGCGCGCCCGCACCCAACACCTGCACCGGGCTCTGGCGGTTGTACTGCGGGTTCAGGCTCGCCCCGTCCTGCCCTGGAACCAGCTTTTCACCACCGAACCCCAGCACCTGCACGGTGATCACCGACGGCTGCCGCGCCCGGGCCGCTGACTGCTGCTGGCGGCCGGCCTGCTCCGCCGCCTGGGTGGCCGACGAGGCCGCCGCGCTGGCCGAGGCGATCGCCCCGGTATTCACCGACGCCACCACCGGCATGCCCTTGGCGTCACCCTGAACCTGAATGTTGGCGGCGTTGACCACCTGCAACGCGGCGATGTTGACGTTGCCCGACACACGAATCCCAGCCTCGCCGGCATCGATGGTGCCCAACGGCGCGATCAGGTCGATGTCACCCGGCGGCACCTCGGCGATCGGGTTGAGCGTGGCGATACCGGCACCGGTGCTGGGTACGCTCGGCGCCAGGCCGACGTTGCCCCACAAGTCATAGGTGCGCTTGGGCGGGGTATAGACCACGGTGGTCTTCGAACCACGGCCGGCGTTGATGTCACCGCTGGCCGACCAACCGAGGATCGAGCCGCCGAAGGTGGTCATGATGCGGCTCTGGCCGAGCAGGATGCTGCCCTGGGCATACAGCTGGATATCGCCGCTGCCCTGGGTGATCACCCCGGCGCTGGCCGGTGGCGCCGCGCCTTCGATACCGAACACCTGCTGGCCACCCGGCGTCAGCACCTGGATATCGCCCCCGAAGTCGGTGTGGATGCCGGCGCCGCCGTAGAACGTGGCATTGCCGCCGTAGCGAATCAGGTTGCCGGCCACGTCCTTGTCGGGGAACAGCGTGGCGATGGCCTGGCGCCCGCGCAGGTAGCTGCCGGTGCGTGGGCCGTCGAGGTCGTTGTACTCGCGCCCACCCTCGCGCAGTTCGGCGAAGTACACCTGGCGGGCGAAGATGCGCTGCTGTTCGGCGGGCAGCGTGGCGAACAAGGCGCGGGCCGCTTCGCCGTCACCTTCGAAGGCATGGCGCTCACGCAACCAGGCCTGCAACGCGTGCTCGTAGGCCTTCACGACTTTGTCCGGTTGCCCGCTCAGGGGTTGCGACGGGTCGGCCAGGCGCGCGGGGTCGAGATAGCGGCGCAGCAGGCCAGCGTAGTCGGGGCCGTGCTCGCCGGCACCGACGATCAGCGCGACGGATGCGCCATCGCCGCCACCACCGCCAACCCGGCCGATACTGTTGATCGCCGCTTCCTGGTAGGCCGAACCCACGCCCTGCCCTGCCTGGAACAGATTGCGCCCGGCCACCACTTCCAGCAGCCCGGGGCCTGCGACGTTGAAGGTGCTCAGGCGAATATCGCGCCCCGCGCTGACCAGCGACACGTCGTTGCGGTCGCCATGGATGATCAGGTTGCCGGTGGACTGCACCGTGCCCTGGCTGCTGAACCGCGAGTGGGCAAGCTCACCCGGTGCGTCACGCCGCCCCTCCAGGGGCACGCCGGCATTGACGATGTCGCGCCCGGCCATGATCCGCGTCGGCCCTGCGCCTTGGTACAGTTTCAGGCCACTGCCACTGAAGGTGATCAGCTCACCGGTGTTCAGGCCGACGATGTCGCCTTGCAATGCGTAGAAGCGCGACGCCGCGCGCGGCTGCGCCCCCACGAGCGAGTAGGTGTTCAGGCCATAGGTGTACAACGGGTAGCTGCCCCGCTCGCCGGCCAGGTCGCCATGCAGGTTGCCGGCCTTGGTCTGGCCATTGCTCAAGCGGCCCAGGAACGCCGGGCGTTCCGGTGTAGCGAGTGGCGTGCTGTCGGTGCCGGCCTGGCTGATCACGTAGCCACCGGCGTAGATCGAGTTGCCGGCCAGCAGCTGCAGTTCGGTGTTGGCCGACGGCGCAGTCATCAATGAGTAGGGTGAGCTCTCGAAAATGCCGATGTCGGCGGCGGAGCTGCCGTAGTACAGGCTGCCATTGGCCGCGACCGCGCGCAGGGCGGTCGGATAGAACAGGCGCCCGCCATCGAGCGACAGGTTGGCGCTGGCAGCGCTTGTTTCATGGGGCGCCACCACCGGCACCAGGTTGCCCCCCGCGCTGAGCAGGTCGACCGCAGTGTCCGCTCGCCACAGCGAGAACCAGCTGAAGCCATCGGCCTTGTAGGCCCGGCCATCGTCGCCGGTGAACGGCAACGTGTTGTACTGCGCCACCCGGCCAGCATCGCCGACGCCTTTCACCACCACATCGCCGCGCGCCTGCACGCGCACCGCGCTGTCGCCTGGCGTCAGTACCAACCCACCGAGCGCCCTGGCACGGGTGGCGGTGTAAGGGTCGTAGGCGCGCGATTCGTGGGTATCGTGGAAGTTGTTGTAGCTGCCGTATTGCGGCTGGATCACCCCGACGCTCGCCGCCTCGACGCCCAGGGCGCCGCGCAGGTTGACCAGGGTGCCTGCCAGGTCCGTATTGGCCTTGGCGGCCGCGACTGCGCCCAGCCCAGGGTTGAGGCCGCCACCCACGCGCAGGTCCAGGTCGCCGCCACCGGTCTGCACCACCTGGCCATCGGCAGCGGCCCGGCCGCTGCTGGCCACCACCAGGTTGAGGCCCTGGCTGCGCTCGATGTCGGCCAGCTGTGCGCCGCTGGCCTGCAGCAAACCCGCCGCCCCGCCCACCGAGACGGCCAGGTTGCCGCCGCCCAAGGTACCGATGCCGGTGAAACCGACCAGCCACGGGTCGACGGGGTCTGCGCCAGGCTTGTGCGCATAGGTGCCGAAGTTGATGCCCCAGGCGGCCGGCGTTCCCGCCTCGCGCTGGCCCTGGCGCCACAGCCAGCCACCGACGGCGGCCGTGGCCTGCTGTGGACGGACACCGCCCGCCGCCTGCTTGCCGGCCACCAGGTTGCCGGTCAGGTTGCCGCCGGCCTCGATGCGTAGGTTACCGCCCTGTTCGGGGTACCAGGCACGGAAGTTCTGCGCGGTCACTGCCTCATACGTGGCGCCGGGCGCGCCCAGCAATGAACCGTCGGCTTGCTGGCCGCGGGCGATCAGGTGCGGGTCGCGGCCGTCGACGAGCAGCGCCGGGGCCTGGGTGCCGGCCGTGTAGACGCCGAACAGCGAATCCATGCGCCAGTCGCCGGCACTGATCAGGTCCAGGTCGCCGGTGCCGGTACGTAGCACGCTGAACAACTGGGTGGTCGGCGTGACCACGATATGTTCGGGCTCGGGCTTGGGCTGGCCGGGGTCGTCGATTTCGCGGCACCAGTCGGGCACCAGCTGGCAGAACACCAGCTGGTCCTCGGTCACCGGGTCGCCGGCCGGGAAGCCTGCGCCGTTGTCCGGGGCCCAGACGATGATCTTCTTGGGTGGCGCGGCCACGCACCAGTCGGGTACCAGTTCGCAGAACACCCGTTGGTCCTCGGCCACCGGCTCACCCGCTGGGAAGCCCGCACCGTTGTCCGCAGCCCAGACCAGGCCCGGCTTGGGCTTAGGTGCCGGCACGCACCAATCGGGCACCAGCTCGCAGAACATCAGCTGGTCCTCGGCCACCGGCTCACCCGCTGGGAAGCCGGCGCCATTGTCCGGCGCCCAGACCATGCCGGTGCCCGGCGCGGGGCCGCCGCCACCGGTCTTGACCTGGCTGGCGATGTAATGCTGGTCGGCCAGGCGCAGCAGGCCGGCATCCGGCTCCGGACGGGTCAGGCGATTGTCGGCGGCGTCCAGGTCGGCACCGGCCACCAGGCGTATCGACCACGACTGCGAGCCTTGCGCCAACATCGGCGCCAGGGCCCAGTTGCGGCCCTGCTGGCCATTGACCCGGGGGCGCAACTCGATCAGGTCGACACCCTCGGCCAGTTTCACCTCGGTGCCGGCTGGCAGCCGGGAACCGGCCGCCAGCGGCAAGGCTCCGCGCTGGCCGAGGCCGCCCTCGGGCAAGGTGACGCCCTTGCTCCAGGTGCCGCCCTGCACCGCCACCGCCACCGGCAGGCGGCTGCCGGCTTCCAGGCGGCTGCCCTGGGCCAGGGTGACCGCCTCCTTGAGCAACGTGCCGGCCGCGTACAGCAGGTTGCCCGCCTTGTCGTACACCGCCGCGTCGAGCACGGTGCCGGCAGGCAGGTTCAGCGCCGCCGCCAGGTACAGCGCGCCGGGCAGGCGGGTGTTGGCCGGCAAGGTGGTGTCAGCGAACGGCAGGTCGAAGTTGAGCACGCTGCCCCCCGGGTAGCGGGTGCCTTCGGCCAGTTCGACGCCGCTGCGCGGGATCACCAGGTCACTGTCGAACGGCTGCTTGCCCGGCAGCAGCAACCAGCCACGGCCATCCATGCGCGCCTCGTCGCTGGCGAACGCCGGCGGCGCGAAACCGTCGTTGATGCTGCCGTAGATCTCCAGGTTACCGCCGGCACGCAGCACCAGGTTGCCGACCTCGCCCGAGCCGTAGGCCAGGGTTTTCTGGAAGGCCGGGTTGAGGCTGGCGTAGCGATGGCCGGACAAGTCCAGGTCGCCCTGGACGATCAGGTCGGTAGCGCTGTCGACGGTGGCGATCTCCACCCCCGGGCGCAGGTGCAAGGCCTGGGCGTAGGTGTTGTTGTTCAGGCCGGCCAGGCGCTTGTCGAGCAGGTCGCGGTTGCCCAGCAGGGCATTGATGAACAGCTCGCTGCGCTGGTGCTTGGCGTCGAGGTAGGCCTGGTCGATGAACTGGAATGGCCTGCCGCTGGCGGCGATCCCCCCCTTGAGTGCGTCGCTGTAGCGCTGGTTGCCGACCACGGCAATACTGCGCGCACCGAGCATGTTCAAGGGCCCACGGGCATCGATGGCGATATCGCCGCTGATGTCGCTGCCCAGCCGCGGCGCCGTCAATTGCAGGGTACCGAGCGCACGCCCGTCATGCTGGCCCGGGCCGCTGCCGATGCTGGCCGTGGTGCCATGGCGCAGGTCGAAGGTCGCCCCGCTGGCCAGGGTCAGTTGCCCGTTGCCGCTGTTCAGTTCGATCAGCGCCCGGTTCGGTGCATCGATGATCGCACCACGGCTGTCGACCCTCAGCACACTGCCATGGGCATCCAGCTGGCCGCTGCCGGTCACGGTCAAGCCGTGCTTGGCGGCCAGGCGGATGCTGCCGACCTGTTCGCCGCTGGCATCGACCCGGCCGGCGACGGTCAGCTGGCCGTTGTCGAGGGAGATGTTGATGTCATGGGCCTTGAGCTCATTGCCGATGACCAGGTCGCCCTGCCGGATCTGGAATGCACGGCCGCCGAACACCTGGTCGCGGTTCAGGCGCTGGTTGAGGCCGGCGAAGTCATCCAGTTGCCGGGCGCGGATGTCCACCGCGCCCTGGGCGTAGGGCACCAGGGTGCCGCCGGCGTTGTAGTAGCCACTGGCGGCGCCAAGGTTCTGCCCGAGCAGCTCGACGCGCCCGCCCCGCTCGCCCAGGGCGATCGCGCTCAAGCGCCCGGCGCGGTTGTTGCTGGCGCTGAGGTCGATCCACGCGCCAGCGGCCTGGTGGATATCACCGTCGCGGCTGCGCAGCGCCAGGTCGCCGCCCCAGCTGTAGCGGGTCACGTCGTTGAACGTCAGGGCGCGGCCCGCCAGGTCGATGCGCGCGTGATCACCCAGGCGCAGATCGTCGTTGGCCTCGAGGGTCAGCTTACCGCTGGGCAGGCTGAAAGTGCCGTCGATGGCCAGGCGCTGGCCGCTCAAGGCCAGCTCCGCTCCCAGGCTGTCACGACCACTGGCCAGGGCCGTGCCACCGCCCAGCACGGTCAGTTGGCCACCCGCGACGATGCGGTTGACCGAGCCGGCGGCGCCGGTCCACAGCGGGGTGCTGACCCGCAGGTCGCCGCCCCTGTACTGGAAGCCGCCGTCGACGAACGCACCGCGCTGATGATGGATGCGCAGGCTGCCCGTGTGGTTGGCACTGATCTGGCGGCTGGCCTGCAGGGTGACACGGGTGAAACCCAGCACCTGGCGCGCCATGTCGTCGCTACCCTGGGGCTGGCTGTTGGGGCCATAGCCGAACGCCAGGCTGCCGACCTGGATATCCAGCACCCCGTCGCCGCTGCCGGCGCCCCCGGCGATGGGGGTGCCCGGCAGGTGGCGGGCGCCGCTCCAGATCAGGCTGTCGGTGCGCAGGGTGGCACGGTCGCTGGCGCTGCCGTGGCCATAGATCGCCGGGGTGGCGAGGATCAGGTCGTGCAGGCGATTGCGGCCGGTTTCGCGGTCGTAGGTGTCCAGGGTGGCGGTGCCGAAGAAATTCAGCGAGTCGGCCGCCGACAGGCTCAGGGTCTCCAGTGCCGGCACCCCCGCCTGGGTGTCGCCGCGCAGCAGGCGGTCGAGCACGGTCTGGTTCAGGGTCAGCCCGTCACCCAGGGTGCCGGTCGCCTTCGCGGCCGCCAAGGCCTCGGCGGAACCGACGTTGATCCGGCCCACCGCCAACCCCAGGTGCCGGGTACCGAAGCGCACCTGCTCATCCAGGCGGAAGGTCTTGTCGGTGGCGGCGAACAGCGAACCTTCCGAGTACAGCCGGGTGGTGCCCTGGCAGGCCCCGCTGGGGCAATCGCCGATCAGGATGCTGCCTGGCGCGAAGAGCTCTCCGGCCACCGCCGGCAAGACATCGAGGCGCCCGTTGGAGACCGCCAGCAGGCCATGCTGGTTGGGGTCGATGAGGAAACCGTCATTGGCATCGTAGGGCACCCGGCCCTGGCCCAAGGTGTCGATGGCCGCGCCCTGCTCGACGACGATGCCGCCGCCGCGCCTGCTGGTCGAGAGGAACACCTCGCCCGCCCGCAACTCGGCACCGGAGCGCACGCGGATGGCCGTGGTGTTCTCGGTGAGGCTGAGCAGGTTGCCGCCCTGGCCATAGCTCAATTGCGCACGGGCGCCGATGCTCAGGTGCGGCGCCTTCAGGGCGTTGAGCTCGCTGGCGAGGATCCGCGTCAGGTCAGCCGTGTCGGCCCGCCCGCCCGCCCCGGGGCCGAGGATCTCCAGGTGCTCCGCGCCCATGACGGTCGCGCTGCCTGGGCGCCCGCCCTCGGCGGCGGCGAAGTTGGCCTGCCCGGCAAAGCGCAAGGTGCTGGCCGCGTCGTCGTTGGCCCGCAGGCGCAGGGTCAGCCATTTGCCATCGGCTTCGGTCGCGGCGCGCGGCACGCCCTTGGCGGCGGCATCGGCGGCGACGAAGCGGGCATAGGTGGTCTCGTTGTACTGGGCGTAGCGCCGCAAGGTGTCGGCGGCGGTGAGGATGACCTGGCTGGCGAGCGGCTGGCGGACCGTGGTGTTGGCCACCGAGAGGCTGCCCGAGGTGGTCCAGGAACCATTGCGCATCGCCAGGCTGTCGGCCTGTGCCCCGGCCTGGGCCAGGCCGTTGAGTTCGACACGGTAAGCACCCGGCAACAGGGCATAGCTGGCCGGCAGCAAGGTGTAGGTGCCCGCGGCGAGGCCTGGCACGCCGTGGTCGAGGGTGATCCGCTGGCCGATGGCCGGGTCGGCCGCGCCGGAAGCACCCGCCAGGGGCGCATAGTCCTGGGCCAGCCCCGGCACGATGGCGTAGACCGGGTTGCTCGCCAACGACGGCAGCAGCAACCGGCCATGACTGTCCAGTTGCACCAGTGGGTGGTAACGCGCGTCAGTGGAGCCACCGCGCCCCGAGACGAAACCGGCGCCGGTAAGCTCGCCGCCACCAGACAGGTCGACCAGCGCCCCGGCCTGCACCTCCACCTGCCGAGCCCCAAGCATGACGCCGTGCGACGTGTCGCCCGCCGCCCCGATCAGGCTCACCGCCTTGCCGCCATACAGGTAGCTGAGCCCGTCGAGGGTGCCACCGTAAGGCATCAGCAGGCCTGCGGCGCTGACCGAGGTGATGCTGCCGGGTAGCAGCGTCAGCCGTTGCACATCGCCCGCCGAGCTACGTGCCTCGGTACCCAGGGCGACTTCACCGAGCGGCGCACGGACCACCCCGCCCTGCTCCACGGTACCGCCCTCCAGGCGCACGCGACCGAACACCGACTGTGGCACCGCCGGGGTGGCGGTGCCGACCCGCCCGATACGCAGGGTCGCGTCCAGGCCCGCAGCAATGGCACCGAACGCCCCTGTGACCGGATAGACCTGCGCGGCGACCAGTTCAAGGTCGGCGTTGCTGGTGAAGCGCCCGCGATCGACGGCCGGGTCGGAACTGCCCAGCAAGCGGATATCGCCTTCGCTGCGCAGGCGCCCCAGGGTGAAACCGCGCCGGTCGAACTGCAGGCTCTGGTTACCGGCCAGGTTCAGGCGCCCATTCGCGCCCAGGGTGACCTCGTCGCGCAGGTCGAGCAGGTTGGCCTCGACCTGCAACAGCGCTTCGCTGGCGCGTTGCGACTGCCCGCCCTTGACCGTGGGGCGCGTGGCCAGGTCGCCGCTGTGGTGCGTGCTGCCGGCCAGGCGTACGTATGGCGCGTGCAAGCGCACCCGGGTGTCGCTGGCCGCGCCTTCGGCGAGCACCAGGGAGCCGGTGTACAGGCGCAGGTCCTGGGCCAGCCCCAGGTCGACATCACCGGCGAATGCCAGCACGCCGTCGCTGAGCAGCGCCAGGCTGCCGAAACCACCGGCCTGGACGCGCTCGATGCTCAAGCGCCCCTGGCCATAACGCAACGGCCCTTGCGCGGCCGGGCTCGCGTGCTGCTCGAGCAGCAGTTCACGGGGCGCGACCAATCCATCCACCAGTGCCCGGTTGAGGTACAGCCCGGTGTCCAGCGCCACCGCCAGGCTGCCCGCCGCCGCGCCCTGGCCACCGGAGGCGGCGCTGAACTCGCCGTCCAGGCGCAAGCCGTTGTTCGATGCCAGGCTGATGCTGCCCCCGGCGCTAGCCACTTGCAGCGGCCCCTGGCCGCGTATGTCGAGGGTCGCCTGGGCACCGTCGGCGCGCAGGCGAGAGCCCTGTTCGAGCACCACGAACAGGTCGGCCGCCTCACTGACGCCCTTCGTTTGGTCGAGGTTGCCACCAATGACGATGCTGCCGCCGGCATCCACCCGGCCATAGCGCCGCCCTTGGCTGTCCAGGGCGGTGTAGGCGCGCCCCCTGACGTCGACCAGCGCCTCGCCACCGAGATTGATCGAACGTTGATGGGGCGCCTCGGCGATCCCCGACGCCGCCAGCGGCGCACGTTCCTGCAACAGGCTCACCGCGCCGCCCGGTGCTTGCAGGCTGCCGTCCAGCGTCAGTTGCGCAGTGCTGCGCAAGGCGATCGATTGCAGCGGGTCGACACTGATCGCGACGCCTCGGCCCACCACCAACGCCGCCGCTTCACGCTTGGCCTGGCTCAGCAGTGCATCGCCCGCCGCCAGGTTCAGGCTGGCGCCGCCACGTTGGCCAATGCGACCCTTGAGCGCATCCTCCTGCAACAACGGCGGCAGCCACAGTTTGGGCTGGCCGACCACCGCGTCACCGGCATCCAGCTGCTCCACCGGTCGGGTCACCTGCACCTGGCTGCCCTCGGCCACCCTCAGGCTACCGCTGGCCCGCACGGTGTACTGGGCAAAGCCCAGCGCGAAGAAGCCCTCGGGGAGATAGACACCGGCGGTATCGCCGCGCGGTCCACCGATTTGCACATTGCCACCGCGCATGTCGAGGGTGCCGGCGCCCATGCTGCCATACCCTCGCAGCTCGCCCCCGAGCTGCAATCGGCTGTTGCCATCGCTGCTCCCGGAGCTGTCGAAATAGGCTGTCTGCAAGGTGAGGTTGCCGCCGCTGCCGCCAAGCAGCCGATTGCCGTCGCCGCGTACCACGCCACCCGAAACGTCGAGCAGGCTGCCCTGGCCCAATACCAGGTCGCCGGTGCTGCGCAGCACCAGGTTGCCGCCATTGCGCCAGGCGCGCTCACTGGCATCGCCGTGGTCGCGGCGCACGCCACTGGCATCCAGGCGCACGCCCGGTGCGACGACCACCTGCGCCCGCAGCCCCGCCGGGGTTGCCAGCGCCTGGTCGATCACCGCGCCGGCATTGAGCTGGCCAAGCACGTTGCCCAGGCGCAGCGTGCCGCCCCGGGCGACCAGGCCGGCATCGACCTGCACCTGGCTGCCATGCAACGCCAGTTGCCCGCCATCGGCCAGGCGCAACGCATCGGCGACCTCGACCCGCTCGCTGGCGGCCACGCTCAGGCCGCCCAGGGCGAAACCGTTGAGCAAGCCTGTATCCAGCACCAGACGACCACGCCGGGCCTCGTCCAACGGCGCCTGCAAGGCCACGCCCGCGCTGCCGCCACGGGCACTGTCGCGCAGCAGCACCTGGCGCAGCACCGGGTACAGGCCATGCACCAGCTCCTTGCTCGACGCCTGGTACAACGGCACCTGCTGGCCAATGACCAACTGCGCGCCACGGGCCTGGGCGGTATGCGCTTGCTGGTAGCCATCCAGCGCGGCCACGGGGGCCTGCTGCTGGCGCTGGTCGCGCCAGGTCTCGCCGATCAGCTGGCCATCGAGCAGCGCGGCCTGGGTGGCGACCACCAGGCTGCCGGCATCGCGGCCCACGGTGTAGCCCTGTTCGAAACGCTGCCCTGGGGCGATCAGCGGGTTGTGGAACAGGCGGGTCTGCTTCCAGCGCACGCTGGTCTGCTCGAACCCCTGGTAGACACCGGTGTACAGCAGGTCGCCCGGCGCGCGGGACAGCTCGTACAGGTGACCATCCTCGCCGCGCAGCCAGCTCTGGCGGATGACGCCGTCCTGCACCGCCAGGGTGCCGCCGGACAGGTTGAACCGGGCACCGGCGCGGGTCACCAGGTCCTGGCCGGTGAAGGTGACCGTGCCGCCCTGGGCCATCCATTCGCCGACGCTGTGGTTGCGCGTGCCTAGATAGCCGCCGACCTCCAGCAGGCCGCCCGCCGTGTACCAGCGATCGCTGGCATAACCATTGACCCCAGCAGCCACATGCACCAGCTCACGCACGTCGACCCAGACATCGCTGTTGATCAGGCCGCCCTTGTCGCGATTGCCGGCCGCATCGCGTTGTTCGTTGCCCTGCACATTGATCTTGACGAGGTTGCTGTGCATCGCCACCTTGACGCCCAGGGCGCCGGCCACATCAATGCCCGCGCCATCCTCCACCAGGCTGCGCCGGCCCGCGCTGACCGCCACCTGCCCGCCCGTGGCGAGGGTCAGCGAGCCGTCCTGGAAGTGCACGGTGCCACCGCTCACCGCCTCCACCCGCGATTGCTCGGGGCGGTCGATGACCGTGCTGAGGTTGTCGAAACGGCCGCTGGCCAGGTTGCCGGCGCTGCCGTTGATCAATGCCCGCGAGGCTTCGCGCTGGCTGTCCAGGGCACTGCTGTCATCGAGCAGCACGGCCGTCACGCTGCCCCGGCCGAAGGTCACGCTGCCATTGCTGTCACTGGCCGCGTTGAGCAGGTGGATGCTGCCACGGCGGTCCACGGCAGTGCTGGCCAGGGCCACGCCCTCCTGGCGCACCTGGTGGCCGGTCAGGGTGATATCGCCGCCTGCAGCCTGGAGCAAACCACGGTTGGCGACAGTGCCTGCGCCGCTGTCGCCACGCAGGCTGCTGGCCACCTCATTGCCCCGGGTGGTCGAGAACGGGTTGGCCTCGGTGCCGCGCCCCCGACGGATGTAGAAGTCGTCACCCGCCGCCAGGGTGGTCTGGCCCTTGGGGCTGACGATCTGGCCGTCGTTACCTACCTCGCTGCCCAGCAACAGCACATAGCCGCCACCCGCGGTGGAGGTCGCCGGCTCCCGGGTGTGGATCTGCGCACCACGCTCGACCAGCACTTTGCCAGCGGCATTGGCGAAGGTGGCCTGGCTGCCACTGTTGTCGACATACAGCCCGCGCTGGCTGAACTGCTCGTCACTGATTTGGGCCGCGGCGGCCACCAGGTTGCGCACGTTGACCTGGCTGGTGCCGTTGAACACCACACCATTGCGGTTGACCAGCATCACCGTGCCGGCGGCTTCGATCTGACCATGGATCTGGCTGGGCCGGGCGTTGGGATCGTTGACTCGGTTGAGCACGGCCCACTGCGCCTGCTGGTCGAAGGTGACCGTGGTGTCGCGGCCGACGTTGAACGTCTCCCAGTTGAGGATGGCCTTGTCAGCGGTCTGCTCGATGCGCACCTGGGTCTTGCCGCCGTTCTGGGCCTGTTGCGGCGCCTTGGCGTTGAGCCAGCCTTGGGTCAGCGGGTTTTCGTCGACCTTCAGGCCGCCCTCGCCCAAGCCATTGGGCACCACCTGCGGCTGGACCTGGGCCAGGGTTCGTCCATTGGCCTGTGCCGCCTGCTGCGCGGCGATCGCGGCAACCGTGTTGTTGAGGTTGCTGACCGAATGCTGGAACTGTTGGTTGATGCGCTGCTGCTGGGCCAGGGGGGTGGCGAGCCCGGCTGCGGCAGGCCTGCGCCCCCCCCTGCGGCTGCGGCCGGTGCGGTCGAGGCGCCCTTGGCGGCGAACCAGGCCGAGCTGAACGCCTGGCCCGCCTGGGCGCTGCCCGCCAGCAGGAACAAGGCAATGGCCTGGGCCAGGGGCTTGAGCAGCAGGGGTTCGCCGCAAGACTTGCCACGCGGTTGCACGGCTAGGGCTGGGGAGGCTGGCTGGGGCATGCCGCGCGACATCGCTTCGGTTCCTTGTGCTGGGGGATGGCGGCGGTAATGCCGCTTTGCCATAAGGCGTTTGGAGCGGTGGGGGACCGAAGGTTTGTCATGCAAAGTTCATTTGCTTGCGCTAGGGGATTTCGAGGTGATCGACGGGAGGGTTTTAGCGCCTACAAGATCGAGCGCCGCGCGGGCGGCGCTCGATCCCCAGGGCGCTGCAAAACCCCCGCCAAGCACCTCGCAAGACCAACGCGAAAACCGGCAGTGCCCTACAGGCCACTGCCGGCTACCCGCCAATACCGGCAGGCGGTTTCAGCTACCCGTATTACAGGCGGCCAATCCCGTTGCACACCGCGCTGTTGTTGATGTCCAGGCCATCACCATAGGTGTTGTCCAGGAACACCTTCTTGATCTCGGCGGCATAGGTGGCCGGCAGATTGACGAAGGTGTGGGCGGTGATCAGGGTCGACTTGCTGCCGCTGTACAGGTCGTTCAGGAAACCGCGTACGGCGGTGGCGTCGGCGGCGTCCTTGTAGCACTGACCCACCAGCAGGTTGGTGTAACCCACGATCGGGTAGCCGGAGGTCGGTACCGGGCGGTCACCCGCGGCGGAGCCGAAGGTCGGCACCCACTTGCTCGGCTGGACACGATCGGCAAACGTGGCCGGGGCCACGGCGGTGCCGAGTGCGGTCTGGGCATTGGCGGCGGTCGGCAGCGGCGCCGTGCCAGCGGCTACCGGGTTCTTGCTGACGCGGGCGACCACGGCGTTGTTGCCTGGGTTGACGTAGTCAGGGCTGATGTAGCCGATGCTGCCATCGGTGGCGTTGACCTGGGTCATGACGTCACCACTGCCGGCGACACCTTTCCAGGTGGCAGGCACGGCCGTGAGCTTGGCGCTGGAGAAGGTGCTGCCGACCTTGAACTGGGTCGGGCAGGAATCGTTGAGGAAGCGGGTCAGCAACTCGGTGGTGCCGCTGCTGCCGGAGCGATAGACGATGGTGATCGGGGTGTTGTCGGCGGTGTTGAGCAACTGGCCCCAGGTGGTGGCCGAACCCGAGAACGCGGCGCACAGCTGGGCACCGCTCAGTTGCAGGGTCGTGTTGCCGGCTTTCTTGTAGGGAATGGTCACCGAAGTGCCCACGGACGGGATCTGGATCAGCTTGCCCCAGGCACCGCCGCGCGCGGCGTCGGCGGTGTAGTCGTTGATCTCGGTGGCGCTGAGCACCGAGTCGCTGCCGGCGTATTCGACGTTGGCACCGGCCTGGTTGACCGCACCGCCGTTGTTGAACAGGAAAGCGGTCTTGCCGCCGCCGCTGCCAACGCCGACGTAGGTGAAACCGGCGGGGAGGATGCCGGCCAGGGCGCCTTTGCCGTTGTACAGCGGCTCAGGCAAGGTGGCACCGCCACCGACAACGGCGGCCATGGATTGGGCCGAAGCCAGGGTAGCAGCCACCAGGGAGGCGGCGATCACAGTACGCTTAAACATGAAGCAATCTCCTATCGTCGTGTTCATACGTTGAGTGGGTCGCGCATTGCATGGCCACAGGCCGCATACCCCGATCCAGAGGGGCTCAAGGCCTGTCCACGGGGCCAACATTCGCAGCTTGTGGTGACAGGGAAAGGAAAAAACATCGGGAGTTGCGCGAGGTTTTCCTCGGGTCCATGGCATGGATCGCCGGCTGTTTTCAAGGGTGTTTCAGGCAAGCGCAGGCACGCCGGGCGTGTTGCCTCCAGAGGATCGCGTCGAGGGGCTCGGGAGGTCGGCTGGCGCACAGTGCGAGGCGAAAATCGTTTACCATCGCCACCTTGTGCGAACCGGTGGTCCGGCACCGAACGAAGTGGCGAAAGGAACCTTGAAGATGCAGCGAATGATCCAGTTCGTGGCGGTGGTCGTGGCATGCACGCTCATCGGCGTGGCATGCGAGCACTACGGCGTGAACCAGTACCTGAAATGGCTGTTGATGAGCCTGCCGGCGATTGTCTGGGTACGCCTGCGCAATCCGGCGAAGGGCTAGAACATGCCTCGCCTGCCCAGACTGCTGTTCCCTGTGTTGTTGCTTGCCGCCCTGGCCGCCTGCGACCAGAAACCGTCCCGCGAGGAAAAGATCCTCGCCAACCTGCCGCTTCAGGAAGCCTACGATCACAACATCGAGCGCATGGCCCAACTGCTGGCGATAACCCACGCCCAACTGCCTGAAAACACGATCAAGGACGTCCTGCGCAAGCACCTGACCGTCGAGGATCAACGCCAGGACCTGTTCAAGCTCTACAGCGAGGCGCATTTCAGCGATGCCGAGTTCGACCGCATCGTCGAAGTGACCCGCGACCCGACCAAGGCCAAGGCGCTGGCCGAGACCGACGAAGGCAAGCGCCTGAGCGACAAGCTGACCGGTTTCATGCGCGAAAGCGCCAGCGACCCCAAGCTGCAGGCGATCGCCGAGGAGCGCATGCGGCAGGTGGAGGACGAACTGGAATCCCTGGAGCAGGCACCTTGACCCCACTCAAGCCTTGAAGCGGCCCATCCGCCGCCGCCTGCATTGCCTGGCCGCTGATTCCCATGGCCGAATACCACCATTACGCGTAAGGTTGATCACCTTTTGCGCCCGCCAGTGAGACCTGGATTGCCACACGCCAAGCACGGATTGCGCCTGGACCTGCGCACGCTCATCTTCGTTCTCTGCGCCCTCACCGCCTTGGTGATGCTGTTGACCAGCTATTTCGCCAGCTACCGGGTGCAGCGCCAGTTGCTGATCGACCACTCGCTGGAAGCCAACCGCGTGTATGCCGCCAAGCTGGCGGCAATCACCGAGACCTTCCTGGGCAACGCCCTGCAACAGCTGGCCTTCAGCGCCGGCGTGCAGGGTCGCCAACTGGCTGACAGCGCCGCCCTGCAAGCGGAGACCGAACGTGTGCTGCATCAGAGCAACGCCTTCAACTCCACGTTCCTGATCGATGCCCAGGGCACCCTGCGGGCGATTTCGCCGGCCCCGCTGCGCCACCTCGTCGGCACCCTGTCCACCTCGCCCGGCGCCCAGCAGGCGCTGCGCGAACGCCGCACGCTGGTGTCGACGGCCTTCCTGTCGGCGGCCAACAACCTGGTGGTGGTGCTGTCGCAGCCGATCTACGATGCCAACGGCCAATACCAGGGCTATGTCGGTGGCAGCCTCTACCTGCGCGAGCACAACATCCTCACCAGCCTGCTGGGCGAGCACTACTACCAGGATGGCTCCTATCTCTATGTGGTCGACCGCAACCGTCGCCTGCTGTATCACCCCGAGACAGAGCGCGTGGGCACGCAAGTGGTCGGCAACACACTGATCGACCAGTTGGGCGAACTGCACGAAGGCACGCGCCGGGTCGTCAACAGCCAGGGCGTGGAAATGCTCGCCGGCTTCGCCACGGTGCCCAGCACCGGCTGGGGCGTGGTGGCGCAGCAGCCACTGACGGCAACAGTCGCCCCGCTACACCACCTGGTTCTCAGCGTGGTCGGCATTTCCGCGCCGCTGGCGTTGCTCGGTTGCCTGCTGCTGTGGTGGCTGGCGCTGGTCATCGTGCGCCCGCTGTGGCAACTGGCCGCGGCGGCGAGGGGCCTGGACCGCACCGGCACCACCGAGCGCATCGACCGGGTGCGCGCCTGGTACTTCGAGGCCGCCGAGCTCAAGCGCGCCCTGCTGTTCGGCCTCAACCTGCTGCAGGAGCGCATCGGCCGCCTCAACCGCGATGCCCAGACCGATCCGCTGACCGGGCTGGTCAACCGCCGCGGGCTGGATTTCGCCTTGTCGCTGCTGCAGGCCGAAGGGCGCGACTTTGTCGCCATCGTGCTCGATGTGGATCATTTCAAGCGGGTCAACGATGGCCATGGCCATGAAGTCGGTGACGCGGTGCTGCGCCGCCTGGCCGAGCTGATGCGTGGGGCCTGTCGCGAAGGGGATGTGCTGTGCCGGACCGGGGGAGAGGAGTTCCTCATGCTGCTGCCGGGGGCGAGCCTGGAGGCGGCCCTGGCCGTGGCCGAGCGCCTGCGGCTGGCGGTACAGAATACCGCCATCGCCCCCGTGGGCGGCGTCACCGTCTCGCTGGGTGTGGCGCGCTGGCAGGCTGCGTCCGACAGCGAACCTGGCGCCACTCTCAAGGCAGCGGACCGGGCGCTGTACCAGGCCAAGCGCAGTGGTCGCAATAGGGTTTGCCGCCTCCAGAACGAACGCTGACCCGCAGTGGCAGGGGCGGCGTCCAGGCATAGCCAGTTTGCAACGCAGGTAGGATTCATCCGCGATGCGCCGCGCGGGTGGCGCTCGATCCGCTAGGCGCAGAAACCCTGCCGTCGCCCCCTTGAAAGGGCGAGCGCCGTCAATCCAAAACTCGACGAAATCGCTTTTCGCGCCCAGGCTCCCAGGATGACCGCTTTACTGAAGCGGGCCCGACAACGGCCCTGGACAACGACAAGAAGCCATCGAGCGAGCCCATGAACATCCTCTACGACGAGCGTATCGACGGCCCCTTGCCCCGCGTGGACAAGGCCACGCTGCTGGCCGCCTTGCGCACCGCCCTGCCCGACCTGGACATCCTCCACCGCGTCGAAGACCTCAAGCCCTACGAGTGCGACGGCCTCTCGGCCTACCGCACACTGCCGCTGCTGGTGGTGCTGCCCGAACGCCTCGACCAGGTGCAGACACTGCTGCGCCTGTGTCACCACCACGGCGTGCCGGTGGTCGCACGCGGTGCCGGCACCGGCCTGTCCGGTGGCGCGCTGCCCGTGAGCCAGGGCGTCCTGCTGGTGATGGCGCGCTTCAACCGCATTCTCGAAATCAACCCGCAGGGCCGCTTCGCACGCCTCCAGCCGGGCGTGCGCAACCTGGCGATCTCCCAGGCGGCGGCGCCGTTCGGGCTGTACTACGCCCCCGACCCATCCTCGCAGATCGCCTGCTCGATCGGCGGCAACGTCGCCGAGAACGCCGGTGGCGTGCACTGCCTGAAATACGGCCTGACCGTGCACAACCTGCTCAAGGTCGAGATCCTCACCGTCGAGGGCGAGCGCCTGGTGCTCGGCGGCGACACCCTGGACAGC
Source organism: Pseudomonas entomophila (assembly GCF_023277925.1). Lineage (NCBI taxonomy): Bacteria > Pseudomonadati > Pseudomonadota > Gammaproteobacteria > Pseudomonadales > Pseudomonadaceae > Pseudomonas > Pseudomonas entomophila. The sequence goes on from NZ_CP063832.1 coordinate 1,955,164, forward strand.
CCGGGCTTCGACCTGCTGGCGCTGTTCACCGGCTCCGAAGGCCTGCTCGGCATCGTCACCGAAGTGACCGTCAAGCTGCTGCCCAGGCCACAGGTGGCGCGGGTGCTGCTGGCCAGTTTCGACGATGTCGCCCAGGCCGGCCGCGCGGTGGCCGAGATCATCGGCGCCGGGATCATCCCCGGCGGCCTGGAGATGATGGACAACCTGGCGATCCGCGCCGCCGAGGATTTCATCCATGCCGGCTACCCGGTGGATGCCGCGGCGATCCTGCTGTGCGAGCTGGACGGCGTCGAGGCCGATGTGCAGGACGACTGTACCCAGGTCGACGCCGTGCTGCGCGCCGCCGGCGCCCGCGAGGTGCGCCTGGCCTGCGACGAAGCCGAGCGCGCGCGCTTCTGGGCCGGGCGCAAGAACGCCTTCCCGGCGGTGGGCCGGATTTCACCGGACTACTACTGCATGGACGGCACCATCCCGCGCCGTGAACTGCACAAGGTACTGCAAGGCATCGCCGCGCTCTCCCGCGAACATGGGTTGCGGGTGGCCAATGTGTTCCACGCCGGCGACGGCAACATGCACCCGCTGATCCTGTTCGACGCCAACCTGCCCGGCGAGCTGGAGCGGGCCGAAGCGCTCGGTGGGCGAATCCTTGAGCTGTGCGTGGCGGTGGGCGGCAGCATCACTGGCGAGCACGGCGTGGGCCGCGAGAAGATCAACCAGATGTGCGCGCAGTTCAACGCCGATGAAATCACCCTGTTCCAGGGGGTCAAGGCGGCCTTCGACCCCCATGGCCTGCTCAACCCCGGCAAGAACATCCCCACCCTGCACCGCTGCGCCGAGTTCGGCGCCCTGCATGTGCACCATGGGCAACTGCCCTTCCCTGACCTGGAGCGGTTCTGATGAGCCTGGACCGCGACATGAGCCAAGACCTGCTGGCACAGGTCAACCAGGCACTGAGCCAGGGCACCGCACTGCGCATCCAGGGCGGTAACAGCAAAGCCAGGCTCGGCCGCCCGGTCGACGGCGAGGTGATCGATACCCGCGGCCACCGTGGCATCGTCAGCTACGACCCGACCGAGCTGGTGCTGACCGCCCGTGCCGGCACGCCGCTGCAGGACATCGAGGCCACCTTGCAGGCGGCCGGGCAGATGCTGCCCAGCGAACCCCCGCACCTGGGGCCCCACGCCACCCTCGGCGGCATGGTCGCGGCAGGCTTGTCGGGGCCTCGCCGCCCTTGGGCCGGCGCGGTACGCGACCACGTGCTCGGCACGCGCCTGATCACAGGCCATGGCAAGCTGCTGCGTTTTGGCGGTGAGGTGATGAAGAACGTCGCAGGCTTCGATGTCTCACGCCTGATGGCCGGCAGTTTCGGCTGCCTTGGGCTGATCACCGAAGTGTCGCTGAAGGTCCTGCCCCGCCCTCGCCAATGCCTCAGCCTGCGCCTGGAGCTGCCGCGGCGCCAGGCCCTGGCCGAACTGGCCGAATGGGCTCAGCAACCCTTGCCGATCAGCGCCGCCTGCCATGACGGCGAGGCGCTCTACTTGCGCCTCGAAGGCGGTGAAGGCTCGGTGCGCTCGGCCCGCGAACGCCTGGGCGCAGAGGAGGTGCACAATGGATTCTGGCGCGACCTGCGCGAACAGCGCCTGGCGTTCTTCCTGGGCCCGGCGCCCCTCTGGCGGCTGGCGCTGCCCAACGCCACGCCCGAATTCGAGTTGCCCGGGCAGCAGTTGCTCGACTGGGGAGGCGCCCAGCGCTGGCTGACCTCGGATGCGCCGGCGGCGCTCATTCGCGCTCAGGTCGCACGGTTCGGTGGCCATGCCACCGCCTACGCCCCCGGTGACGACAGTGCCGCTCCGCTGCCCACGGCGTTGATGCGCTACCACCAGGCGCTGAAACGGCAACTCGACCCCCAGGGCATCTTCAACCCCGGGCGCCTGTACCCGGACCTGTGAGGCCGCGCCATGCAAACCCACCTGAGCGACACCGCCCGGCAACTGCCCCGTGGCGAAGAAGCCGAAAGCATCCTGCGCAGCTGCGTGCATTGCGGTTTCTGCACGGCCACCTGCCCCACCTACCAGTTGCTCGGCGACGAGCTCGATGGGCCGCGTGGGCGCATCTACCTGATCAAGCAGGTGCTCGAAGGCCAGCCGGTCACCGCCAGCACCCAGCTGCACCTGGACCGCTGCCTGAGTTGCCGCAACTGCGAGACGACCTGCCCATCCGGGGTGAAGTACCACGACCTGCTGGATATCGGCCGCGCCGTGGTCGACCAGCAGGTGCGACGCCCCTTCGGCCAGCGCTTGTTGCGTGGCGTGCTGCGCGCGGTGCTGACGCGTCCGACCGCATTCAAGGCGCTGATGCGCACCGGCCAAGCCTTGCGCCCGCTGCTGCCAGCCGCACTGAAGGCCAAACTGCCCACCGCCATCGGTGCCCCTGGGCAACGCCCTCCTGTGCGCCACGAACGCCGCATGCTACTGCTCGAAGGTTGCGTCCAGCAGGCCCTGTCGCCCAACACCAACGCTGCCGCCGCGCGCCTGCTCGAGCGCCTGGGCATCAGCATCGAGCCCGCTCGCGAGGCTGGCTGCTGCGGCGCAGTGGACTACCACCTGGACGCCCAGGCCCAGGGGCTGCAACGCGCCCGCGCCAACATCGACGCTTGGTGGCCGGCCATCGAGGCCGGTGCCGAAGCCATCGTGCAGACGGCCAGCGGCTGCGGCGCCTTCGTGCATGACTACGGGCACCTGCTGGAGAATGACCCGCGCTATGCCGCCAAGGCGGCGCGAGTCAGCGCACTGTCCCGCGACCTGGTGCAGGTGCTGCAAGCCGAGCCACTGGAGCGCCTGGGCCTGTGCGCCGAACAGCGCCTGGCCTTCCACTGCCCCTGCACCCTGCAGCACGCCCTCAAGCTGGGTGGCGCGGTGGAAAGCCTGCTGACCCGCCTCGGCTTCCACCTCACCCCAGTGGCCGATGGTCACTTGTGCTGCGGTTCGGCGGGCACCTATTCGCTGACCCAGCCGGCCCTGGCGCGCCAACTGCGTGACAATCGCCTCACTGCCCTGGAAAACGGCAACCCCGAGGTCATCGCCACTGCCAATATCGGCTGCCAGCTCCATCTGGGCGGCGCCGGGCGCACGCCAGTGCGGCACTGGATCGAAATTGTCGAGGCCGCCCTTGATCAGGCCACCTGAAATTGACCGCGCGCGCTGTGGAAGCGGCCTTGTGTCGCGAAAGGGCTGCATGGCAGCCCCAGAGATCCCCGGGGCGAAGCAGGCACCGCCTTAGCAGGGCAGCGGCCACGTCATGCAAGCGGCGCCACTCGGGGTCGGCATGCTCATAGGCCCAGTGCCCATCTTCCAGGTCGGCTGGCTGGAAGTGGCTGTTCAAGGCGCAGACCTCGGCGATGTGCAACAGCGAACGTGCGATTGCGCAGCCCCCCGCACCTGGCCACCCGCGGCGTGCCGAGCTGACGCGGATCAAGGTGTCGTCCACATCCCTGCTTGTAATTTAGGAAACTTCCTACTGCGATTACGGACGCTTCGTAGTTGTCGCCCCCTATTGGCGCCACCATCATCCGACCTGGAGACGCGACGGCCATCAGGTGGCCAGCCCTTTCCAGACGAGGCCAGACCATGCCCAGACACGACCAGCCCACCCGCGAACTGCGCCGCACCCTACGCCAGCTCATGGCCCACGAAGTCAGCAACCCCGACGACAACCCGCACCTGTCCGGTGTGCGCTTCTTCTGCGCCACCGATGAACACACCCGGCAACTGATCGAGCGCGTCGAGCTGCTGGCCAGCGAGGCCTTCTTCGACCCCCATGGCCGCGCCATCCCGGCACGCATGCGCGACGCCGCGGTCGATGGCGTGTGCATCAGGCAGAAGCGCAAGGCGCCCTCCGACGAAACGGTGATCCACATCGCCCTGCCACAAAAGGGCTACATCACCATCAGCACCGCCAGGTTCTGATCACGCCGCCCTCTTGCAGCTTGCGCCGAGAACCTCGAAGCTTGGACACCCCCGCGCTTCGGACCCACCGCCAATGGAACTGCATATCCGCCTCGAAGGCCGCAAAGGCCTCGCCGACCAGCTCTACCGGCAACTGCGTGCCGGCATCGACAGCGGCCACCTGGCCGCCGGCACGCAACTGCCGCCCACGCGCCTGCTGGCCGAGCAACTGGGCGTCTCGCGCAAGACCGTGGCCGAAGCCTATTCACAGTTGACCTACGACAACCTGCTCAGCGGCGTGGTCGGCCGCGGCACCTTCATCACCCCGCGCCAGCCCATCCGCCCGAGCGACGCCGAGGCCGTCCCCCTGGCGGCCGCAGGCTCACTCGAGCGCTGGCGCCAGCGCGCCACGGTGCTGGGCCGCCGGGCGCTGGAGGCACCGTCGCGCTACGACTTCGTCGGCGGCGCATCGAGCAAGGCGCAGTTCCCCTATGACCAATGGCGCAGTTGCATGCAATACGCCCTGCGCCGCAGCCAGCGCCACAGCGAACGCCACTTCGCCCCCCAGGGGCTGCCCGAACTGCGCGAGGCCATCGCCCACCACATCGCCTTCGCCCGCGGCGTGCATTGCAGCGCCGCCGACGTGATGGTGTGCAATGGCGCCCAGCAGGCCCTGGACCTGATCGCCCGGGTGCTGGTCGAGCCAGGTTGCAAGGTGGCGATGGAAGACCCCGGCTACCCGCCCGCACGCCAGCTGTTCCTGGCCCTGGGCGCCCGCCTGCAGTCGGTGCCGGTGGATGATGAAGGCCTGTGTGTCGACCAGATCGAGGACGGCACGCAACTGATCTACGTTACCCCGTCGCACCAGTTCCCGCTGGGCATGCCCATGGGTGAGCAGCGGCGCCAGGCCTTGCTGGCCCGGGCCGCCGAATTGGGCGCGCTGATCATCGAGGACGACTACGACTGCGAGTTCCGCTACCAGGGCCCGGCCGCCGAAGCGTTGCAACGCCTGGACCGGCACGGCCTGGTGGCCTATGTCGGCACCTTCTCCAAGACCCTGCTGCCCGAGCTGCGCCTGGGTTATGCCGTGTTGCCGCCCGCCGTGCTGCAAGCCGCCTGCGTGGCCAAGCACCTCACCGACTGGCACAGCCCGAGCCTGCAGCAGTGGGCCCTGGCCCGGTTCATCGGCGAGGGCCACCTGAACAAGCACATCCGCCGCTGCCATGAAATCTACAGTGCCCGCCGCGAGCGCATCCTCGCCCGCCTGGGCGACGACCTGGCGCCGTGGTTCAGCGCCGTGCCGGCCAGCGCCGGCTTTCACTTGAGCGCCCTGGCCAGCCCCGGTGTCGATGTCGAGCTGCTGGTCAACCTGGCGCGCAAGGTGGAGGTGGGGATCTACTCGCTGGCGCCGTTCTTCAGCGAGGTCCCGGTGCGTCCGGGGCTGCTGCTGGGCTTTGGCGCCATCGAGCTGCTGGATATCGACCCGGCGCTGGACCGGGTGCGCGACACCTTGCAGCGCCTCAGTTGACCGCGGTCACCCCACCCGCCTCGTCAGCACGCGCGATGGCCCTGGCATAACCACGCGGGGCAAAGCACGCGGTCACCAGCCACATGGCCAGCACGGTGCAGGCGAGCAGGGTCCAGGACGCCTGGAAGTCGCCACTGACCTCCCGCAGCCAGCCGGTGATGTACGGCACGATGCCGGTGATGATGAAGCCCACGCCTTGCACGAACGCCGCCAGGCTGCCGGCCTCGGCCGGGGTGCGCAGGTGCTCCAGGGTCAGCGTGAGGCTGAGGCTGAAACACGCCCCCAGGCCCAGGCCGATCATCGCCACCCACAGGCCCATGGCGCTGGCCGGCGCCAGCAGCAGCCCCAGGAAACCACCCAGTTGGATCGCCAGCGCCAGCCACAGCCCCGGCCGGCGATCGACCAGACGGCGCAACAGCAAAGGCAAGCCGAGCGCGCCGACGACCTGGAAAAGGGTCATCAACCCCACCAGCTCGCCACCACCCTGGGCTGTGCCGCCATGCTCCTGGTGATAAGCCGGCAACCAGGCCACCATGCTGGTGTAGCCGCCATTGATCAGGCCGAAATACACCGCCAGCAACCAGGCGCGGCGGTTGCCAAACCAAAGCCCACCTCCACGACCAGCCAGCGTGGGAACCTCTTGGCGCGGTCGCAGGGCGATCCAGGCCAGCAACGCCAGCACGGCCGGCAACGCCCAAATGCCGAGGCCGACCTGCCAGTGCCCGAAATATGCACTGACCCCAGGGCCAAGCACTGCCGCCAGGCCGCCACCGCTCATCAGTGCGGCCGAATACAGCCCCATGGTCGCCGCCAGGCGGGTGGGGAACCAGCGGTTCACCAGGCCCGGCATCATGCCCTGCACCACCGCAACGCCCAGGCCGGCGACCACCGCGCTGGCGATCAGCGCCCAGGCGCTGCCCAGTTGCAGGCGCCACAGGCAGGCGACGGCGATGGCCGCGAGGCCCGCGAGCATGCCGCCATGCTCGCTCAGCCAACGCCGCAGCCAGGGTTGCAGCAAGGGGACCAAGCCCATGCACAGCACCGGCAGCGCGGTCAGCAAGGCCGCCTGCTGGTAGCCCAGGCCCGTGCCCTGGCGCATGGGTTCGAGCAGCGGGCCGATGCTGGTGAGGATCGGCCGCAGGTTCAGCGCCAGCAGCATGACCAGCAACAGGTTCAGTGCCGCTCTCATACCTGGCCAGCCTGTTTCCACTCAAGGTACAGGCCGGCTTCGCCTGCTGGCTTGAGTGGCCGCAGCGGCAGGCTCTGCTGCTGTGGCGGGCGCGCCATCTGCGCGTAGATGGCGGCGGTGGACAACCCGTAGGGCTCGCCTTCTTCGTTGTCGTAGGCGAACCAGGCACGCTCGATGCCGCACAGGTGCATCGCCGCCAGGCACATCGGGCATGGGTGGCCACTGGCGTAGATTTCCGCGCCATCCAGGCGCGCCCGCCCCAGAACCTGGGATGCCTGGCGGATGGCCTGCATCTCGGCATGGCTGGTCGGGTCCTGGGTGCTGTGGATCTCGTTGACGGCGCGGGCGATCACTTGGCCTTGATGCACCAGTACAGCGCCGAAGGGGCGGCCGCCGGCCTGGATATTGGCGCGGGCCAGGTCGAGGGCCTCGCGCATGTAGGTATCTGCGGACATGAATCGGTTCTCCGGTAAAGACCCGGGCATTATCCCGGCTGCGGCGCACGGGCTGAAATGAAGAGATTGGATGCCAGTCAGTGGCCACCTGAATGTGCGCATTGGCCTCCTGGCAAAGCGCGGGATTGGCTATTCGGTGGTGCCGGCGGTGGCGCTAAGGTAGCGCCATCCCCACTCACTTGGAGAAACGCCATGCACGACCGTATCGAATGGGCCAAGCACGCCCCGGAAGCCTACAAAGCCATGGTTGGCCTCGAACAGGCGCTGATCAACTCGGGCCTGGAGCACTCGCTGCTGGAACTGGTGCGCTTGCGCGCCTCGCAGATCAACGGCTGCGCGTATTGCGTCAACCTGCATGCCAACGATGCGCGCAAGGCCGGTGAAACCGAAGCCCGCCTGCAAACCCTGAGCGTGTGGCGGGAAACCCGCTATTTCACCCCGCGCGAGCGTGCCGCGCTGGCCTGGCTGGAGAGCCTGACCCGCCTGCCCGAGCGCGGCGCGCCGCAGCCTGAGTACGAGGCATTGCTGGAGCATTTCGAGCCCAAGGAGATCGCCAACCTGACCCTGGCCATCGCCACGATCAATGCCTGGAACCGCTTTGGCGTGGGCTTTGCGATGGTTCCAGCCTGATAGATGCGTTGACCTGGCATGTGCTCTGTAGGAGCGACTTCAGCCGCGATCACCCGCAAAGCGGGTGCCAGGTACCACGTCGCCTGCATCGCGGCTGAAGCCGCTCCTGCAAGGAACGGCTCAAGCCGGCCTGAGCTTCGCCCTGTAGCTCCCCGGGCTTTGCCCGGTCCACTTCTTGAACGCCCGGTGAAACGCGCTGGGTTCCTGGAAGCCGGTCTGCTCGGCAATCTCGGCAATGCTCAGGCAGCCTTCGCGCAGCAGCTCGAAGGCCATGGCCCGGCGCACCTCGTCCTTGATCTGCTGGTACGAGCGCCCTTCCCTTTCCAGTTGCCGACGAAAGCTGCTGGCACTGAGCCGTTGCCGCTCGGCCATGGCGTCGAGCGTCGGCCATTGCCCGTAATGCCGGGCACGCAAGTGGCGATACACCTCGGCGACCAGGCCGTTCTGGTTGCGAAAGCGGATCACCAACCCTTGCGGCGCGCTGCGCAAAAAGGTCTTCAGGGCCGCCAGGTCCTGCATCACCGGCAGGCGCAACCAGGCACTGTCGAACTCTACCTCGGTGCGGCCACTGCCCAGGCGCAGGTCCGGCCCCCACAGCAAGGCATCGTCGTCCTGGGCCGGGCGCGCCAGGGCCAGCTCGGTGCGATCGATGGCGATGCGCCGCCCGGCCAGCCAGCACAACAGGCCCACCACCAGCACCAGGAAGGTTTCCTCGGCGTAGCTGCGCGTCAGTGGGTCGTCGATGCTCGCGTGCACGCTGATCAGCGCACGCGCCCCTCGCACCGTGAGCGTGCCCTGCAGGTCGCGCAGGAACAGGGCGAAATTGCCCAGGCACTGGCGCAGGGCTTTCTCCAGGTTCGGTTCCTGGATCAGTCCGCGGCAGATCAGGGCGAAGCTGCCCAGGGGCATGCCATGGCTGTCGAGGCGGAAGAATTCGTCGTGCAACTCATCGATCAGCGCCAGCCACAACTGGGCGAAGGCCTTGGCCGGCACGCGCGCCTGGGGCTGCGCCAGCACCGCCGGGTCGATGCCCACCGCGTGCAGGTGGGCGTCGCGCGCCTGCGGGCGGTCGCGCAGGGCGTGGAGCATGGCATTGAGGAAGTACACCGCGACCGTATCGCTATCGCGCATGGCAGGCATCCGCTGTCTATGCTGAGTGGCAAAAAATGCCAGGTTGACTGAACAGATCCGGCATAGGCCGCCCGAAGGCCTTTGCCTAGACTCGATCCACCCCAGGGTTCTGGGCCGCCATTCTCGCAGAGCCGCCCCCACCCCGCCACGCCTTCGCATACGGAGCCAGCATGAGCAGCACAGAAATCTACGTCGTCAGCGCGGTACGTTCGGCCATCGGCAGCTTTGGCGGGTCGCTCAAGGACCTGCCCCTGGCCGACCTCGCCACCCAGGTGAGCCGCGCCGCCATCGAGCGCTCGGGCGTGACCGCCGAGCAGATCGGCCATGTGGTGATGGGCACCGTGATCCCCACCGAGCCCCGCGACGCCTACCTGGGCCGGGTCGCCTCGATGAACGCCGGGGTGCCCAAGGAAGTGCCGGCCTTTAACGTCAACCGCCTGTGCGGCTCGGGCCTGCAGGCCATCGTCTCGGCCGCCCAGGGCCTGCTGCTGGGTGACAGCGACATCGCCCTGGCCGCCGGCGCCGAGAACATGAGCCGCAGCCCGTACCTGCTGCCCCAGGCCCGCTGGGGCGCGCGCATGGGTGACCTGCAAGGCGTCGATTATCTGGTTGGTGTGCTGCAGGACCCGTTCGACCACTTCCACATGGGCATCACCGCCGAAAACGTTGCTGCAACCGAGGGCATCACCCGCGAGATGCAGGACGAAGTCGCGCTGACCAGCCAGCGCCGCGCCGCCCGCGCCATCACCGAGGGCCGTTTCGCCGGGCAGATCGTGCCGATCGAAATCAAGACCCGCAAAGGCCCCGTGCAGTTCACCGTCGACGAGAACGTGCGCGGCGACGTCACCGCCGAGCAACTGGCCGGCATGAAGCCGGTGTTCAAGAAAGACGGCAGCGTCACCGCCGGTAACGCCAGCAGCATCAACGACGGCGCCGCCGGCCTGGTGCTGGCCAGCGGCGACGCCGTACGCCGCCTGGGCCTCAAGCCCCTGGCGCGCCTGGTGGCCTACGCCCATGCAGGCGTGGAGCCGGCACTGATGGGCCTGGGCCCGATCCCGGCCACGCAGAAGGTGCTGCAGAAGGCCGGCCTGAAAGTGTCCGACCTCGACGTGATCGAGTCGAACGAGGCCTTCGCCTCCCAGGCCTGCGCCGTCTCCCGTGCCCTGGGCTTCGACCCGGAGAAGGTCAACCCCAACGGCTCGGGCATTTCCCTGGGCCACCCGGTGGGTGCCACCGGCGCGATCATCGCCACCAAGGCGATCCATGAACTGCAGCGTGTCCAGGGCCGCTATGCCCTGGCCACCATGTGCATCGGTGGCGGCCAAGGCATCGCCATCGTCTTCGAACGCGTGTGACAGGAGCCAGCAACGTGAGCATTGAACAGATCGCCGTGATCGGCGCCGGGACCATGGGCAACGGTATCGCCCAGGTATGTGCGCTGGCGGGCTACCAGGTGTTGCTGGTGGACGTTTCCGACGCTGCGCTGGAGCGTGGCGTGGCGACGCTTGGCAAGAACCTCGAGCGTCAGGTCGGCAAGGGTACCGTCGAGGCGGGCAACGCCGCGGCAGCCAAGGCGCGTATCCGCACCAGCACCGATTACGCCCAGCTCGCCAGTGCGCAACTGGTGATCGAGGCGGCCACCGAGAATTTGCAGCTCAAGCAGCGGATTCTTCAGCAGGTGGCGGCCAACGTCGCGGCCGAGTGCCTGATCGCCACCAACACCTCGTCGTTGTCGGTCACCCAGTTGGCGGCGAGCATCGAGCACCCGGAGCGGTTCATCGGCGTGCACTTCTTCAACCCGGTCCCGATGATGGCGCTGGTGGAAATCATCCGTGGCCTGCAAACCAGTGATGCCACCTACGCCCAGGCGCTGCTGGTCACCGAGAAACTGGGCAAGAGCCCGATCACCGCGGGCAACCGTCCGGGCTTCGTGGTCAACCGCATCCTGGTGCCGATGATCAACGAGGCGATCTTCGTGCGCCAGGAAGGCCTGGCCAGCGCCGAGGATATCGACACTGGCATGCGCCTGGGCTGCAACCAGCCGATCGGCCCGCTGGCCCTGGCCGACCTGGTTGGCCTGGACACCCTGCTGGCGATCATGGAGGCCTTCCACGAGGGTTTCAACGACAGCAAGTACCGCCCCGCCCCGCTGCTCAAGGAGATGGTTGCGGCCGGCTACCTGGGGCGCAAGAGCGGCCGCGGCTTCTTCACCTACTGAGGCGTGTACGCTATGCCCCCGGTCAATGCGGCGATGCGCTGCGCCAACTTTGAAGAGCGGCGCGACAAGGCGATGGCGTTGTTCGCCGAGAAGGGCTTCGGCCAGGTCAGCATGCGTGAGCTGGCGGCGCATGTGGGTTTGACCGCGGGGTCGCTGTACCACCACTTCCCGAGCAAGCAGGACCTGCTCTACGACCTGATCGAGGAGCTGTACGAGGAGTTGCAGGCCACCCTCGATCAGGGGCGACGGGCGCTGGCGCGCGGCAAGCCAGTGTTGGCCTGCCTGATCAGCGCGCACTGGCAGTTGCATGGTGAGCGGCCGTTGCAGTTTCGCCTGGCGGAGCGGGATTTCTGCTGCTTGAGCGAGGTGCAGCAGGCGCGGCTGGTTGGGCTGCGGGAGCGCTATGAAGCCGGGCTGCTGCGATTGATTGCGCCACAGGCGCGGTTGGCCGGGGATGCGCTCGTGGCGACCGGGCATGTGTTGGCGACGTTGCTGAACCAGTTGCCTGGGATGCTGCGCGGGAAGGGGCTGGGTGAAGCCGAGGGGGTTGGGTTGATGGAGGCTCTGGTGGTGGGGGCTGTGGAGCGGACGTTGGGGTAGGCTGGCGCATGTCGAAAGTCTTTCAGCGCTCTGGAGATCGAGCGCCGCGCGGGCGGCGCTCTATTTCACAGGCGCTGCAATGCTCCCGGCGAACACCTTGAATGGGCTGGCTGCAGGGCGAGAGACATGCAGGGCGAGAGACATGATTTCACGCTCCCCTAACGCAACAACCCCTGAATCTCCTCCCGCAACCTCTCCAGATCAAACGGCTTGGCCAGGATCGGCGCCCGCCGCGCAATCGGGCTGCCCGATTCAAGAATCTCCGCCGGATACCCACTGATGAAAATCACCTTCAAATCAGGCCTCAACCTCACCGCCGGCTCGGCAATCTCGACCCCCGATATCCCCCCAGGCAATCGATAATCGGTCACCATCAGGTCCAGGTGCGGCTTGCTCGCCAGAATCGCGAACGCCTGCTCCCCATCCTCGGCCACCAGCACGTGGTACCCCTCGCCCGCCAGGTAGTCCCGCAGGATCATGCGAATCGCCGGTTCATCCTCAACGATCAACACCACATCTTGCGCATCTTCACTCATGACAACGCCTTCGAATCCAGCACGATAGCTCTCAGACCCCAACCCTAAGCAGAGGTTGCCTGCGTCTGGTCACTTTGGCACTGCAGCGTCGTCAGCGGCAGGTAGACACTGAATGTAGCCCCGTGCCCCTCCTCACTGTCGACCTGGATACGCCCACCGTGAGCCAGCACGATCTGCTCGGAAATATACAGCCCCAGGCCCAGCCCGCCCGTGGCCTGTTGCGCCGCCACCCGTTCGAACTGCTGGAAAATCCGCTGCTGGTGCTGCGCACTGATGCCAATGCCCGCATCCTGCACCTGCACGCAGGCCATGGCGCCGTCCTCGAACACCCGCACCCGCACCGGCTTACGCTCACCGTAACGCAGGGCATTGGACAACAGGTTGGCCAGCACCTGCTCGATGCGAAACTCATCCCATTCGCCGTGCAAGGCCTGGCACTGCTCCAGCACGATATGCGTGTCCAGGGCCCCCGCCTGCGCGGCGAAGTTCTCGACCAGCCCCCGCACCAGTTGCCCGAGGTCGAAGGCCTTGGGCCGAATCGACAACTTGCCGGTGCGGATCCGCGACACGTCGAGCATGTCCTCCACCAAGCGGATCAGGCTGTTGATCTGCCGCTCATCGCGCTCGACCATCGCCGCGAGCTTCTCCTCGCTGAACGCCCCCAGGTTGCCCCGGGCCAGGTGCATGCGCCGCAGCTGGGTCTCGAGAATCAGGCCATTGAGCGGTGTGCGCACTTCGTGGGAGACGATCGACATGAAATCATCGCGCATGCGCACCGCCCGCTCCAGCTCGCCACGCGCCACCTGCAACTGCGCCAGCAACTGCGCCTGCTCCTCACGGCTGCGCTCCAGCGCCTGGAGCTGGCGGTCGAGGGCCTTGCGCTGGCGGAACAGGTCGACGAACACCGAGACCTTGCTCTTCACCGCCAGGGTGTCGAGGGGCTTGTGCAGGAAGTCCACCGCCCCGCTCTCATAGCCCTTGAAGGCGTAGTTCATCTCGCGCCCGGCGGCGCTGACGAAAACGATGGGTATACTGCGGGTCTTTTCCATGCCACGCATCAGCTCGGCCAGTTCGAAACCGTTCATGCCCGGCATCTGCACGTCAAGTATCGCCAGGGCGAATTCGTGCTCGAGCAGCAGCGACAATGCCTGCTCGGCGGACTGGGCCTGATGCACCTCGCGGTCCGCGCCCTGGATCAGGGCATCGAGGGCCAGCAGGTTCTCCGGCAGGTCGTCGACGATCAGCAGTTTCGCGGTGATATGGCTTAGCATGCGCTGGGTTCCAGGGTCGCGAGCAACTGCCCGATACCACTCAAAGAAAGTATATGGTCGGGCTGCTGCAGGGCCAGGGCGGCCTCCGGCATCAGCGCGACCTGTGCGTCGCGAGGGTCCTGGACCACGGTCCGGCCACCGCTTTGTCTGATGCGCAAAAGCCCCCGGGCACCATCTTCGTTGGCCCCGGTGAGCAGCACGCCGAGCAGGCCCGGGCCGTAGGCGTCCGCCGCCGACTCGAACAGGTAGTCGATCGCTGGCCGCGAGAAATGCACCGGTTCCTCCTGGCTGAGCGACAGGGTGAAATCACGCTCCACCGACAGGTGATAGCCCGGCCCGGCCACATAGATCAAACCCGCCTCGATGCAGGCCTTGTCGACGGCTTCGCGCACCGGCCGCTGCAGGCGTCGCTGCAGCACCTCCGCCAACTGACTGTGGCGGTCGTCCGGCAGGTGCAGCACGCACAACACCGGGATGGCGAAGCTGTCCGGCAACGCGCCGAGCACGTTGAACAACGCCGTGACGCCGCCCGCCGAGGCGCCGATGACCACCGCGCGTACACCTGTCATGTCTTGCGATAGATCCGTTCGGGCCGCACCAACGGCTCGAAGCGATCACTATAGGCGGAGAAATCCACCGACTCCTTGCTGCCAAGCACCAGGAAACCACGGTGGCACAGCGAGTCGTGGAACAGCCCGAGGGCGCGGTCCTGCAGGCCCTTGTTGAAATAGATCAGCACATTGCGGCACGACACCAGTTGCGTCTCGGAGAACACGCTGTCGGTGGCCAGGCTGTGGTCGGCGAAGGTCACGTTGTCGCGCAAGCTGCTGTCCATGATGGCGTTGCCATAGGCGGCGGTGTAGTACTCGGAAAAGTCCCGGCGCCCGCCCGCCTTGCGGTAGTTCTGTGCGTACTCGTGCATGCTCTGCATCGAGTAGATGCCCTGCTTGGCGCGCTCCAGCGAGTGCGGGTTGATGTCGGTGGCGTAGATGATCGTGCGCTCCAGCAACCCTTCCTCGTGCAGCAGGATGGCCATGGAGTACACCTCCTCGCCCGTGCTGCACCCGGCGATCCAGAGCTTGAGCGACGGCCAGGTGCGCAGCAGCGGCACCACCTCTTCACGCAGGGCGAGAAAGTGCCCGGGGTCGCGGAACATCTCGCTGACCGGGATCGTCAGGTACTGCAGCAGCTCCATGAACATGCCGGGGTCGTGCAGCACCCGTTCCTGCAGCGCCGACACCGTGCGGCAGTCGAACTGGCGCAGGGCGTGGAGGATCCGGCGCTTGATCGAAGCGCCGGAATAATCGCGAAAATCGTAGCTGTACTTGAGGTAGATCGCCTCGATCAGCAGCCGGATCTCGATATCGGTGTTGCGTTCACTGGTCAAGATTTCAGATTCGCTCCAATTGCGGCAGCCAGACCCGGATCAGCGAGAACAGGCGGTCCAGGTCGATCGGTTTGGCCAGGTAATCATTGGCGCCAGCCTGCAGACAACGCTGCTGGTCGTCCTTCATCGCCTTGGCGGTCACGGCGATGATCGGCAGCTTGCGCCAGCGCGGCTGCTGGCGGATCAGCCGGGTGGCCTCGTAGCCGTCCATCTCCGGCATCATCACGTCCATCAGCACCAGGTCGATGTCGTCGTTGGCCTCCAGGCACTCCAGCGCCTCGCGGCCATTACGGCCGATCTCGACGATCGCGCCCTTGTGCTCCAAGGCGCTGGTGAGGGCGAAGATGTTGCGCACGTCGTCGTCCACCAGCAGGATCTTGCGCCCCTCGAACACCTTGTCGCGGCTGCGCGCGGTCTTGAGCATGCGCTGGCGCTCGTTGGACAGCTGCGACTCGACCTTGTGCAGGAACAGCGTGACTTCGTCGAGCAGGCGCTCCGGCGAGCGTGCGCCCTTGATGATGATCGAGCGCGAGTACTTGAGCAGGTCGGCCTCTTCCTCGCGGGTGAGGTTGCGCCCGGTATAGACGATCACCGGCGGGAAGCTGCGGATATCCTCGGCGGTCATGCGCTTGAGCAGCTCGTTACCCAGCATGTCGGGCAGCTTGAGGTCGATGATCATGCAGTCGTAGATGTTCTCGCGCAGCAGCGCCAGGGCGTCCTGGGCCATGGCCACGGCGGTGATCTCGATATCGTCGTCGCCGATCAGGCGAGCGATGCTGTCGCGCTGCAGGTCGTCGTCCTCCACCAGCAGGATGTGCTTGAGCTTCTGTGTCAGCTTCGCCTCCAGGCGGGCGAACACCGCCTTGAGTTCCTCGCGGCTGGTGGGTTTGACTGCATAGCCCACCGCGCCCATGTGCATGGCCGCCTCGACGCGGTCCTCCACCGAGATGATGTGCACCGGGATATGCCGGGTGCTGGCCTGCTCCTTGAGACGCTGCAGTACCGTGAGCCCGGAATGGTCGGGCAGGCGCATGTCCAGCAGGATCGCGTCGGGCATGTACTGGGCGGCCAGTTCGAAGCCTTCATCGGCGGCCTGGGCCACCAGGCAGCTATAGCCCAGCTCGTGGGCCAGGTCGTAGAGGATGCGGGCGAAGTTCGGCTCGTCCTCGATCACCAGAATGCAGCGATTGCCGAACGGCGCACGCGCACGGTCATCGGCGAAGGCCGAGGCCGGGCGCTCGCTCCTGACCGAGGCCGGGGCCGGAGCCGGGGGCGCCGGCGGCAGCGCGTCGACCGTCGGGCGCTGGCTGTGTACCACGTTGCTGTGCTCCACGGTCGGTTCGAAATGCACCGGCAGGATCAGGCTGAACACGCTGCCTTGCCCGGGGCTGCTGTCGACGCTGATCTGGCCACCGAGCAAGTGCGCCAGGTCGCGGGAGATCGACAAGCCAAGGCCAGTGCCGCCGTACTTGCGGTTGCTGGTGCCATCGACCTGGTGGAAGGCGCCGAAGATCGCCTGCTGCTGGTCGGCGGCAATGCCGATACCGGTGTCGCGCACGGCGAAGACGATGCCCAGGCCCGCCTGGTGGCTGATGCCCAGGCTCACTTTGCCGCGTTCGGTGAACTTGATGGCATTGGACAGCAGGTTCTTCAGTACCTGCTCCAGGCGCTGGCGGTCGGTGTGCACCACAGGCGGCAGTGGCGCCTCGAGGCGCACCTCGAAGTCCAGGCCCTTGTCCTGGGCCAGGGGCTGGAACATGCCCTGCAGGCCTTCGGCCAGGCGCTCCAGCGATGTGCTCTCGGGGCGCACCTCGAGCTTGCCGGCTTCGACCTTGGCGATGTCGAGGATGTCGTTGATCAGGTTGAGCAGGTCGTTGCCGGCCGAATAGATCGACTCGGCGAACTTGACCTGGTCCTCGCTGAGGTTGCCCTCGGCGTTCTCGGCCAACAGTTTGGCCAGGATCAGCGAGCTGTTGAGCGGCGTGCGCAGCTCGTGGGACATGTTGGCGAGGAATTCGGACTTGTACTTGCTCGAGCGTTGCAGGTCGTCGGCGCGGGCCTGCAGCTCGACCTGGGCCTGGTTCAGCTCGCCGTTCTTGCGGTCCAGGGCCTCGGTGCGCTCGGCCAGTTGCTCGTTGGTCTGCTCCAGCTCGGCCTGTTGCGTCTCCAGGTGGGCCTGGGATTCCTTGAGCACGCGGGACTGCTCCTCCAGTTCCTCGTTGGCGGTCTTGAGTTCTTCCTGCTGGACCTGCAGCTCTTCGTTGAGCTGCTGCGTCTCGGCCAGCACTTCCTGCAGGCGCTGGCGGTAGCGGGCGCTTTCGATGGAGATGCCAAGGTTGTCGCCAATGCGCTCCAGCAGTTCCAGGTCGCGTTCCTGCAGCGGGCGCAGGAAGCCCAGTTCCAGTACGCCATTGATCTGCCCGTCGTCGCGGGTCGGCATCAGCGCGCCGCTGCGTGGCAGGCCACTGCCCAGGCCGGAGCTCAGCCGGTAGTAGTCCTCGGGCAGGTCGTCCAGGCGCAGCAAGCGGCCCTGGCGCAGGGCCTGGGCCAGCAGGCCGGCGTGCTCGCCCAGCACCTGGTCGCGGGCCTGCTGTTCGCTATCCAGGCCATAACTGGCCACTCGAACCAGCTTGCCGTGCTCGTCACGCACATACACGGCGCCGACCACGCTGCCGAGGTAGCTGGCGAAGAAGCGCAGGATATTGTCACCGAGCATCGGCAGGGTGAGCTGGCCAAGTACCTGCTCACCCAGCTGGGTCTGGCCGGCGCGCAGCCAGGCCTGGTGCTCCAGGCGCTCGGCCGCACGCTGCTGGCCCTGCAGGTTGTCGACGTAACTGGCAGACAGCGCCAGCAGGTCACGCCGCCCCAGGTAGGCGAGCAAGGCGCTGAGCGCGACGATGAACAGCACGAAGGCGGAAATCGCGGTCACCGTGACGCTGCTGACTTTCTCGTTGCGCGCCATGCGCAGTTGCTGCTCGGTGCCGATGAAGGCGTCGAACTCCTTGCGGATTTCGTCGGTAATACGTTTGCCACGGCCCCGGCCGATCAAGCCCTGATAGTCACCCTGGCTGCGGCGCAGGTTGATCATTTCGCTGCCGAAATTGTTCCATTCACGCTGTAACGCAACAATGCGATCGACGCGGTCGACCTGCTGAGGGTTGTCCGCCACCATCGCCTTCAGGCTTTCGAGGCTACTAAAAATGCGCGGCTTGGCCACCTCGTAGGGGTCGAGGAAGCGTTCCTCGCCCGACAGCAGGTAACCGCGCATGCCGGTTTCCATGTCGATCGACAGCTTGATCGTTTCGTTGGCATTGCCGATCACCCGGTCGGTGTGCTCGACCCATTGCATGGCCGAGAGCAGGTAGTTGATCACCGCGACAAAGGCCACGGCCCCCAAGAGCCCCACGCCCAGCGGCAGGCCGACATTGCGGCTCAACAACTTGCGGAAGCTGCGTTGGTCCATCGAGGCTGCTTGAATCATCTGAGTGTGCCCGAGCGAGAAAGTCCATTGAACAGTGTGGCGGCGACGTCATGTATGGCTTGCCCTGCGCTACACCGACCGGGTTGATACAGCGAGTCTAACCAGCTTTGGCGGATCTGGCAGGGCATTTAGCCAGTATTTGAAGGCGCTGCGCGCCAATCGTTCCATCTATTTACGCAGGTCGGTAAGCTTGGGAACTTCTACCGTTGCCGTGGGCACAGAGTAGAGACAAACCATCGAAACAGGATCCGCGCCATGCACCTTCTGGTAGTCGAAGACGACGACATCGTACGCATGCTGATAGTCGAAGTGCTCGACGAGCTGGGCTACACCGCTATCGCGGCGGAAAACGCCATCGCGGCGTTGAAGATCCTCGAAGACCCCAACCAACCCCTGGACCTGCTGATGACCGATCTTGGCCTGCCGGACATGCGCGGCGAAGCACTGGCCGGCAAGGCGCGCCAGGTTCGGCCATTGCTGCCGGTGCTGTTCGCCAGTGGCTATGCCGAAAGCGTCGAGGTGCCCGCGGGCATGCACCTGATCGGCAAGCCGTTCAGCATCGACCAGTTGCGGGACAAGGTGGTGGAGATCTTGGGCACGCCTCAAGGCCATGCCTGAGCCATTCGCCGGCAAAGCTGGCGTCTACAAGCCTCAGGACCAGCGCCGCACCTGTAGGAGCCGGCTATGCCGGCGAACAGGCCAGTGCCGACAAAACACCTCTCACAGGCCGCTCACAGCTCCCGCCGCAACAGGTAGGTATCCATGATCCAGCCGTTGCGCCGCCGCGCCGCCTCGCGCAATTCGAGGATGCGCGCCTTGACCGCCTGCAACGGCCCCGCCACCAGCAACTCGTCCGCCGTGCCCAGGTAGGCGCCCCAGTAGATCACCAGGTGCGGATCCTCCAGCGCGGCAAACGCACATGCCCCGTCAAGCATCACCACCACATTGTCGACCCGCGCCAGTTCGCCCAGGCGCCTTCCTGGCAGCACGGTCAATGGCTCGCCGATACGATTGAGGGGGATCTGGTGCCGGGCCGCCAGGGCCTGCACGCTGCTGATACCGGGGATGACTTCCAGGGTGAGCGCCACACCACGCTGGCGGACCAGGTCGAGGATGCGCAAGGTGCTGTCGTAAAGCCCAGGTTCGCCCCAGAGCAAAAAGGCGCCGACGTCATCGGCGCCCAACTCGTCGTCGATCAGGCGGGCATACAGCGCCGCGCGCTCGGCGTGCCAATCCTGCACGGCGCCGACATAGTCGGCGGCCTGCCCATCACGCCGGGGATCCTCGACCTGCACCAGGCGATACCCGCCCTCGGGCAGGTAGCGCTCGAGGATAGCCTTGCGCAGTTGCAGCAAGGCGCCCTTGTCGGCGCCCTTGTCGAGCACGAAGAACACCGTGGCGCGCTGCAGCGCCGCCACGGCCTCGAAGGTGACCTGGCGTGGATCGCCTGGCCCGATGCCGATCAGTAGCAGCTGTTTCATCGAATGCCTCGCCTGGATGCCGGTGGCCATTGTCGGCCGGCCACCGGTATTTGGCAAAGCGGCTGCCAGCTTTAGAAGATCGAGAAGTTGTAGCTGACGATCACCCGGGTCTCGTCCATGTCACGCGCCCATTTCTCGTAGTTGCTGCGGTAGGTGGAGTTGCGCAGGCGCACGCTGACGTCCTTGAACGTGCCGCTTTGCACCTGGTACTTGAGCTCGCTGTCGCGCTCCCATTCCTTACCTTCGGCCAGGCTGCCCGGGACCTTGATGTTGTCACCGTTGATATAGCGGGTGAAGAAGGTCAGGCCAGGCACACCAAGGGCCTTGAAGTCATAGTCGTAGCGCAGCTGCCAGGAGCGCTCCTGGGCGGCGGCGAAGTCGTTGACCTGGGCGTAGTTGACCAGGTACGGGTTGGTGCCGTCGAGGTACGGCATGGCGCTGTCGCCGAACATGCGCTGCCAGCCGGCGCTGATCTTGTGCCCACCCAGGCTGTAACCCAGCATGCCGCTAAAGGCGCGGTGGTCGATGTGGCCGGCGCGGGCATTGCCGATGTCGTCGCTCTTGATCACCCGCAGGTCGGCCGACAGGGTACCGACGTCCAGCGGCTGGCTGGCGACCAGGCCGAGGAAGTGCTGGCGATAGATGTTCTCCAGCTTCGATACCTGGTACTGGGCGCTGACCCGGTCGTTGAAGCGGTAGTCGACACCGGCGAGGTCGAAGTGGTCGGCCTCGATATCACAGGCGTAGCGCTTGTTCTTGCAGTGGACGCGAATATCCTGGCGGTCAGTGGAATCTCGCGCGGTGTACTGGTTCAGGCGCGCCAGGGTGAACTTCAGGTCGCGCACTTCCTCGGACGTCAGCCAGGCGCCATGGAACAGGGTCGGCAGCAGGCGGCCGTCGTTGTACTTGAGCAGCGGCACATCGGGCATCATCGAACCGTACTTGAACACGGTCTGCGAATACTTCACCTTGCCGGCGATACCCATCTTGGCGTACTGGTCGACGGAATGACGCGGGTTGTGTCCGGAGGACGGCAACAAGCCGCTGTTACTGTCGGCCGGGCTCGAGTCCAACTTGTAACCGAGCATCCCCAGTGCATCCACACCAAACCCTACCGGGCCCTGGGTATAACCGGACTGGACATTGAGGATGAACCCCTGCGCCCACTCCTCACGCTTTGACGCGCCCTGGCTGGAACTGCTGTGGCCGTCACGGAAATCCCGGTTGAAATAGACATTGCGCGCTTCGACCTTGGCACTGCTGTCTTCAATGAAACCGGCCGCCTGGGCGTTGACACCGGCACACAGGAAGAACAGGCCGGCAACTCGGCGCCCAGGGGCGAGGGGAAAGGGGGCAAACATGCGAGGGAACATCCAAAAGAGGGGCAGAAAACAATCCGAGCAGTCACCTGCATCGGCACTACGGGACAGGCGAACAGACTTCGACCATCATCTTGGATTTTGCGCCAATGCCTCTAGGGCAAGCCATTGGACCATGGTCTAGAACGGCCTGGCGAGGCCCGCCTGGGCATTTTCGAATAACGTGCAGGAAACCGACAAAGTTCCCGGGTAATTGATTGAAAGTTTGCTGTTTACCACCCTGCCCGGCACTACTACACTCACTATCAGCGAACAGCAGTCCCCCCCGCGTGGCCAACGTTCAATACAATCTTCATGTTCGTCACGTCATGCCACGGCAGACTTAACAGGAGTGATGACAGTGTCCAGACTTGCAGAGTTTCGTGCTGCCGAAAAAGCGCTTCAGGAACAGATGGCACAATTGGAAGCGCTGAAAAAGGATGCCGGCCTCAAACGCGAAATCGAATTCGAGCAGAAACTAGTCGGCCTGATGAAGAGCTATGACAAGCGCCTGCGCGACATCATCGCGATCCTTGACCCCAAAGGCGCGAGCAAGGCCCCCTCGGCACCCGTCAAGCAGCAACGCCGCCCACGGGTGGTGAAAGTCTACGAAAACCCGCACACCGGCGAGCTGATCGAGACCAAGGGCGGCAACCATCGCGGGTTGAAGGCCTGGAAGGAACAGTACGGCGCACAAACGGTGGAAAGCTGGGTGCGCTGATGAAATATCAACGCACTCTTCACACTTTTTTCACTTGTGCCCGCGCAGTATCGAACCAGCTAAAGGACTAGCGACCCCATCACGCGCCCGCACATGCGGGCCTCTAATTCCAGCGCCCTGCCACTGTGCAGGGCGCTTTCGTTTGCGCTGCCGGCTGACTGCCGTATCATGGCCCATCTCTTTTAGGCCCAGATCCCGGAGTACCCATGAGCCTGCACCAGCTGCAAACACTGCCCGGCGTCACTGCCCAGCCAGACACCGCCACCGCCCAGTTCGTCTTCAACCACACCATGCTGCGGGTCAAGGATATCGAGAAATCCCTGGACTTCTACACCCGCGTGCTGGGCTTCAGCCTGGTGGACAAGCGCGACTTCCCGGAAGCGGCCTTCAGCCTGTACTTCCTGGCCCTGGTCGACCAGAAGGATATCCCCGAGGATGACAGCGCGCGCCACCAGTGGATGAAGTCGATCCCTGGCGTGCTCGAGCTGACCCACAACCACGGCACCGAGAACGACCCTGAGTTCGCCTACCACAACGGCAACACCGACCCACGCGGTTTCGGCCACATCTGCATCTCGGTGCCGGACGTACGCGTCGCCTGCGAGCGTTTCGAGGCGCTGGACGTGCCCTTCCAGAAACGCCTGAGCGACGGCCGCATGAAGCACCTGGCCTTCGTCAAGGACCCGGACGGCTACTGGGTCGAGGTGATCCAGCCGACCGACCTGAAGGACTGACCTTCAGCCGTCGCGCTCGTCGGGCGGGGAACGCCCGCCCCCTTGCTGTGGTATATGAAGAAGACGCTTCTTCCATGCCACAGCGAGGTCAGGACGATGCAAACCCTTCACTGTGAATACCGCAAGCACACCATCACCGCCAGTGTGATGCCCCACCCCGACTCGCCCCTGCCCTATGCCGCCGGGTGCCTGATCACCGACCCGCAAGGCCACACCAGCCGGCGCTTGTCGATGCCGATGAAGTTCTTCTCCGACCTGAACAACGCCCAGCACGTATCCCTGGCCCATGGCCGGGCGCTGGTGGATCAACGGCTGGACGAGGGGCATGACACCTTCTGACAGTGAGTATCCCCCCTTTAGGAGCGGCTTTAGCCGCGAAGCAGGCACCGCGATGCAGGGCATCCGCTTCGCGGGTGATCGCGGGTAACCCCGCTTCTACAGGAAAAAGCGAAGCCAACGCGATCACGCCTGCCTGGCAAACGCCACCGCCGCCGCGACTTGCTCGTCACTTGGGCGCACCCCGGTATACAGCACGAACTGTTCCAGCGCTTGCAGGGCAATGACTTCCAGCCCGGTGATCACGGGCTTGCCCAGCGCCTCGGCCTGCTGGATCAGCGGCGTGCGCGCCGGCATGGCAACTACATCGAATACCTGTTCGGCCGCCGCGATCGCGGCTTCACTGAACGCCAGCTGGGCGGCCTCCGGGCCACCCGCCATGCCGATCGGCGTGACATTGACCAGCATCGACGGGCATTGGTCACCCAGTTCTGGCAACCAGCGGTAACCACACGCCTGTGCCAACTGTCGCCCGGCCGGCTCATTGCGCGCCACGATGATCCCGTCGCGAAAACCCGCATCGCGCAAAGCGCTGGCCACCGCCTTGGCCATGCCACCGCTACCGCGCAGGGCAAAGGCGGTGCCCGGGTCGACCCGATGCCGCGCCAGCAACTGACGCACCGCCAGGTAGTCGGTGTTGTAGGCCTTCAGGCGCCCCTGGGTGTTGACCAAGGTGTTCACCGACGCAATGGCCGCCGCGGACGGGTCGATCTCGTCCACCAGGGCCATGCAGGCCTCCTTGTACGGCATCGACACCCCACACCCGCGGATACCCAAGGCACGGATACCCGCCACGGCGGCCGGCAAGTCCTGGGTGGTCATGGCTTTGTAGTAGTAGTCCAGGCCCAACTGCTGGTAGAGGTGGTTGTGAAAGCGTACGCCGAACGTGCCCGGGCGCCCGGCCAGGGAAATGCACAGGACGGTATCCCTGCTGGGTGGTGTGCTCATGGCCTGTTTCTCCGCGTGTCGACTGAAACGATTGCGCCAGCCTACCAGACACGACCACCGGTCGCCCCTTACACAACCTTTACCCTCCCCCTGCGAGCACTTGACGGTTGCCGGAGTCATAGTAATCAAGCCCCGAGCCTGGGGTTGTCTTGCGAGGATTGGCCATGAACCGTTTCATCCCCGGAATCGCCCTGCTGGTCGGCGCGCTGGCCATCAGCGGGCAGGCATCCGCCCATGGTGGCGGCTGGTATGGCCCGGGCCCGGTGCTCGGCGCGGCAGTGGCGGGCGTGGTGGTCGGCGCGGCGATTTCCGGCGGCCATGACCGTACCGTGTACGTGCAGCAGCAGCCGGTCTACGCACCTGCGCCAGTCTATGTGCAGGCGCCACCGCCGCCACCGCCGGTCTATTACCAGCCCTATGTCGTGGAACGCTACGTACCCGCCCCACCACCGCCGGTCTACCGCCGCTACTACGGCCCGCCACCGGTGTATTACGGGCCACCGCGCTGGTGAGCGGCATAGTTGATAAAACCAATGACCACTATCGAGGACATTGATTTCAAACCCCGAGGGCGTCTGCGTAAGGTGGGGCCATGTTTACAGGAGATGCCCCCATGGCCCCTATCCAGATCATGTCCGTCGTCGGTAGCGCCGTCCCGAACAACCTGCGTCAGCAGGGCCTGCTGGCCTGCTGGTACCTGATACGCAACGGCGAGGCCATCAGCGGCCCGCTGACCACGCGCTCCTCGGCGCAGGCCCTGGCCGACCGGCTGCACGATTCAAGCTTCATCGCCTGACCTGAATTTGTTGTTGTGCGTTGCTCCCTACGCCCCTTCTGGCCCGCCCTTCCCGGCGGGCTTTTTTTGCCTGGGTGGATGCGCCTGCGGGGTTACAGGTGGCTGACAGAAAATGGTACAGGATTAAATTTCGTTCACGTTGCGCCCTTTGGATATAAGGCATTCGACAGCCGTTCGGCCATACTCCAAAGATGTTTTTCGTGTTTTCGTGAGTTTTGCAAAGTGACGAAACCCAATGAATACGGGGGTTTCGTCACTTCGCGTCACGCTCCGTCACCCGCAAAAACACAGCCATTGGTACAAAAAGTGGTACGAATAACTTCCCACTCTTCGGCGTTCTGCCGGTCCCGCCAGCCGTCCTGGCTGACGTTACTCCCACTCCGCTTCACGCTCAGCATGAGCCCACAACCTGGCCGCTTTAGGTGCCAGGGTCAATGCCGCGTGAGGGGTTGATGCCCGAGCGCATACAGCTGGTAATCCGTCACGGCCTTGTACGCCGACTCAGCGTCAGGCTCAGCCGCTCGACTTCCTCTGGCGGCGCGCCAGCGTCCTGGGCCTCGTGATATCGACGCAAAGCGGCAATCGCCTCCCGAATCAACGGCTCACCCGCTTCGATCATTCCCTCGATGGTTCGCTTCACGGCTCGGTCCTGACGGTTTGACCAAGGCATTATAGGACGCCTCGCAGGCAAGCCCAGCTACTTGGGCACGGTCAAACGCTGCCGCCAGTTCTCCCGCTCGAGCATCAGCCCGTGCGAGCAGGTCGGAGAGCACCATTGCGGCGCGGCGGGCTGCCTCGCCTCGAGCGGCAACGGCGGGATCCGCGCCGGCGCAACCGACGGTGGCGGCGAGTTTGCCGGCGTCGTCGTGCAGCCGCTGGCCAGCAGCATCAGCCCCAGCAGCAGAACCTTCGGCAATCGTTCGTTGTTCCTGAGCATGCGCCCTCACCCCCTCCTGCGCCTGGGCGCGTCGTTGTTCTTCGTCCCGCGCGGCACGCTCTCCAATCACTTCTGCCAGGCGATCACCGCTGTCCCGCTGCGCCGATGCTGCGACGGCCGCCACGCGCTCGACCTTGCGCCCATGCTCGTAGGCGCCCCAGTAGGACGCCAACACCAGCAAGAGTGCCGTGCCGCGTATCCACCAGTTCACGCCGCCTCCAGAAACAGAGCGCGCTCAGCGTCACGCCGGCGCACAAGGCCGGCAAGCACCTTGCCCCCGGCCTTGTTCCAGCGCGGGAATTGCTCAGCCGCGGCGGCATAGTCGCCAGCGTTGAGCAGACGGCGGAGCGTTGACGACTCGAGGTTCGCCGAGCCGAGGTTGTAGGTGAAGCTGATCACGGCGTCCCACTGGTTCTGGCTCAGCGGCGCCGTGACCAGGCGTTGCACCTCCGGCTCGAAGCGCTGCACGTCGTTCAGCAGCATGCGCTCAGCCTGCGCCTTGCTGATCGACATGCCTGCCTTCACGCCGCGCGTGGTGCCATAGCCGATAGTCCAGACGCCGACGGCATCCTGGTAGGCCAGCAGGTGCAGCCCCTCGAACGACTTGATGAGGCTCAAGCCACGTTGCGATGTACGCATTTGGTTACTCCAGGCAAAAAAATACCGCCAGGCGGCGGTCGGTGGATTCGGTGCTAATCAGGCCGGCGGCGCGGGCCAGTCGATGGTGTTCGGGTAACCAGGCTGATCAGGCAGGCGGTTCAGCGCGATGCGGTAGCGCTTCCAGTCCTTGAGCAGCGCCGCTTCCGCGTCGGTTGCGTCGTC